>NZ_JBJMAV010000005.1:0-283110 GCF_046600715.1 Novilysobacter viscosus
CCCCGCTCCGGCCCACCCGGGCCGCGGCGCGCGGGGCGGCGCGTGGATGGCCCACCCCCGGGCGCCGGGCGGCGGGGCCGCGCCCCCCCCCCCCGACTTCACTCGCCCAGCGTCAACAGCGACGCATTGCCGCCCGAGGCGGTGGTGTTGATGGTGATGACTTTTTCGGTCGTGAAGCGCGGCAGGTAGTGCGGGCCCCCGGCCTTGGGGCCGGTGCCGGACAGGCCCTGGCCACCGAAGGGCTGCACGCCGACCACCGCGCCGATCTGGTTGCGGTTGACGTAGCAGTTGCCCACGCGCGCGCGCGAAGCGATGTAGTCCACCGTCTCGTCGATGCGCGAATGGATGCCCAGGGTCAGGCCGTAGCCGGTGGTGTTGATCTGTGCCAGCACCCCGTCCAGGTCGTCGCCCTTCCAGCGCAGCACATGCAGGACCGGCCCGAAGATTTCCTCGTGCAACTGGTCGAGCGAGCGCAGCGCGTAGGCGCGCGGGGCGAAGAAGCTGCCATGCGCGGTGTCGCCGTCCATCGGTGCCTGTGCGATCAGCGTCGCTTCCCGGTCCATGCGCGCGACGTGCTCGTGCAGCATCGCCATCGCGTCCTCGTCGATCACCGGCCCGACATCGGTCGACAGCAGCCCCGGGTCGCCCACGCGCAGCTCGGCCATCGCACCGGCGAGCATCTGCTCGACCTTGTCGGCGATGTCCTCCTGCACGAACAGGATGCGCGCGGCCGAGCAGCGTTGGCCGGCAGAGGTGAAGGCCGAAGCCATCACGTCCTTGACCAGTTGCTCGGGCAGGCACGAGGAATCGGCGATCAAGGCGTTCTGGCCACCGGTCTCGGCGATCAGCACGGCGATGGCGGCGTCGCGCGCGGCCAGCGCGCGGTTGATGGCGCGCGCGGTGTTGGTCGACCCGGTAAAGGCCACGCCGGCCACGCGCGGGTCCTTGGTAAGCGCCGCGCCGACGATGGCACCGTCGCCGGGCACGAACTGCAGCACCGCCTCGGGAACACCGGCCTCGTGCAACAGCTGCGTGGCGACGTAGCCGACCAGGCTGGTCTGCTCGGCGGGCTTGGCGATCACGGTGTTGCCGGAGGCCAGCGCCGCGGCCACCTGTCCGGTGTAGATCGCCAGCGGGAAGTTCCACGGGCTGATGCAGACGAACACGCCGCGGCCGGACAGGTGCAGGGTGTTGGATTCGCCGGTCGGGCCGGGCAGCGGCTCGGGCGCGAACAGTTCGCGAGCCTGCGCGGCGTAGTAGCGCAGGAAGTCCACCGCCTCGCGCACCTCGGCCACGCCATCGGGGATGCTCTTGCCGGCCTCCTTGGTGCACATCGCGATGAACTGCGGCATGCGTGCTTCCATCAGGTCGGCGGCGTGCTCCAGGATCGCCGCGCGGCTGGCGGCCGGGGTGGCGTTCCAGCCGTCGTGGGCGGCCACGGCGTTGGCCAGCGCGCGCTCGACCGTGGCGCTGTCGGCCGGCGTCCAGTGGCCGGCGACCTCCCGCCGGTCGGCGGGGTTGGTCGAGGCGATCGGCTCGCAGCCGGACGTGGCGCCCGGCACCAGCGGCGTGGCGGACCAGCGCTGGTCGGCGGCGGCGTTGACCTGCGCGGCGAGCTGGCGCAGTTGATCGTCGTTGGCGAGGTTCACGCCCATGGAATTGTTCCTGTGTAGGCCAAAGCTGCGGAAGAGGTCGACCGGCAGCGGAATGCGGGGATGCGTGATCTGTTCGAACGCGGCGACCGTTTCGACCGGGTCACGCACCAGGTCCTCGATGGCGACGGCTTCATCGGTGATGCGGTTGACGAAGCTGGAGTTGGCGCCGTTCTCCAGCAGCCGGCGCACAAGGTACGGCAGCAGGTCCTCGTGGCTGCCGACCGGTGCGTACACGCGGCAGGGCACGTCCAGCCGGTCGGCCGGGATCACTTCGGCGTACAGGTCGTCGCCCATGCCGTGCAGCTTCTGGAACTCGAAGCGCGCAGCCATCGCGTGGCCCTTTGCCGGCGTGCCGGCCGCCGCGGTGGGCGATCCCGGCGGCCGCAGGTGGATCTGCGCCATCCGGTGGATGGCCGCGATGGTGTGGGCGTTGTGGGTGGCGAACATCGGGTAGATCGCATCGCCGGCGGCGAGCATCCGCCTGGCGCAGGCCAGGTACGACACGTCGGTGTTGGGCTTGCGGGTGAACACCGGATAGCCGGCCAGGCCGTCGACCTGTGCGCGCTTGACCTCGCTGTCCCAGTACGCGCCCTTCACCAGCCGCACCGGGATGCGGCGGCCCAGGCGCCGGGCGAGGTCGACGATGAAGTCGATCACTTCGGGCGCGCGCTTCTGGTAGGCCTGCACCGCCAGACCGCACCCCTCCCAGCCCTCCAGCGATGCATCGGCATAGGCCGCGGCGAACACGTCCAGTGACAGCTCCAGCCGGTCGGCCTCCTCGGCGTCCACGGTGAAGCCGATGCCGTGGCCGCGGGCCAATCTCGCCAGCTCCAGAACGCGGGGGGTGAGCTCGGCCAGCACGCGTGCGCGCTGGGCGTGTTCGTAGCGCGGATGCAGCGCCGAGAGCTTGACCGAGATGCTCGGCGCGCCGAACACCTCCTTGCCGGCGTGCGCGCCGCCGCGACCCATCGCCTCGATCGCATCGCGGTACGCCTGCAGGTAGCGCGCCGCGTCGTCGGCGGTCAGCGCGGCTTCGCCCAGCATGTCGAAGGAGTAGCGGTAGCTCGCGTTGCTGCCCTTGCCCGCACGCGCCAGGGCCTCGCCGATGGTCCGGCCCATCACGAACTGGTGGCCCATGATCTTCATCGCCTGGCGCACCGCCAGCCGGATCACCGGTTCGCCCACGCGCCCGACCAGGCGCTTGAAGGCGCCGTGCACGTCGCGCTTGGTGCCGTCGGCCAGGTCCACCAGGTGGCCGGTCAGCATCAGCCCCCAGGTGGAGGCGTTGACCAGCACCGAGTCGGACTGGCCCATGTGCCGCTTCCAGTCCGCATCGCCCAGCTTGTCGCGGATCAGCTTGTCGGCGGTGTCCTGGTCGGGGATACGCAGCAGCGCCTCCGCCACGCACATCAGCAGCACGCCTTCCTCGCTGCCCAGGTCGTACTGGCGCATGAAGGCTTCGATCGCGCCCTGGTGCCGCGCGCGGGCACGCACGCGCGCGACCAGGTCGGCCGCGGTGGCCTGCACGGCCGCGCGATCGGCCTCGGGCAGCCGGGCCTGTTCCAGCAGCACCCGGACGTGGTCGGCCTCGTCGCGGACCCAGCCATCGGTGATGGCGGCACGCGGGGCAGGGGGGGCGGCAGGCAGTTCGGGCGCGATCAACGCGCGCGCGGCGGCGACGGGAGGAGTGTGCATGGGCCAGGGCAGTCGCGCGGCGCGCGGTAAGCCGCATAGTGTAGGGCCGCACGGGTCCGCCGCCCATGCCGGAACTCCCCGACGCCAGCGTACGTTCGGCTCCCGCGCCGGCGATGCCCCGCAGGCCGCGCCAGGGCCTGCCAGCAGGGCCCGACCGGCCCCCTGCCCGCGGCCTGGACCGCATCCGGCAAGGCTCCCCGCACGTAACCCAACTTGCCGCCGCCCCGCCCGCCGGCTACCATTTCGCGGATATCCGTAGCGCCGGTAACGGCGTGATGGGCCCTGCAAGGCGCGACGGGCTCGCCAGCCACCTGTCCTCCCGGTTTTGCCGGACGGTCTCCCGCGTCGAGTGGCGCGGGCCGGGCCGGGACAGGCAGCCCGCGGAGCACTCACCACTATTTCTGATTTCCTGGGGCTCGAAGTGATGAAAGCCGGTCGTTTCAAGCAGTGGGCAGCAGGCATCGCCGCGCTGTCGGTTCCTGCCATCGCCTCGGCGCAGGCCGCCGATCCGCAGCGGTGGCAGCTGAACATGGGTCGCGGCGTCACCCACCTGTCGCAGAACGCCTACGAGGCGCACATGCTGGCGCTGTGGATCTGCGTGGCGATCGGCCTGCTGGTGTTCGGCGCGATGGGCTACGCCATGTTCAAGTTCCGCAAGTCCAAGGGCGCCGTGCCCGACCGCGACTTCACCCACAGCACCCGGCTGGAAATCCTGTGGACGGTGATCCCGGTGGCGTTGCTGGTGCTGATGGCGTTTCCGGCCACCAGCAAGCTGATCAACATGTACGACACCCGCAATGCCGAGATGACCGTCAAGGTCACCGGCTACCAGTGGATGTGGACGTACGAGTACCTGGGCCAGGGGGTGAAGTTCACCAGCCGGCTGGACCGCAAGAGCGACGAGATCCGCCAGAGTGGCATCCAGCCCACCGCTGCCGACCACCCGCACTACCTGCTGGACGTCGACAACGAACTGGTGCTGCCGACCGACACCAAGATCCGCTTCGTCATCACCGCCGACGACGTGATCCACGCCTGGTGGGTGCCGGCGCTCGGCTGGAAGCAGGATGCGATCCCGGGCATCGTCAACGAGGCCTGGACCCAGATCGACGAGCCGGGCATTTACCGCGGCCAGTGCGCCGAGCTGTGCGGCAAGGACCACGGCTTCATGCCGATCGTGGTGCGCGCGGTACCGCCGGCCGAGTACCGGCAGTGGCTGGCGCAGCAACGCGCCGGGACCGCGCCGCTGGCCGACCCGACCACCCCGCCGCCGACCGGTGCAGGGCTCGCCCCGCGCGGGCTGGACCCGGAGATGGTCGAGGACGTGCAGCAGGGTGACGAGGCCGCGCTCCCGGTCGATGCGGACGCGGACGCCGACGCAGAAGAAACGCCGGCCGATGCCGCCCCCCCGGCCGACGCTCCCGCGGCCGGCTGATCGAAATCGTATTTTCCTAGAGGTAGGCCATGGCTGCCACGCACCCCGTTGCTGATCACCACCCCGATGCCCACACCGATGAGCACGGCCACAAGCAGGGCTTCGTCGAGCGTTGGTTCTTTTCGACCAACCACAAGGACATCGGCACGCTGTACCTGATCTTCAGCTTCACCATGTTCATCGTCGGCGCGGCGATGAGCGTGGTGATCCGCACCGAGCTGGCGGTTCCGGGCCTGCAGCACGTCAGCCCCGAGTTCTTCAACCAGATGACCACCATGCATGCGCTGGTGATGATCTTCGGTGGCGTGATGCCGGCCTTCGTCGGCCTGGCCAACTGGATGATCCCGCTGCAGATCGGCGCGCCGGACATGGCGCTGCCGCGCATGAACAACTGGTCGTTCTGGATCCTGCCGTTCGCTTTCAGCCTGCTGCTGCTGACGCTGTTCCTGCCCGGCGGCGGCCCCGCCGGCGGCTGGACGCTGTACCCGCCGCTGAGCCTGCAGGGCGGCAGCAACGTCGCGTTCGTGATCTTCGCCATCCACATGATGGGCATCAGCTCGATCATGGGCGCGATCAACGTGATCGCCACGCTGCTCAACATGCGCGCCCCCGGCGTGGACCTGCTGAAGATGCCGATCTTCTGCTGGACCTGGCTGATCACGGCGTTCCTGCTGATCGCGGTGATGCCGGTGCTTGCCGGCGCGGTGACGATGCTGCTGACCGACAAGTTCTTCGCCACCAGCTTCTTCAACGCGGCCGGCGGCGGCGACCCGGTGATGTTCCAGCACATCTTCTGGTTCTTCGGGCACCCCGAGGTCTACATCATGATCCTGCCGGCGTTCGGCATCGTGTCGGAGATCATCCCGACCTTCAGCCGCAAGCCGCTGTTCGGATACCAGGCGATGGTCTACGCCACCGCGTCGATCGCGTTCCTGAGCTTCATCGTGTGGGCCCACCACATGTTCACCGTGGGCATGCCGCTGGGTGGCGAGATCTACTTCATGTTCGCGACCATGCTGATCGCGGTGCCCACCGGGGTGAAGGTGTTCAACTGGGTCACCACCATGTGGCGGGGCTCGATCAGCTTCGAGTCGCCGATGCTGTGGGCGATCGCCTTCGTCATCCTGTTCACCATCGGTGGCTTCTCCGGGTTGATGCTGGCCATCGTGCCGGCCGACTTCCAGTACCACGACACCTACTTCGTGGTGGCGCACTTCCACTACGTGCTGGTGACCGGTGCGTTGTTCGCGATCATCGCGGCGGTCTACTACTGGTGGCCGAAGTGGACCGGGCGCATGTACAACGAGACCTGGGCCAAGTTCCACTTCTGGTGGACGATGGTGTTCGTCAACCTGCTGTTCTTCCCGCAGCACTTCCTCGGCCTGGCCGGCATGCCGCGCCGCATCCCGGACTACAACGTGGTGTTCGCCGACTGGAACCTGGTCAGCTCGATCGGTGCGTTCGGCATGTTCGCCACGCCGTTCATGATGTTCGCGATCCTGTTGCACTCCAAGAAGCACGGCGCCATTGCCGCCGCCCGTTCGTGGGAAGCCGCCAGGGGCCTGGAATGGACCGTGCCAAGCCCCGCGCCGCACCATACCTTCGCCACCCCGCCGGTCATCCGTGACGGCGACCTGGCCCACGGCGACATCACCCACTGACCCGATCGCGCGCCGCCCCGTGGCGGCGCCGGTTGCATGGCGACCATGACCGACTCTTCCCGCGATCCGCAGCACGGCAATGACAGCGTCCAGGCGCGTCGCCGGGCAGCCGTGCGCACGGCATTGTGGGTCGGTGGGTTCGCGGTCGCGGTGTATGTCGCCTTCATCCTCAGCGGGGTCCTGGGTCAATGAGCACGCCCACTCCCAAGGCGCGTCCGGCAGCGGGCACGTGGAAGATGGTGGTCGTGGCCATTGCGGCGTTCGCGTTCACCTTCAGCCTGATCCCGCTGTACCGGATCGCCTGCGAGAAGGTCTTCGGCATCCGCCTGGAGCGCACCGCCGCGGAGGACGTGCAGGACGCGCGCACGCCGGCCGCCGAGCGCTGGGTCACGGTGGAGTTCGACGGCGGAGTCAACTCCAAGCTGCCGTGGGAGTTCACCCCGCACCAGTTCTCGATGCGGGTGAAGCCCGGCGAGCAGTACGAGACCACCTATTACGCCCGCAACACCAGCGACCGCACCGTGGTCGGCAGCGCCACCCCGTCGGTCGCCCCGGCACGCGCCTCGGGCTACTTCAACAAGACCGAGTGCTTCTGCTTCACCGCGCAGACCCTGGAGGCCGGCGAGCAGCGCGACATGCCGGTGCGCTTCATCATCGACCCCAACCTGCCCGCCGACGTCAACACCGTCACCCTGTCCTACACCTTCTTCAAGAACGACGTGCTGACCGCACGCGCGGCGGCGGCCAACTCGCCGCACGCCGCGCCGTGACCTGCACGCCTCGCTGACCCGACGCACCCAAACGGAACCCGCCGACATGGCCCACGCCCATTCGCCCGACGCCAACACCTATTTCGTGCCCCACAGCAGCCGCTGGCCGCTGCTGGGCTCGGTCGCGCTGTTCGTCCTCATGGTGGGCCTGGCCAGCTGGTTCAACGAGGCCAGCTGGGGCATGTGGACCTTCTTCGTCGGCGCCGCGGCCATGGTGGCGGTGCTGTTCGGCTGGTTCGGCGATGTCATCCGCGAATCGATCGCCGGCCACTACAACCGCCAGGTGGACACCTCGTTCCGGATGGGGATGGTGTGGTTCATCTTCTCGGAAGTGATGTTCTTCGCCGCGTTCTTCGGTGCGCTGTTCTACGCCCGCCAGTTCGCGCTGCCGTGGCTGGGCGGCGAAGGCGACGGCGTGATGACCAACAGCCTGCTGTGGGACACCTTCAGCACCGCTTGGCCCAGCAACGGCCCCGGTGCGGTGGGTGGCCAGTTCCAGACCATCCCGGCGTGGGGCCTGCCGCTGCTCAACACCCTGATCCTGCTGGCTTCGGGCGTGACCATCACCATCGCCCACCATGCGCTGAAGGCCGGGCACCGCAAGCCGCTGCTGTTCTGGCTGGGCGCGACCGTGGTGCTGGGCTGCGTGTTCCTGTTCTTCCAGGTCGAGGAGTACATCCACGCCTACCGCGACCTCAACCTGACGCTCGGGTCGGGGATCTACGGCTCCACCTTCTTCATGCTCACCGGCTTCCACGGCGCGCACGTCACCCTGGGCACGATCATGCTGGCGGTGATCTGGTTCCGCTGCCTGAAGGGCCACTTCGACCGCGACAACCACTTCGCCTTCGAGGCGGTGGCGTGGTACTGGCACTTCGTCGACGTGGTCTGGCTGGGCCTGTTCGTGTTCGTCTACGTGCTCTAAGGCCGTAGCGAAACGCGCGCGGGGGCCGGCAATGCCGGCCTTTCGCGTCTTTCCGGGGCCGTGCCTCAGGCCCCCACGCCGTGCGGCGTGATCCAGCCCATCCAGATCGCCAGCACGAGGATCAGGATCAACCCGACCGACAGCGCGACGCGACGGGTCAGGGCGTTCACGGTGCGCTTGCTCTCGCCCTTGTCGACCAGCATGTAGTACAGGCCGGCGCCGAGGTTCCAGAGAATCAGGATCAGGAAGGCGATGACCAGCAGGGTTTTCAGCGAGTCGTTCATGTCGGTGCCCGGGATGCGCCGGGGCGGCGCGGCGCGTGGATTATCGCAGCCGTGGTGGTTGCCCGAGTGAGCCGCCGGCGCAACCTTGTGTTCGGCTGGGTGCTGGCGGTGGTGGCCATCGGCGTGTTCGCCGGGCTGGGCGCCTGGCAGTCGCGACGCGCGCACGAGAAGCAGGCCATGCTCGATGCCGCCGACCGGGTACTGGCCGATCGCAGCGCCGTACCGCTGGCCGCAGCTGCCGAACCTGCGCGTGCCCGCGCCTACGACTGGGCCGTGGGCGGTGGCCGCTTCGATGCGCGCGGGGCGCTGTTGCTGGACAACCAGCAGCGCGAGGGCCGGGTGGGCGTTCGCGCCTACCGTCTGTTCCTGCCGCGGGAGGGCGATCCGTTGCTGGTCGACCTGGGCTGGTTGCCGCTGGCCGGGGACCGGGTGCTGCCGACGGTGGACAGGCCCGAGGGCGAGCTTCAAGTGGAGGGCCTGCTGGTGCCGCCGCCATCGACCGGCATCGCGCTGGGACCCGCCCTTGTACCGTCAGGCGACGGGTGGCTGATGACGCGGGTGGACATGGAGGCCATCGGCGCCGCCACCGGGATGTCGCTGCCGCCGGCCCCGCGGGTGCTGCGCCTGGATCCGGCGTCGCCGCTGGGGTACGCACGCGACCTCGCCCTGCTGCCCAATACCCTGCCGCCCGACAAGCACCGGGGGTACGCCGTGCAGTGGTTCGCGCTGGCGCTTGCCGTGCTGGCCACGGCCCTCATCCTCACCGTCCGGAGCACCCGTCGATGACCGTCGACACCTCGACCCGCAACCGCAACCGCGGCCTGCTCATCGCGATCTTCGTGCTGTTCTTCGGCAGCATGCTGGTGGCCGGCCTGCTGCGCTTCTCCGGCTGGCGCCCGGCGGGCAGCCACAACAACGGCGAGCTGCTGGATCCCCCGGGCGACCTGCGCGGGGTCACCCCGCGCCTGGTGGACGGCAGTGCCTACCCGTGGAAGCCGATCGAGCGCCGCTGGCGCATCGCGGTGGCGCCCCCGGGCGGCTGCGGCGCGCCCTGCGACGAGCTGGCCCAGCGCATCGACACGGTCTGGCAGCTGTTCGGCAAGGATGCCGACGACGTCGACGTGCTGTGGATCGGCGAGCCGCCCGCGGTTGTGCCGGCGGGCGGTGCGTGGCGCATGCTGGCGCCGGACCCGGCGGTGCGTGCCGGTCTGCCGCGCGTGGACGATCCGGCCGGCGTGCCGGTGTACGTGATCGACCCCAACGGTTTCGTGATCCTGCGTTACGCGCCCGGCTTCGACCCGGGCGGGCTGCGCAAGGACGTTTCCAAGCTGTTGAAGCTGCGCTGATCCGGCGCGCACGGGTGCCCACCGAATGAACATCGCCTTCAAGTCCGCCACCTGGTCCCGGCACTTCCACCGCATTGCGTGGCTGGCGGTTGCGCTGGCGACGTGCGTGATCCTGTTTG
Organism: Novilysobacter viscosus; assembly: GCF_046600715.1. Taxonomy (NCBI): domain Bacteria; kingdom Pseudomonadati; phylum Pseudomonadota; class Gammaproteobacteria; order Lysobacterales; family Lysobacteraceae; genus Novilysobacter; species Novilysobacter viscosus. The sequence goes on from NZ_JBJMAV010000005.1 coordinate 9,891, forward strand.
GCGCGTTCGTGCGCCTGTCCGACGCCGGGCTGAGCTGCCCGGACTGGCCCACGTGCTACGGACGTGCGGCGTGGCCGACCTCGGTGGAGGGGGTGCGCCACGCCACCGCGCTGGAGGTTCGCCCGCTGGAGGTGCACAAGGCATGGCGCGAGCAGTTCCACCGGCACATCGCCGCCACCCTGGGCGTGCTGGTGCTGGGCCTGGCGCTGCTGGCGGCACGGAAGCAGCGCTGGGGCATCGCGCGGATCCTCGTCGCGGCCGGGCTGGTCGCCGTGGCCATCCCGCTCTACATGAAGGGCCAGTACGCCGCCGCCTCGCTGCTGGCCATCGCCGGCGAAGCCATCCTGCTGGTGTCGGCGCTGCGCTGGAGCAACATCGACCTGGCCCGCGTGGGTGCGATCACCCTGGCGGTGATCGTCTTCCAGGCGCTGCTGGGCATGTGGACGGTGACCTGGCTGCTCAAGCCGGTGGTGGTGATGGGCCACCTGCTGGGAGGCCTGCTGACGTTCTCGCTGCTGACGTGGATGGCGTGGCGGGCGACCGACGTGCCGATCCGCCTGGCCGAGGCGCACACGCTTCGGCGATGGGTGGGCGCGGGGATTGCCGTGCTCGGGGTGCAGATCGCGCTGGGCGGCTGGACCAGCGCCAACTACGCCGCCCTGGCGTGTGGCGCCGGCGGATGGGTGGGCGAAACCACGCACTGGCTCGACTTCCCCAGGTGCGTCGGCCAATGGTGGCCGCGCAGCGATTTTGGCGAGGGCTTCGTGCTGTGGCGCGGCATCGGCGCCGACTACGAGGGCGGGGTGCTGAGCGGCGAGGCGCGCATCGCGATCCAGCTCGCGCACCGGTTGATGGCGGTGGCCGCCGCGGCCTACCTGCTGGTGCTGGCCACGCGGCTGGCGCGCATCCCGGGCGTGCGTGGCTGGGCCACCCTGCTGGCGCTCGCGACGCTGGTCCAGGTCGGCCTGGGCATCGCCAACGTCAAGTTCTCGCTGCCGCTGGCAGTGGCCGTGGCCCACGTCGGCGGCGCGGTACTGCTGCTGTTCGTGCTGGTCACGCTGCTTGCGCGCCTGCGCAGCCCGGTGCACTGATGGGCGGCATGCAGGCCACCATGCGGCAGTACTGGGCGCTGACCAAGCCGCGCGTCGTGGCATTGATCGTGTTCACCGCGATCGTCGGCATGTTCCTGGCCGTGCCGGGGCTGCCGCCGCTGCGCGAGTCGGTGCTCGGGTTCCTGGGCATCTGGCTGGCGGCATCGTCGGCCGCGGCCATCAACCAGCTGCTGGATTCGCGCATCGACGCCAAGATGGCGCGCACCTCCTGGCGGCCGATCGTGGTCGGCCAGATCACCCCGGCGCGCGCGCTGGCGTTCGCACTGGTGCTGGCGGCGGTGTCGATGGCGGTGCTGGTGCTGTGGGTCAACCCGCTGACCGCCCTGCTCACCTTTGCTTCGCTGATCGGTTACGCGGTGGTCTACACGGTGTTCCTCAAGCGCGCCACGCCGCAGAACATCGTCATCGGCGGCATCGCAGGCGCGGCGCCGCCATTGCTGGGCTGGGCCGCAGTCACCGGCATGCAGGGTGAGTGGGACTGGGCGCACGCGTTGCTGCTGGTGCTGATCATCTTCGTCTGGACGCCGCCGCACTTCTGGGCGCTGGCGATCTTCCGCCGCGAGGATTACGCGCGCGCACTGGTGCCGATGCTGCCGGTGACGCACGGCGTGGCCTACACGCGCTGGCAGATCCTGCTCTACACCGTGCTGCTGGTGGTGGTCACCGTGCTGCCGTGGGCGGCGGGCATGAGCGGGCTGTTCTACCTGGGCGGCGCGCTGGTGCTGGGCGTGGTGTTCCTGTGGCACGCGTGGCGGCTGATGGACCCGCCCGACGAGCTGTACGCGATGAAGGTCTTCAACTACTCCATCGTCTACCTGATGGCACTGTTCGCGTTCCTGCTGCTCGACCACTGGTTGCTGCCGTGGCTGCAGCCGGGGCCGGCGTTCGAGCTGCTGCCGGTGCGTTGATCGCTTTGCGGCAGGAAAAAGGCCCGCATATGCGGGCCTTTCCGTCGTGCGTGGCGCGGCCAATGCCCGGGGCGACTCACTCTCCCAACAAATGGGCCTGCCAGAACAGCATGGTCGCGGCGGTAAAGTGATCGCTGTTGGTCTTCTTGCGGAAGCCGTGGCCTTCGTCGTTGAACAGCAGGTACCAGACCGGCTGGCCGTTGCTGCGGGTCGCCGCGACGATCTGCTCGGCTTCGGTCCACGGCACGCGCGGGTCGTTCTTGCCCTGGGCGACGAACAGCGGCGCGGTGATGCGGTCGGCGTTGTTGAGCGGGGAGATGCGCTCGAACAGCGCGGCGATTTCCGGCTTGCGCTCGTCGCCATACTCCGCGCGGCGCAGGTCGCGGCGGTAGTCCTCGGTGTTCTGCAGGAACGTGCCGAAGTGCGAGATGCCCACGATGTCCACCCCGGCGCGGATGCGCTCGGGGTAGGTCGCCATCGCCGCCAGCACCATGTAGCCGCCGTAGCTGCCGCCGTACACGCCGACGCGGTCGGCATCCAGCTCGGGCCGGGTTTCGATCCAGTCCAGCAGCGCGCCGATGTCGCGCATCGAGTCCTCGCGCTTCTCGGCGTTGTCCAGTGACAGGTAGGTCTTTCCGTAGCCGGCCGAGCCGCGCACGTTCGGTACCAGCATCGCCACGCCGAGCTCGTTGGCCAGGAACTGCGCGGTCGGGTTGAACGTCGGCAGCGCCTGTCCCTCCGGGCCGCCGTGGATGTTGATCACCACCGGCAGCTTGGTGCCGGCCGGGACGTTCGCCGGGCGGTAGTAGAACGCGGGAATCGTTCGCGCCGTCCCGTCGACCTGGTCGAAAGTCGGGTAGCGCACCAGCGTGGGCGCCACGAACGCCGCCGGGTCCAGGCCGCCGACCTCGCTGCGCGTCCACCGCTCCAGGCCGCGCGACGCCAGGTCGATGACGTAGACGTCGCTGGGCGAGGTGGCGGTGTTGAGCGTCAGTGCCAGCCGGTTGCCGTCGGGCGCGAAGCCCAGTCCGCCCATCACGCCGACCGGCAATTCCGGCAGCGCGACCGGCTCGTGTCCGGGCAGCCGGCGCACGTGCAGGCGCGCGATGCCGTCCTCGTTGGTGACGAAGGCGAGGTGGCGCCCGTCGTCGCTGATCTCGAAGCCCTCCACGTCCCACGGGATATCGCCGCTGAGCACGGTGAGCGCGCCGGTGTCGGGGTCGTGGTGGCGCAGGGTCATGAACTCGCCACTGCGGTCATCGATCGGCTCGTCCGACACGTAGTACACGCTGCGGCCGTCGGGCGCGTAGCGGAAATCGCCGAACGCCGCCTTGCCGCCCTCGACGGGGAACAGCTCCAGTTTGCCGGTAGCCAGGTCGACCTCGCCCGGGTGCGACTCACTGGCGGACACGTAGCGGCTGACCAGCATGCGCGTGCCGTCGGGCGCGAAGTCGCGCGCACCCCACGTGCCGCCGGCGGTGACCAGCGGGCGCGCGGTGCCCGCGGGGAAGTCCGTCACCCACACGTCGGTGTCGGTGCCGTTGCGCGCGGTGCTGGAGTAGGCGAAGCGGGTCCCGTCGCGGGAGAACAGCGCGCCCTGGTTGCGCGACGTGCCGTCGGTCAGCAGGCGCGCCTCGCGCGTGTCGAGGTCGAACCAGTGCAACTGCCACGCTTCGTTGCCGCCGATGTCCTTGCCGAACACGAACCCGTCGAGCCCGGCCGCGTGCGGTGCGGGCTCGATGCCGGCAACGGGCTCGGGGTAGAAGGTGAGCTGCTCGCGCATGCCCATCGGCTCGCACACGCGGTGGGCCTGGCTGGTCTCGGCGAAGCGCGTGCTCACCAGCAGGCAGCCGTCGCCGGTCCAACCGGCGAAGCCGGCGCCGCGGGTGTTCTGGTAGCGGTTGAGGCGCTCGACCAGTTCCGGCGGGATGGCCGGGATGTTCTCGCTGACGCGGTTGCCGGTTTCCACGCGCTCCACCGGCGCGGGCGATTGGGCGAAGGCCGGCCACGCGCACGCGGCGGCCAGGGCGGTGACGGTGAAGACGTGGCGCAGCGACATGAGGCGACTCCCCGGTCTGGTTGATCACGGAGCTTAGCCGAGCGACGTGGCCGGCTTCACGTGCCGCGGTCAGGCGCCGCGCGTGGCCGCCTGCAACTGCAGCAGCTCGGCTTTTTCCCCGGCGGTGAGCGCGGCGAAGCCGCCATCGCGCACGCGCTCCTGCAGCACCTCGATGCGCTGGCGCAGCCGGAAGCGCTCGAGTTGGTCGATCGCGTCCATGAACGTGGTGCGCCACATCTCCACATCGCCCGGGACGACTTCGGCGGCGAGCTTCTGCAGCGCGGCGTGCTCCTCGCGGCCTTCGAAATGCTCGATCAGCGCGCCGGTGGTGATGTCGGGGCGCGCATCGACCAGCTGCAGCAGGTCGATCAGCAACGGCACCCCGGGTTGTTGCAGACCGGCGAAGCGGAACGGAGGCAGCAGCTCCAGCGCCAGCGGCGGGTGCTGCAGCAGCAGGGTGATCGCACCGCGCACCAGGCTGCGCTTGGGCGCGGGCGTACCCGAAGGCCGCCGCGCGCGCTGCGCCGGCACGTGGGTGTCGGCGCCGGCGCTGCGTGCCCCCACGCCGGTGAGCTCGGTCAGTCGCTGGCGCATGAGGTCACCGAACGCGCCGTCGGGGATCTGCGCCAGCAGTGGCTTCGCGCGCTCGGCCAGCCGACCCTTGCCTTCCAGCGTGGACAGGTTGACGTCGGTGGCCAGGGTGTCGAACAGGAACTGCGACAGCGGCGTGGCCGCCTGCAGCCGCGTGTCGAAGCCCTCGGCACCCTCGCTGCGCACGATGGTGTCGGGGTCCTCGCCTTCGGGCAGGAACAGGAAGAACGCCTGGCGGCCGTCCTTCATGCGCGGCAGCACCGACTCGACCGCCTTCCACGCCGCGCTGCGCCCGGCGCGGTCGCCGTCGAAGCAGAAGTAGACGTCGGGTGCGTTGCGGAACAGCAGTTCGGCATGGTCGGGCGTGGTCGCGGTGCCCAGTGTCGCCACCGCGGTGTCCACGCCGTGCTGGAACAACGCGACCACGTCCATGTAGCCCTCGACCACCACCAGCCGGGGGATCGTGTTGTGTGCCTGGCGCACCTGCCACAGGCCGTAGAGCTCGCGTCCCTTGTGGAACAGCTCGGTTTCCGGCGAGTTGAGGTACTTGGGTCCGGCATCGCGCCCTTCCGCCGGCGCGGCCAGGATCCGGCCGCCGAAGGCGATCGTCCGCCCGCGCCGGTCGTGGATCGGGAACACCACCCGGTCGCGGAACTTGTCGTAGACCCGGCCGCTGTCGTTGCGCGAGAACAGGCCGGCGCGCTCGAGCAGCTGCATCCGCCGCGGGTCGGTCCCCAGTGCGTCGCGCAGCGCATTGAAGCCGTCGGGCGCGTAGCCGATGGCGAACCGTGCCCGGATATCCTCGCTGACACCGCGGCCATCGAGGTAGGCGCGGGCGCGGTCGCTGGACTGGAGCTGCTTCTGGAAGAACTTCGACGCCGCCTCGACCGCGTCGAACAGCCCCTGGCTGTCGGGGTTGGTGTTGCGCTGGCGGGTATCGCGGGGCACTTCCATGCCGGCATGGCGCGCCAGTTCCTCGACCGCATCGAGGAATTCCATGCGGTCGTAGTTCATCAGGAAGCTGATCGCGGTGCCGTGCGCCCCGCAGCCGAAGCAGTGGTAGAACTGCTTGGTCGGCGAGACCGTGAAGCTGGGCGAGCGCTCGTCGTGGAACGGGCAGCGCGCCGAGTATTCCTTCCCCTGCCGCTTCAGGGGCACGCGCGCGCCGATCAGCTCGACGATGTCGGCGCGGGCCAACAGGTCGTCGATGAACGCGTCGGGGATGCGGCCCATCAGTGGGCTCCCTTCAACGCGATCGAGGGGCGCGGCCGCCCCGGAGAGGCCCGACCCGCCACGGCGGGCACGCGGGTGGTCGCGGCGCGCTCTTCGATGGAACTGTCTGCAATGCGGGCCATCGATCAGGTGCCTTGGGAGCCTTCGAACGGAGTCACCGTGCGCCCGCCGAGCGTCCTCCGGCAATGTGCAGGGGGCGCTGGCGCGGACGCTTAGGATGCCACGCTGTGGGCAGTCCCCCCCGCGCCTGCGCACTGCCGGCGCGCGTCCTCGATGAGCAGCCGGACCCGTGCGTGCTCGTCGAGCATGGCAGTGATCAGCGCGCCGACCAGGAACACCACCGCGCAGTAGTAGAGCCACACCAGCATCACCACCAGGCCGCCGGCCGGGCCATAGGCACTGCCCAGGCTGGCCTGGCCCAGGTACAGGGCGATGGCGGCGCGCCCGACCATGAACATGGCCGCGGTAAGGCCGCCGCCCACCAGTGCGCGCATGCCGCCCACGGCGCGGTCGGGCAACCAGTGGTACATCGCGGCGAATGCCAGCGCATAGAGCACGAACGAGAACAGCGCGATGAACACCGGCAGCAGCGCCGGCAGGTAGGCCACCAGCAGCTGCAGGCCCGCCTGCACGGCCATCGACACCACCAGCAGGAAGCCCAGCGCCACCGCCATGCCAAACGACAGCAAGCGCTTGCGCAGCCACGCCCACACACCGCCCAGGCGCTTTGCGTCGCTGCGGAACACGCGGTTCAGCGCGCCCTGCAGCTGGCCGAACACGATCGAGGCGCCCACCAGCAGCGCCACCGTGCCCATCAGCGCCGCCAGCGAGCCGGTATGCGGCTCGCGCTCCGCGTTGGCGACGATCAGCCGCGCCGTCGCCTCCACTTCCGCCCCCACCAGCAACCCGACCTGGCGGAAGAATTCCTCCTGCGCGGCCGGGTACAGCGACGTGGTCAACCACAGCAGCATCGTCACCAGTGGCGCCAGCGAGAGCAGCGTGTAGAACGCCAGGGCCGCGGCCAACGCGAGGATGTCGTCCTGGATGAACCGCTGCACGAAACGCACCACGCGGGTTGATTGCAGCCGTGCCTGCATCGCCTGCAGGCGGCCCAGCGCGCGTTCGGGCGTACCGGGCGCGGCATGGGACGCGGTGCCGTGGGCGTGTTCGCCGGTGGCGGGTTCGGCGGGGGCGGTCGTGGTCGATGGCATGGCGTTGCGGCAGGCGGCACCGGTCGTGCCCGCGGGCAGTGTGCCGGCTATGGGGTCAGGGCGCTGTCGCAGGTTCCGGTGCGACGACGCCGGTACCGGTCCGGCTGCGCGGTGGAACGCGGCGGCGGTGTCGCCCGGGATCAGCCCGCCAGGCGCTGCTTGAGCAGGGCCGAGACCTGGCCCATGTCGGCCTGGCCGGCCAGGCGCGGCTTGAGCACGCCCATCACCTTGCCCATGTCGGCCGGTCCGGCGGCGCCGGTCTCGGCGACGGCCGCGTCGATCGCGGCGCGGATCTCGGCCTCGCCCAGCTTGGCCGGGAGGTAGCGTTCGACCACCACGATCTCGGCCTTCTCGATATCGGCCAGGTCGGCGCGGCCGGCGGCTTCGTACTGGGAGACCGAGTCACGGCGCTGCTTGACCATCTTTTCCAGCACCGCCAGCACCTGGGCATCGTCCAGCTCGACCCGCTCGTCGACTTCCTTCTGCTTGATCGCCGCGTTGGCCAGGCGGATGACGCCCAGGCTGTGCTTGTCGCCGCTCTTCATCGCGGCCTTCATGTCATCGACCAGTTGCTGCTTGAGGGACATGGGGGATCCTTGGACGGGTCAGGGGAGTGGGGCGCGGGAGCCGGGTGTTCGGGGAGGCCACCTCCCGGCGGCAGGGCGAAACGCAAAAAGCCGGCGGCGCAAGGGCGCGGCCGGCTTCGCACCTCCGCCACGCCGGTTGCCCGGCGCGGGGAAGAAACCCGCTGTACTCAGTACAGGCGCTGGCGCTTGGTCACGTCGCGCGAGGTGCGACGTGACTGGCGCTTCACCGCGGCGGCGGCCTTGCGCTTGCGTTCCTGGGTCGGCTTCTCGTAGAACTCGCGCTTGCGGGTTTCGGCGAGGACGCCGGCCTTCTCGCAGGTGCGCTTGAAGCGACGCAGGGCAAACTCGAAAGGCTCGTTTTCGCGGACTTTGACGCTGGGCATACGTGATCTCGGTTCGGGTGTACGGCCCGGATCCGCCGGGCGAGCCGCGTATGATAGCGGGGTGCCTCGGGCGGATGCAAGTTGTGGCCGGGGTGGCGAATGATGGCCCCCGGGGGCAGGCGGGGTGGCCCCTCTGCCCTCCCGCAAGGAAAGTGGGGCGCCTCGCCCACCTTCCTCCCGCTCCCCGGTTCGCCCCCCATTCCCCATTCCCATCACATCCCATGAAAGTCCTTGGTATCGAAACCAGCTGCGATGAAACCGGCGTGGCCGTCTACGACACGGCCACCGGGCTGCGGGCGCATGCCCTGTACAGCCAGGTCGCGCTGCACGCCGAATACGGCGGCGTGGTGCCGGAACTGGCCAGCCGCGACCATGTCCGCAAGCTGCTGCCGCTGGTCCGCCAGACGCTGGCCGAGGCGGGCATGGGCGTGGGCGACCTGGACGGGGTGGCCTACACCGCCGGCCCCGGCCTCGTGGGTGCCCTGCTGGTCGGCGCCGGCGTCGCCCGTTCACTGGCGTGGGCACTGGAGGTGCCGGCGGTGGCGGTCCACCACATGGAGGGCCACCTGCTGGCGCCGCTGATGGAGGAGACCGACGAGGGCCCATTGGAGCCGCCGTTCGTGGCGCTGCTGGTGTCGGGGGGCCATACCCAGCTGGTGGCGGTGGAGGCGATCGGCCAGTACCGCCTGCTCGGCGAGACCCTGGACGACGCGGCCGGGGAGGCCTTCGACAAGACCGCCAAGCTGATGGGCCTGCCCTACCCGGGCGGGCCGCAGCTGGCGGCTTTGGCCGAGCACGGCCGCCCGGGCGCGTACCGCTTCTCGCGGCCGATGACCGACCGCCCCGGGCTGGATTTCAGCTTCAGTGGCCTCAAGACCCAGGTGCTGCTGGCCTGGAAGAACAGTGACCAGGGCCAGACCACCCGGGCCGACATCGCCCGTGGCTTCGAGGACGCGGTGGTCGAGACCCTGGCGATCAAGTGCGAGCGGGCGCTGGACGCGGCCGGGTGCGAGACCCTGGTGGTGGCCGGCGGCGTCGGCGCCAACCGCCGGCTGCGCGCGCGGTTGCAGCAGATCACCCGGCGCAGGGGCGGCCGGGTCGGCTTCCCGCGCCCGGCGTTCTGCACCGACAACGGCGCGATGATCGCCTTCGCCGGTGCGCTGCGCCTGCAGGCGGGGCAGTCCGAAGACGCTTCGGTGCGTGTCACCCCGCGCTGGGACATGTCCAGCCTGCCCGCACTGCAGGCACAGCCCTCGCCCTCGCCCTGATCCTCCGCGCTGCGCCCGCAGTGACGCCGGGGTAGTGTTCCCATTCCCCACTGCCCATTCGCATCGCCACCCCATGGACCACGTCTTCATCGAAGGCCTCGAGATCGAGGCGCTGATCGGCATCTACGACTGGGAGCGGCGAATCCGCCAGCCGCTGGTGTTCGACATCGAGATGGCGTTCGACAACCGCATCCCGGCGGCCAGCGATGCGATCGCCGACACGCTCAACTACAAGGCCGTCAGCAAGCGCGTCATCCAGTACGTATCGGGTTCCGACTGCGGCCTGGTCGAGACCCTGGCCGAACGGGTGGCGGCGATTATCCTCGAGGAGTTCGGGGTGCAGCGCGTGCGGCTCAAGCTTCGCAAGCCCGGCGCGGTGCGCGGTGCGCGTGCGGTCGGGGTGGTGATCGAGCGCAGCGCCGCTACCCTGTAGCGCATGGACCGGCTCTACGACCTCGCCCGCCCGCTGGCCGGGCTTCCCCACGCGTCGACCTGGCTGCCGCTGGCCGGGCTGCTGCTGGCGGCGTGGCTGGCCAACTGGATCACCCGCCGGATCCTGCTCAAGCTGGTGGCGCGGGTGGCGCTGGCGTCCCCCCTGGACTGGGATGACGCGCTGATGGCGCGCGGGGTGCTGTCGCGGCTGGCGCACGTGGTCCCGGCGCTGATCATCGGCGTGGGCATCCTGGGGATACCCGGCTTGCCGGAGGTGGCCGTCTCGGTCGTCCACAACGTCGCGCTGGCGTACATCTACCTCACCATCGCCCTGTCGATCGGCAACCTGTTCAACGCCCTCAACGACCTCTACGAAAGCCGCGGCGATCTCGCACGGAGACGGCCTGTCAAGGGCTACCTGCAGGTGGCCAAGCTGGTGGTGTTCCTGGTGGCCGGGGTGCTGGTGGTCGCCACCCTCATCGACCGCTCGCCGCTGGTGTTGCTGACCGGCCTGGGGGCGATGACCGCGGTGGTGCTGCTGGTGTTCAAGGACACGATCCTGTCGCTGGTGGCGTCGATCCAACTGTCAAGCCACGACATGCTGCGGGTCGGGGACTGGATCGAGATGCCCGGGCTGCAGGCCGACGGCGACGTGATCGACATCGCGCTGCACACGGTCAAGGTGCAGAACTGGGACAAGACGATCACCACCATCCCGACCCATCGGCTGATCAGCGACAGCTTCAAGAACTGGCGCGGCATGAGCGAGGCCGGCGGGCGGCGGATCAAGCGCGCGCTGCTGGTCGACCAGGCCTCGGTGCGCTTCCTGTCGACGGAGGAACGCGACGGCCTGCGCCGTATCGCGCTGATCGACGACTACCTGGACGGCAAGCGCCGCGAGCTGGAGGCCTACAACGCCGAGCTCGCCGCCGGCGGCAAGGACCCGGTCAACACCCGGCGCGTCACCAACCTGGGCACGTTCCGCGCGTACGTGGCCGCCTACCTGCGCGCGCACCCGCGCGTGCGGGGCGACATGACGCTGCTGGTGCGCCAGCTCGACCCGGGCGCCACCGGCATCCCGCTGGAGGTGTACTGCTTCACCGCCACCACGGCGTGGGGCGAGTACGAGGACATCCAGTCCGACATCTTCGACCACCTGCTGGCGGTGCTGCCCGAATTCGGTCTGCGGCTGTTCCAGCAGCCGGGCGGGGCGGACGTGGCCGCCGCGGTGGACGCGCTGTCACCGCGAAAGCAACCGCAACCGCAACCGCGAACGCACGAGGCCCCCGCATGAGCCCAGCCACCCCCGGTCGCGCCTACCTCAGCCTGGGCAGCAACCTCGACCCGGAGGCCAACCTGCGCAGCGCGATCGAGGCGTTGCGCGAGCACTTCGGCGACGTGCTGGTTTCACCGGTGTACCGCACGCGGGCAGTGGGGTTCGACGGCGCCGACTTCCTCAACGCCGCCGCCGTCGTCCAGTGCGCCACCGACCCTTACGCGCTCAACGCCTGGCTGCATGCGCTGGAGGATGCGCACGGTCGCGACCGCAGCGGCCCGCGCTGGAGCGACCGCACCCTGGACATCGACATCGTCCTGTTCGACGACCGCGTGATGTCCGGGCCCGGGCACCTGCAACTCCCGCGCCCGGAGTTGCGGCACGCCTTCGTGCTGCGCCCGCTGGCCGACATCGCCCCCGACGTGGAAGTGCCCGGCACCGGGCGCACGCTGGCGGCGTTGTGGGCCGAGCATCCCGAGCGCGACGTGGCGCCTGAAGTCGTGTCGCTTTGAGAACCCCCCGCCCGGAAGCCCGGGGCTTGCCGGGCCGCCCGTAGGAGCGGCCCTTCAGCCGCGAGCGCCGCGCATCTTGCGATTCCGTTGTAGGAGCGACGTAAGTCGCGACCGTCAACTCAACGGAACCACGAAGGTCGCGACTCACGTCGCTCCTACATATGGAGTCTTCGGGACAGCGATCGCGGCTGAAGCCGCTCCTGCACAAAGCGCTGTAGGCGAGGGTCGCACTTCAGACCGCCAGCCGGCGCCCGCCATCCAGGTGGATCACCTGCCCGGTGCAGTAGGTCGCGTCCTGCAGCAGCCAGCGAACCGCCTCGGCGACCTCCTCCGGCGCGCCGGTGCGCGCCAGCGGCGTGCGCTGCAGCATCGCGCGGCGGGACGCGGCATCGCTGGCGTCACCGCCTTCGACCGGATCTTCCGGCCACAGGATCGCCCCGGGCGACACCGCATTGACGCGCACGGCGGGGGCCAGTTCCAGTGCCAGCGAGCGCGTGCCCATGAGCAGCGCGGCCTTGGCCATGCAGTAGATCGAATGGCCGGCCAGGGGGCGCTCGCCGTAGAGGTCGGCCAGGTTGACGATGGCGCCGCCGGTGCGCGCCAGGTGCGGGGCAGCGGCCTGGGACAGGAACAGCGGTGCGCGCGCATTGGTCGCGAACAGCGCATCCCACTGCGCCGGCGTGGCCTGGCCGATCGGCGTGGGAAAGAACCCCGAGGCGTTGTTGACCAGCGCGTCCAGCCGCCCGAAACGGCCCACCGTGGCCGCCACCAGCTCGGGCAGGCGATCGAACTGGGCCAGGTCCGCCTGCAGTGCATGGGTGCTGCCGGCACGCTCGTTCTCGAGCTCGCAGGCGAGCGCGTCGACCTCGGCCGACGAGCTGCGGTAGTGCAGGGCGAGGTCGTAGCCGGCCGCGTGCAGGGCGCGCGCGATCGCCGCGCCGATGCGGCGGGCGGAACCGGTGACCAGGGCGACGGGGGAGTCGGGCATCGAGGGGATTTCCGGAACGGCGATGCGGTGCCCTCGGACCGGGCGTTCGCATCCGAGCGGCTATCCTGCGCGACCGCACCCCCTGTTGCCAGCCCGCCGCATGAAGCCCTTCGACCTGCCCGAGCCCGACGCCGCCGCCGCCGCCCACAGCGCGCGCCTGTCGGACCTCATCCGCGCGGAGATTGCCGCGGCCGGCGGGGCCGTGCCGTTCTCGCGCTTCATGGAGCTGGCGTTGTACGCGCCCGGCCTGGGCTACTACAGCGCCGGCGCCAGCAAGTTCGGGCCGGCCGGGGATTTCACCACCGCGCCCGAGATGGGCCCGGTGTTCGCCGCCTGCATGGCCGAGGCGCTGGCGCCGGTGCTCCGCCAGCTCGGCGCACAGGCGCGGTTCCTCGAGCTTGGCGGAGGCACGGGAGCGTTCGCCGCGGTGGCGCTCAAACGGCTGATGGAACTGGATGCGCTGCCGGACCGCTACGCCATCCTCGAACCCAGCGCCCAGTTGCGCGAACGCCAGCGCGAGACCCTCCGCGACCGCCTGTCGCCGCCATTGTTCGAGCTGGTCGAGTGGCCGGACACGCCGTTCCCGGACGAGTGGGAGGGGGTGGTGTTCGCCAACGAGGTGATCGACGCGCTGCCCACCCCGCGCTTCGCCATCGCCGGCGGCGAGGTGACGGAGGAGCACGTGGCCTGCAACGGGGAGGCATTCGCCCGCGTCGACCGCCCGGCCGACGGCTTCCTGTCCAATGCGGTGCGACACGTCGAACGCCGCCTGGAGCGCGCACTGCCGGAGGGCTACCGCTCCGAAGTGCTGCCGCAGTTGCCGTACTGGATCCAGGCGGTGTCGGGCGGGATGCGCCGCGGCGCGATGCTGTTCGTCGACTACGGCCACCCGCGCGCGGAGTTCTACCAGCCCGGACGCTGCGAAGGCACCCTGCGGGCCTTCCACCGGCACCGCATGCACGACGACCCGCTGCGCTGGCCGGGCCTGCAGGACATCACCGCGTCGGTCGATTTCACCGCGCTGGCCGAAGCCGGGGTATCGGCGGGCTTCGACTTCGCCGGCTACTGCAGCCAGGCCAGTTTCCTGCTTGGCAACGGCCTGGCCGGCGTGCTGGAACGGATCGAACGCATTGCCGAGGACACCGAGCGCCTGCGCCGTACCGAGGAGGTCAAGAAGCTGACACTGCCCAGCGGCATGGGCGAGCGTTTCGGGGTGATGGGGTTCCAGAAGGATGTGGAGTTCGGTACCGCGTTCCTGGTGGGCGACCTGAGCTTCCGGTTGTGAGCGCGTCCGCCACGTTGCGCCACCGCATGCCGGCGATGAGGCCGCTGCGGCTCGCGCGCTGGTGGGTTGTGCTGTGGCTGCTGGCGATCGCGGCAATGGTCGCCGTATCGGTGCTGCCGGCCCCGGCAGTCCCGGCGCCCGAGCTCCCGCAACTCGACAAGGCCTTGCACTTCGGCGCCTACCTGGGCGTGTCCACCTTCGCCTCCATGCTTTTCGCCAGCCCACGGGCCCGGTCGCTGGCGGCGCTGTTGCTGCTGGTGGTCGGCGTGGGCGTGGAAGCGGCGCAGCATTTCCTGACCGCCACGCGCCAGGCCGAGGTTGCCGACGTGTTCGCCAACACGCTGGGCATCGTCGGCGGCCTGCTGCTGGGTGCGACACCGGTGGCGCACGGGCTGCAGTGGCTGGAGTCGCGGCTGCCCGTGTCCGCGCCGCGTCCCCTGTAGGAGCCGCTTCAGCGGCGGCCGCAACGCATCAGTCCGAGCGTTGTAGGCGCGACGTGAGTCGCGACCGTTTTGTCCCCGCAGCGGGATCGCGACTTACGTCGCTCCTGAAAAGGCACGGGACGGTTTCCCATCGAGGCTCAAGCGGCTCCGACTGAACTCAATCGCCGCCACGCGGTTTTCCCTTAGGGCCGCTTGCCGGTCGCATGCGCGATCGCCTGGATGCGCGCGCGCCGCAGGGCTTCGCCGATGGCCGGGCCGCTGAGGCCTTCGGCCACGTCGCCCGCCTTCACCGCACATGCTGCCGCATGCGCCGCGCGCAACCCGTCGGCCTGCGGATAGTCGCGATCTTCCAGGCCGGTACGGCCTCGCGCATCGGCCTCGCACACGGTGGCCAGCGGATCGATGCGCTCGGGTCGGCGGAAGCCGTCGCAGCGCGCGACCAGGTCGTGCACCGTCGACGCGCGCAACTGGTCGAAGCGGTGCACGTTGAGGTGCTCGCGGCACGCGGCCTCGGCCAGCTGCAGGTGCGCGGTGGGCACCCTGAGCCGTTCGCACAGCGCACGCAGGGGTGCCACGCCGGCGCGCTCGTGGCCGATATGCGATGGCAGGACGCCTGCCGGGGTCAGCGCCTTGCCCAGGTCGTGCACGAGGGCGGCGAAGCCGACGACGTCATCGCCCGGCGCCAGCCGCGCGGCCACGTCGCACACCAGCTCGACGTGGGTGCCGGTATCGACTTCGGGGTGGTACTCCGCGCGCTGCGGGACGCCGTACAGCGCGTCGACTTCCGGCAGCACCACGGCCAGTGCGCCGCAGTCGCGCAGCGAGCGCAGGAACGCCGACGGCGCCGGTGCGGCAAGCGCGCGGCGCAGTTCCTGCCACACCCGTTCCGGGGTGAGTTCGGCGAGCTCGCGGGTCTCCACCATCCGCCGCATCAGCGCCATCGTTTCCGGCGCGATGCTGAAACCCAGCGGCGCGAAGCGGGCCATGAACCGCGCCGCGCGCAGCACGCGCAGCGGGTCCTCGACGAACGCGTCGCCGACATGGCGCAGCACGCGCGCCTCGATGTCACGCGCACCGCCGAACGGATCGACCAGCGTGCCGTCGTCGCGCCGCGCGATGGCGTTGATGGTGAAGTCGCGCCGGCCCAGGTCCGCCTCCAGGGTGACCGAGGGGTCGGCATCCACCACGAACCCGCGATGGCCCCGGCCGGACTTGCGCTCGGTGCGCGCCAGCGCGTGTTCCTCGCCCGTGTCCGGATGCAGGAACACCGGGAAGTCGCGCCCCACCGGCTTGAAACCGGCGGTCTCCATTGCCTGCTGGGTCTGGCCGACGACGACGAAGTCACGGTCGCCCGGGGGCAGCCCGAGCAGTGCGTCGCGCACCGCGCCGCCGACGAGGTACACCTCCATCGCGTGGGTGGGGTCGCCCATCGCTCAGCGCGAGACGTGCTGGGCGAGCACGGCGAGGATGTCCTCGGCGCCGGCACTGCGGCCGAGGCTGCGCACCAGCGGCTGGGGCTGGCCGCAGACCCACAGTTTCAGCTCGGCCTCAAGGTCGAAGTGCGCGGGTGTTTCCAGCGAATACATGACGATGCTGCGGTAGGGCAGGCTGAGGTACTCGGTGCGGCGACCGGTCACGCCCTGCCGGTCGACCAGGACCAGCCTGCGGTCGGTGAACACCATCAGGTCGCGCACCAGCCCGAACGCACGCTGGACGGTTTCGCCCGGCGCGAGCAGCGGCTGGAAATCGGCGGCCACGTCATCCAGCGGCTTGTCGCTGGCGTGGCCCAGCAATGTGTCGAGCAGTCCCATCGTCGGCGCTCCGGTTGGGCGGGGTTTGGGGTCGATGCTGGCGCGTGGCTCAGCCGGCGTCGAGGCCGAGGATCTGCGGCAGGCGCGGGGCGACCGCCGTCGGGGTGATCCCCAGCCGGGGCAGTCCGTTGTTGTCGCTGGTGGAGTCCAGCTGCAAGGACCGCCAGTTGTCGCGGCTGATCGGCTTGCCGGGCAGGTGCTCGCCCACCTCGGCCTGCAGCCTGCCCAGCGCCGGCGGCAGCGATACCACCAGACGGTGGCGCCCGCGCGCGGCAGCGGTCATGTGCACGATCTCGCCCAGGGTGTAGCGGTCGGGGCCGACCAGGTCGAAGCTCTGGCCGACGCTGGCGGGGTTGGCCAACGCGCGCGCGAAGGCTTCGGCCACGTCGCCCACCCATACCGGCTGGAAACAGGCCTCGGCGCCACCGATCGGCATCACGGGCAGGTATTTCAGCAGACCGTCGAAGCGGCAGAACAACCCGTCGCCGGGTCCGGCGATGACCGACGGCCGCAGCAGCGTCCAGTCCAGCCCCGACGTGCGCACCCGCGCCTCGGCCAGGCCGCGCGCCTGCAGGTAATGGCTGTCGCCGTCGCCGGCGTGCAGCGCGCTCATCTGCAGTAGCCGCCGCACCCCGTTGGCCTGCATCGCATCGACCAGCGTGTCGAGCAGCTCCACGAAGACGCGGTTGAACTCCAGGCCGTCGTCGCCGCGCTCGTTGAGGATGCCGACCAGGTTGACCACGGCGTCGGCATCATCCATCACCGCGCCCAGGAACGCGCGGTCGTGCACGTCCCCTTCGATAAGGCTGGCGTCGCGCGAGAAGCGCGCGCGCGCCGCGTCGCCGATGCCGCGGCTGAGGACGGTGACACGGTGGCCGTCGGCCAGCAGCCGCGGCACCAGGTGATGGCCGACGAAGCCGGTACCACCCAGGACCACCACGTGCTGGCGGATCGCCGTCATGTCAGCCGCCGGTCGCAGCCGCCACCGGCGCCGGGCAGGCGAAGCCCTTGCGCGGTCCATCCACGCGCCCGCGCATGCGGTCGCTCAACCGCAACGCGTCGCCGCCCAGGCGCCAGTCGTAGATCACGCTGAAGGCCAGCACGCGGGCGACGTACTCGCGGGTTTCCTTGTAGCTGATCGTCTCGATCCAGAAGTCCGGGTCCATCCCCGGTCGCTGGCTCTTCCAGCGGTTGAGCGGGGCCGGGCCGGCGTTGTAGCCGGCAATCGCCCAGTACGGCTGCCCGCCGTACTCGTCCATCATCTGCCGCAGGTACGCGGTGCCCAGCGCGATGTTGGTGTCGGCGTCATACAGGCTGGACGTACCGCCGTAGAGAATGCCGTAGCGGCGGGCGACCGCCGCGCCGGTCGACGGCAGCACCTGCATCAGGCCCATCGCGTCGGCGGGCGAGCGCGCGCGCGGGTTGAAGATGCTCTCGGCGCGGATCTCGGCGGCGACCCACGCCGGATCGATCCGGTACTTGGCCGATTCGCGGCGGATGGTGGCGGCGTGGTCCAGCGGGAAGCGCAGGTGGTACAGGCGCAGCTCCTCCGGTTGGCCGCGGCCCAGCGCGAACACGGCCCGGTCGTACCACCCGTTGGCCTGCGCGTACTCCACCGCGATGCGACGCTGCGCGTCATCCATCCGCGACATCGCCTCGCGCCATTCGGCCACCGCCGGGCCGTGGCGCTCGATGCGCTGCAGCGACATCGCACGCACGATCGCGGGATCACCCACCACCACCGCGCGTTCGGCCGGCGCCGCCTGCACCTGCCACGGGCACAGGGCGTAGGGCTGGTCGAGGCGGTCGGCGGCGAGGAAGCCATGGAACTCGGGCTGGCGCGCGGCCGCGCGGTACAGGCGGTCGGCGGTGGCGTTGTCACCGGTCATCGCCGCCAGCCGCGCCTCGAAATACTGCCACCGCGAGTCGCTGCGCTGGTCGGCGCCCATCCGGCGGATCGCGGCGAGCGCGGCGGGCCAGTCCGAGCGCGCCATGGCGTCGCGCGCGCGCCATTCGTGCAGGCGCGCGTCGTAGCTTGCCTCGGGCACCAGGTTGAGCCGGCGCGCGGAGTCGGGCAGGTAGGACGCCACTGTCCACAGCGCGATCTGGTACATCGCACGGCCGCGGTCGGCCTCGGTGAAGCCCAGCGCCTGTGCATGGGGCGCCAGCAGGGATTCGGCCCGGTCCGGGTCGTCCTTGCCCAGTTTGGCCAGGCCGTGCGACGCGACCAGGCGGCTGCGTTCGGTCTTCGGCCAGTCCAGCGCGCGCGGGTGCACGGCGTCCAGGAACGCGGCGTAGTCGATGGCCAGCGCGCGCTCGGTTTCCGGCAGCCCCTGCGCGATGCTGCGCATCACGCCGGGCTGCCACTCGGCCACGGCCTTGTCGAACCGCTCCCAGCGCAACGCCGGCGCCAGGCCGCCACGGCGCTCCAGCGCGGCGAACACCGGGTCGCACGCACTGGGCAGCGACGTGCCGCTGTTGCGCCAGATCGCCTGCGCCTCGGCGGACCAGTCGCCTTCGACGCGCCCAAGCACCTGCTGCGCGTTGAGTGCGTGGCAGCGCAGGGCGGTGTCCTCGATCCCCGGCTCCCACGCGGCGAGGTAGCCGCTCCAGTCCTCGGTGCGGGCACGCGACACCAGCCAGCTCTCGCGGAACGCGGCGGCAACCGCCTGGCCGCGGTAGCGCTGCAGGAACGCGAGCGCGCGCGACGGCGGCAGTGTGTCGATATCGCGGCGCAGGTCCGCCAGCTCGATCCAGCCGTACAGCGGGTGGTCGGCGAGGCCGGCGTTGGCGGCGGCATCGAAGCGGCCACGCTCGGCCGCCTCCAGGGCTACGCGCACCTGTCCCAGCCGGGGGTCCGACAACGGCGGCATCGATGACTTCAATGGGGGCGGCGACGGGCTCGACGTGGCAGGTGCACCCGCACGTTCTGGGGCGGGCGACTGGGCACAGGCGCTGGTGGCAAAGGCCGCGGCCAGCGCGACGACTAGGATGGACAGGGGGCGGGCAGGCATCGGCCGACTATAACCGGGCCACTATGAAGCGGCGGTGCGACGGGCGCACCAGCGCGGGACCCTGTCCGACAGCGCGGGAGGCGCGACGCGCGATGGATATGGACTGGACGCAGCTGGCTGCGCAATGGGGGGTGTTCCTGCTGCTGGGCGCCGTGGCCGGCGTGCTCGCGGGCCTGCTGGGCGTCGGGGGCGGGCTGGTGCTGGTGGCGGCACTGGCGTGGCTGCTGCCCTCCATGGGCGTGCCGGTTGAAGCGGCGATGCATGCCGCGCTGGCCAGCTCGCTGGCGAGCATCGTGCTGACCGCCGCCGCCTCGGCGCGTGCGCACGCACGGCGCGGCAGCGTGTCGTGGCCGACCGTGGCATGGATGGTGCCGGGGTTGTTGCTGGGCGGATGGCTGGGCAGCGCTGTCGCGGTGGGGATCGATGGCGCGGTGCTGCGCTGGATCGTCGCCGGCTACTGCCTGCTGGCCGCCGCGCAGCTGCTGGGCGGCTCGCGACGCGGCGCGGGTGGGCCGGTGGTCCCGCCGCCGCGTGGCTGGCCGATGGCCGCGGCCGGCAGCGCGATCGGTGCGGTGTCTGCCGTGGTGGGGATCGGCGGCGGCAGCATGACCGTACCGCTGCTGGTGTGGCGCGGCGTGGTGCCGGTGCGCGCGGTCGGGACGTCTTCGGCATGCGGCGTGGCGATCGGCCTGGCAAGCGCCGCGGGCTACGCCCTGCACGCACCGGCCGGCGCGCTGCCGGCGTACGCGATGGGCTACGTGTACCTGCCTGCCGCGATCGGCGTGGCGATGGCCTCGGTGCTGGCGGCGCCGTGGGGTACGCGGCTGGCGCACCGGCTGTCCGGTAGTGCCCTGCGACGGTTGTTCGCCGCCTTCCTGTTGGCCGTCGCACTGGCCCTGGCCGCCACCCGCTAGGGTGGTGGCCGGCACGTGTGCGCTGACAGCCCCGGGGCCCTCTGGCGCTTGTGGTGCGTTCACGAATTGTTTACAACCCCGTGACACCGCTCGGCAGGGGGGGGCGGTTTTTCGACATCGACTGATGTCTTTTCACTGTTTTTCTACGGAGAGAGATTCATGAAAGCGCACCGCCGCCACGCCTTGACGCGCGCCATCCACGTATCGCTGCTGCTCGCCCTCCCGGGCCTTGCGGTGGCGCAGGATGCACCGCCAACCGACGACGCCACCACGCTCGATACCGTCCAGGTCACCGGCACGCGCATCAAGCGCGCCGAGATCGAGGGCCAGGTGCCGGTGCAGACCGTCACCCGCGAGGACATCGATCGCACCGGCCTGACTTCTATCGGCGACATCCTGCAGGAGCTGACCGGGTCGGGCTCGGCGCTCAACACCAAGTTCAACTCGTCGGGCAACTTCGGCTTCTCGCCCAACGGCGACGGCGTCGGTGCAGGCTCGGCCCAGGTCGACTTGCGCAACCTCGGGCCCAAGCGCGTCCTGGTGCTGGTGGACGGGATGCGCTGGGTCAGCGAGTCGTCGGCGTCCGGCGTTGGCGCGGCGACGGACCTCAACACCATTCCGCTGGCGATCGTAGAGCGCATCGAGGTACTGGAGGACGGCGCCTCGTCTCTGTACGGCTCCGACGCCATCGCCGGCGTGGTCAACATCATCACCCGGCGCAACTTCGAGGGCGGCCAGGTCACCCTCAACTACGGCGAGTACGGCGAGGGCGACGGCGCCACCCAGGGCATCGACCTGGCGTGGGGCTTCAACACCGACCGCAGCAACTTCTTCATCGGTGCCAGCCACGTGGAGCAGGACCCGATCTTCTCGCGCACCCGCGCGCAGTCCGCGTTCCCGGTCCCCGGCACCGGCGTGGCGTTCGGCAGTTCGGCCACGCCGACCGGTCGCTTTATTTTCACCGACCCCAACACCGGCGCCACGCTCAACCTGACGCCGAACACCGGCAACACCAGCCCGATCTACGATCCCACCCAGACCGGTTGCGACCGCACCGACGGGTTCCATTGCTTCACCACCGCCGACCGCTTCAATTTCTCGCAGTTCAACCTGCTGCTGACCCCCTCCGAGCGCACCGGCGTCTTCAGCCAGTTCCGCTTCTATTTCAACGACAACATCCACGCCTACGCCAAGGCCCTGGTCAACCGTCGCCAATCGCTAAACCAGGCCGCCCCCGAGCCGCTGTTCCTGGGCGCCGGTGCCGGCACTGGCAATCCGCTGGCCGACAACATCGTCATCTCGGCCCAGAACCCCTTCAACCCGTTCGGCTTCGACCTGGACTCGGCTGACAACCTGATCCTGGTCGGCCGGCGTCCGGTGGAAGGCGGGCCGCGTCGATTCGAGCAGGAAGTCGACACCCGCTACTTCGCCACCGGCCTGGAAGGCAGCTTCGGCACCGAGCGCACCTTCTTCTGGGACGTCAACCTGGCGCTCAGCGAGAACGAGGCCGAGCAGACCAACTACGGCAGCTACGACATCCGCAAGATCGCCACCGCGCTGGGCGATCCGGCCGTCTGCGCCGCCACCCCGGGCTGCGTACCGCTGAATCTCTTCGGCGGCCCGGGCACGATCACCGCAGCGATGCTGGGCTACATCCAGCCGGTGGTCCGCGACCGCAGCGAGCAAAGCCTCGACCAGTTCAGCGCCAATCTCACGGGCGACCTGTTCCAGATGGCGACGGGCCCGCTTTCGTTCGCGACCGGCTACGAGTACCGCAAGTACGAAGGCTCCTACAACCCGGACCCGCTCACGGTGCGCGGCGACTACAACGGCGTGCCGTCGCTGCCCACGGCCGGCGAGTACGACGTGAACGAGGTCTATGTCGAGCTCAACGCGCCGCTGATCCGCGAGGGCGCATTCGGCAAGAGCCTGGACCTGAGCCTGGCCGGTCGCTACTCCGACTATTCGACCTTCGGCGGCCAGTTCACGCCCAAATACGGTCTGCGCTGGCAGGTGGCCGACGAGCTGCTGCTGCGCGCGACCTACGCCGAGGGCTTCCGCGCGCCGTCGATCGGCGAGTTGTTCGGTTCCGACAGCCGCGCCGACCTGCAGCTTTTCGACCCCTGCCTGATCGGCACCGACGGCTCCCCGCCCACCGGCAACCCGGCCAACTGTGCCGTGCTGGGCGTGCCGCCTGGCGCGCAACAGATCAACACCCAGATCTCGGTCACCACCGGCGGCAACGCCGAACTGGAGCCCGAGGAGGCCCGCAGCTTCACTGCCGGCATGGTGTTCAGCCCGGCGTTCGGCAGCGGTGTGCCGTGGTCGGAAAGCTTGGACTTGGAGGTGACGTTCTACCGCCATGAGATCAACGGCGCGGTCCAGGCGATCGATGCGCAGACCCAGCTCGACCAGTGCGTTGCCACCCTGGATCCGATCTTCTGCAACGGCATCGACCGCGGCACGACCGGCGCGATCGTCGGCTTCAGCAACCGCCTGACCAACCTGGGCTCGATCAACACCGACGGCTGGGACGTGGACGTGTTCTGGACCTTGCCGGAGACCGACTTCGGCCGCTTCAAGTTCATCTGGCAGAACACCGTGGTGACCCGCTACGAGGCCATCGGCGCCGCCGGCCAGCCACAGCCGCAGGGCGTGGGCATCGAGGTCGCCGACAGCTCGATCCCGGAGTGGACCTCCAACGCCACCATCGACTGGCGCGCGGGCAACTGGAACGCGTCGTGGACGGCGCGGCACATCTCCGACCTGACCGAGGACTGCGGCGGAGCTGCATCGTTTCCGATCTGCAGCAACCAGGCGGCGGGCACCAACGAGCTGCCGGCCATCACCTACCACGACCTGCAGGTGGGCTACCGCTTCGAGTTCCTCAAGGGCCTGCAGCTGACCGCGGGCGCCAACAACCTGTTCGACGAGGACCCGCCGATCTGCCTGTCCTGCTCGCTCAACGGCTATGACGCATCCACCTACGACATTCCGGGTGGGCGCTTCTTCTACGTGAGGGCGGATCTGCGCTTCTGATCAACCGCTGAGTAATGGAAAGACGGAACGGCCGGTGGATCCCACCGGCCGTTCCTGTTTGGAGCACCTGGAACCAGATCACCTGCACGAACACCTGGAACCAGAGCACCTGGAACCAGAGGGTGCCGCGAATCCCGGGTCCACCTGTCCCGCCCTATCGCAACGCCGCCTCGGGGATCTGCAGGTCCAGCGACAGCGCCAGGTGGTCGGAGAACGCCGCCGGCATCGCGCAGGCGTTGGCGCAGCTCAGGCCGTCGCCGATCAGGATGTGGTCGATCGCGCGCTGCGGCCGCCAGCTGGGAAAGGTGGGCACCACGCACTCCGGCGGCTGCAGGCGGGTGTTGCGGAACAGCGCCTGCATCTCGGGGCGGTCGACCGGACAGTTGAAGTCGCCCATCAGCACGGCATTGGGGTGGTCGTGCAGCAGCTCGGCCACGAATGACAGCTGCGAGGCGCGCGAGGCCGCGCCCAGCGAGAGGTGGACGATGGCGATCAGCAGCCCTTCGTCGCCCTGCCCGAAGCGCGCCATCAGCACCCCGCGGCCGCTGATCCGGCCGGGCAGGGCATGGTCGATGACCTCGCGCGGCTCGAGCCGGCTGAGCAGGCCGTTGGCGCTGGAGGCCACCCCGCCGACGCGGCGGTTGGGCTGGTGGCTCCAGTAGTCGAACCCGGCCGCCTGGGCGAGGTAGTGGGTCTGGTTGGTGAACCCGGAGCGCAGGCTCCCCGGATCGCTCTCGTTGAGGCCGACGATGTCGTGGGTGCCCGCCAGTCGCGCGATCGCGTCCAGGCTGCCGCGCTTGTTGCCGGCCGGCAGCACGTGCGACCAGCTGCGTGCCACGTAGTCGTGGTAACCGCGCGTGCTGGAGCCGGCCTGGATGTTGGCGCTGAGCAGCTTGAGCCGGCGTGGCTCCGGCGCGGTTACCGGTGCGCGTGTGTCGGCCATGCGGGGTGGCGTCAGCCGGCCGCCCCGTCGCTGTCGGGTGCCGGGGCGTCGGCGTCGGCGTCGGTCGCGTCGGCCTCGGCCGCCGGCGCCACGGGCGCGTTCTCGGCGCGGGCGCGGGCCACCAGGTGGTCGGTGATGCGCAGCACGTCTTCGTACGGAATGCCGCCGGCGATGCGGTACTTGCCATCCACGACCATCGTCGGGGTCGCGTCCACGCCGCTGCGCTGCAGGAACTGGGCGGCCCGCTTCATCCGCGCGTCAACCGCGAAGCTGGACATCGCGCCGGCGAACGCGTTCGCGTCGGCACCGTGGCCGGCGTAGAACGCGGCCACCTGCTCGTCGGTCACGCCCTGCACCGGCAGGCTGCGGTCCACGTGGATGGCCTGGAACATCGCGTCGTGGGTCTTCTCGCGCAGGCCCATCGAATCGGCCGCATAGAACGCCTTGGCGTAGGGCATCCAGTAACCGCCGAAGGGCGCGGCAACCGGGGTGAAGCGCACGTACGCCGGCTGGCGGGCCTTCCATGCCGCCACCAGCGGTTCGAACCGGGCGCAGGCGGGGCAGGTGTAGCCGAACACCTCGACCACTTCCACGGTCCCCGCCGGACCGGGGGCGAACGGCTGGCCCCCGGCGATCTCGAAGTACTCCACGCCGGCGACGGGCGCGGGGCCCTGAAGCGGCGCGGCTTCGCCGGGTGCGGGCGGGGTGGCGGGTGCGTCATCGCCCGCCTGCGCCTGGCTGTCGGTCTGGGCGGGGGTGGCGGCCGGCGCGTCGGCGCGCTCGCCCGGGGCAGGCCCGTCCTGGGAACTGCAGGCCGCCAGGGCCAGCAGGGCGGTGAGAATCAGGCCGGAGCGGGCGGGATGGGTCAGGCGCAGGTTCATGGGGTGGATCTCCGCAGGGGGCCGGGGGCTGGGCACGGGCGTCGATGTCGACGGACGTGACCGGGGCCGGCCAGTGTAGTGAATGGAGCGTAGGCGGGCGTCACGCAAGCCGGCGTCGCGGGCGGCAACAGCCCGCTTTCAGTCGGCGAGGCCCGCGCGGGCGCGGGCGGCACGCTCGCGCGCGACCAGCGCATCGGCGTTGTCCAACAGCTCCTGGAAGCTGTTGCCCAGGACCCGGTAGCGGCCTTGGACCACCAGCGCGGGGGTGCCGTCGACGCCGGCGCGGCGCAGGAAGGCATCGGCCCGCTGGAGGTCGGCCTGGACCGCATCACTGGCCATTGCCGCCTCGAAGCGTTCCGCATCGACGCCCTGGCCGGCATAGAACGCACTGATGTCCGACGCGGTGGCGCCGCCCAGCGGCAGCGCGCGTTCCTCGTGCAGGGCGCGGAACATCGCCGCGTGCGTGCGCGTGGCCACACCCATCGTGCGGGCGGCGAAATAGGCCCGCGCGTACGGCATCCAGTGTCCACCGAACGGCGCTGCCACCGGGGTCACCCGGACATCCGCCGGCAACCGGGCCTTCCAGGCCCGCAATCGCGGCTCGAAGGCAGCGCAGTGCGGGCAGGTGTAGCCGAACACCTCCACCACCTCGATCGCCCCATCGTCCTCGAACGGTTGCCCGTCCGGGATTTCGACATAGTCCACGCCGGGCACCAGTGGCGCGGCATCGCGCGCGGCGGCGGGAAGGGTCATCAACAGGGCCAGCAGCAGGGCGGCCAGTCGTGCGGTCATGGGCATGGCATCACGCAGCAAAGGAGGCGGGGAGAAGAAAGGCGGCGGCGCTGCCCGTGGCGGGCTCAGCCGGGGACGCGGCCGAGCAGCGGCCACGCAAACAAGAACGCCGACCGTGATCATAACGGTCGGCGTCGAAGTGTCGCGTCCCAGCCAGGGAGAGAGAACCAGGACTGCTGGTTCGGACTGCCACCAGGCTGGAAAGTTCCGCCCGGCCCGTTCAGCTGCCCGAGACCGGGCCGGCCTCCGCGTCGGCGTCCATGTCGATCGCCGGTTGGGCGTCCTCGACCGATTCGGCCGGCGGCGTGGGGGCCGCGGGTGCCGCGGGTGCCGGCGCCGGCGGCGCACTGGCGGCGGCGTAGTCGTTGGCGCGCGGGTGCAGGCCTTCCATGTAGCTGGACAGCGCGCCGATTTCCTCATCGGTCAGCTTGCTGGCCACGGTCACCATGATGTTGTACAGGCGCGGGTCGGTGTAGACC
The DNA here is from genome assembly GCF_046600715.1 of Novilysobacter viscosus. Classification (NCBI taxonomy): domain Bacteria; kingdom Pseudomonadati; phylum Pseudomonadota; class Gammaproteobacteria; order Lysobacterales; family Lysobacteraceae; genus Novilysobacter; species Novilysobacter viscosus. Next base: position 36,052 of record NZ_JBJMAV010000005.1, read on the forward strand.
GTCTCACCCGCGCGGTATTCCTCCAGGCGGCGCTGGCTGTACTGCGAGGGCTGGCCGGCGACGTAGGGGTACGGCGGCCCCGGGTTGCCTGCGCCGTCAGGCCCGTGGCAGGCCATGCATGCCGGGATGCCCCGCTCGGCATCGCCGGAGCGGAACAGCTTCTGGCCGATCTGGTAGAACTTCAGCCCCGCATAGGGGCCTTCGGTGACCACGGTGTCGTCGGCCACGCCGGCATCGGCATTCTGGGTCGCGTAGTAGGCGCCTATGTCGCGGGCATCCTGCGCGCTGAGCATGTCGGCGAAGGGCTTCATCATCGCGGCCATGCCGGTGTTGCGCTCGCCGCTCTTGAACAGGGCGATCTGCTGGGCGATGTAGCGCTCGCTCTGGCCGGCCAGGCGCGGGTACTGCAGGTCGGTCGGGTTGCCATCCAGGCCGTGGCAGGCCGCGCAGGTCCCGGCCTTGGTCGCGCCCGCATCGACGTCGCCCCACGTGGCCTGCTCAGGCGCAGTGGACAACGGTGCGGACTGCACCGGCTCGTTGTCCGGGATCGGGGTGACCGTGGTCTGTGCGTAGGCGACGGCGGCCGCCGCAAGGGCGGCGACACCGATCAGGCCGAGGACGCGGGCTTGGCTCATCTCGCTGTGCTCCGAAAACTCTGGGGCGGCGGTGCCATGAGACCACGCCGGAACCGCGGAATTATCGGGCCGGGCCCCCGTCGGGTCAACGCGGACGCCGGCCCGCCCCGCGAGCGGTCCCGCCTCCGTCCGGCCCCGGCCCGGTTGCGGCGCCGCCCGTGCGATCCTATGCCCATGTCCAATCCCCTTGCCCGCGCCCGCTACATGCTGGCGGCCCATACCCCCCGCCAGCTGCCGCCCGACGGCGGATTCGAAGTGGCGTTCGCCGGGCGTTCCAACGCCGGCAAGTCCACTGCGCTCAACGCGATCTGCCAGCAGAACGCACTGGCGCGGGTGTCCAAGACCCCGGGCCGCACCCAGCAGCTGGTGTTCTTCGACTTCGAGCCCTCCAGCAACGGGCCGCCGGCCGATCGATTCCTGGTCGACCTGCCGGGCTACGGTTACGCCAAGGTGCCCAAGGACCTGCAGGCCCATTGGCAGGCATTCCTGGATGGCTACTTCCGCACCCGCCAGGCACTCAAGGGCCTGGTGGTGGTGATGGACATCCGCCACCCGCTGAAGGACTACGACCGGCAGATGCTGGGGTACGCGGTCGAGCGCGGGCTGCCGGCGCACGCCATCCTGACCAAGGCCGACAAGCTGGGCCGCGGCGCGCAGGGCAACGCCCTGCTCGCGGTGCGCAAGGAGATGCAGGCCGCGTTCGGCGACGTGGTCAGCCTGCAGGTGTTCTCGGGCGAGTCGAAGATCGGCGTGGACGAGGCGCGCGCGGTGATCGGCCGCTGGCTGGAGCTGTGAGCCAACACCTGTAGGAGCGGCCTCAGCGGAGAGCAAGGGTCCGCTTCTTCGCTGTAGGAGCGACGTAAGTCGCGATCGCGGGATCCGAAGCGGGCGAGGTCGCGACTCACGTCGCTCCTACAAGAGATGCCGAGTGCCGCTCGCGGCTGACGCGTTCCTACGGGATCGGCGAGACGCACCGGCGCACTGCACCGTTGCAGCGGCGGCGTTGTCGCCCCGCCAGCCGCCGCTACACTTCCCGGCTATTGCGAATGCAGGGTCCACCCGCATATCGCCCGCTCCAGTCGACAGCGAGGTGCGCGTGTCCGGTCCCAGCCTGGCCAACGATGTCCCGATCGAGGCCGGCGCGGCCGGTCGCCGCCAGCTGGTCGAATACCTCGCCTCCGGCGTGCGCCCGCGCGATGACTGGAAGATCGGCACCGAACACGAGAAGTTCGGCTTCCGCACCGACGACCTGCGTCCGCCGGCCTTCGATGGCGAGCGCGGTATCGAAGCCCTGCTGAAGGGCCTGGTGCAGTTCGGCTGGTCGCCGGTGCAGGAGCACGGGCGCGTGATCGCGCTGAGCCGCGACGGTGCGTCGGTCTCGCTGGAGCCGGCCGGGCAGCTGGAACTGTCCGGCGCGCCGCTGGAGAACCTGCACGAAACCTGCAGCGAGGCCTTCGCCCACCTGCGCGATGTGCGCACGGTGGCCGGGCCGATGGGGCTGGGGTTCCTGGGCATGGGCTTCCAGCCCAAGTGGCGGCGCGAGGACATGCCGTGGATGCCCAAGGGCCGCTACGGGATCATGCGGCGCTACATGCCGACCGTCGGCAGCCTGGGACTGGACATGATGACCCGCACCTCCACCGTGCAGGTCAACCTGGACGTGGCCAGCGAGGCCGACATGGTCAAGAAGTTCCGGGTGTCGCTGGCGCTGCAGCCGGTCGCGACCGCGCTGTTCGCCGACTCGCCCTTCACCGGAGGCCGGCCCAACGGCTACCTGAGCTACCGCAGCCAGATCTGGACCGACACCGATCCCAATCGCACCGGCATGCTGGATTTCGTGTTCGAGGACGGCTTCGGCTACGAGCGCTACGTCGACTACCTGCTCGACGTGCCGATGTATTTCGTCTATCGCGACAACGCCTACATCGACGCCGCCGGGCAGTCGTTCCGCGATTTCCTGGACGGCCGCCTGCCGGCCTACCCGGGCCACAGGCCGACGCTGACCGACTGGGCCGACCACAGCACCACGGCGTTCCCCGAGGTGCGGCTGAAGAAGTACCTGGAGATGCGCGGCGCCGACTCCGGCCCGTGGAACCGGATCTGCGCGCTGTCGGCGTTCTGGGTGGGCCTGCTGTACGACGACACCGCCCTGGACGCGGCCTGGGACCTGGTGCGCGACTACTCGATGGCCGAACGCCACGCCCTGCGCGACGGCGTGCCCCGGCACGCGTTCAAGCTGCCGGTGCGCACCGGCGCGACGCAGGGCACGGTGCTGGACCTGGCCCGCCGCGCGCTGGAGATTTCCGCGCACGGACTGGCCCGCCGCGCCAACCTCAACCGCAACGGCGCCGACGAGACGATCTACCTGGAGCCGCTGATGGAGTTCGTCGAAGCCGGCCAGACCGCAGCCGAGCGCAAGCTGGAACTTTTCCACGGTGCCTGGGGTGGCACCGTCGACCCGGTGTTCCGCGAATTCGCCTACTGAGCGACGCGGCCCCCGCCGGTCACCGTCGCCGACGGCGCAGGGAGGCCCCTTCGGTCGAACCGGCCACCATGTGGAAGCGCATCGTCTTGGATCGGTCGCCCTCGAAGGTTTCGAACCGGCGTTCCAGCAGGCAGGCCTTGAGCTCTTCGGTCACCTCGGGATTGGGGACGAAGTTCTCCAGCACCACGCGACCCATACCGCCCGAGGGCAGGACTTCGACGATCCATGCCGCCGAGGCGGCGCCGACCTTCTCGAGCTTCACGTAACAGGGTTCCGGCACGTTGGCCAGGCCGATGAGAGCGGCGTCCTGGGCCGAGGCGCGCGCGTGCGTGCCCCGCTCGCGCTCGAGCATGCGCTTGGCCACGGGTGCACCGTGCACGGCCAGGTAGTCCTTCAGGTCCTCGCGCTTCACCTTGCTCGGCAGCGGCGGGCGCGCCCATTTCGAAATGATCTCCACGCGCGCCAGCAGGTTCCCGTTGTAGGCCGAGCGCTGGTACTGGAGGTCATCGGCGTCATCGATGAATGCCTGCCGCACCTCGCGGGTGAAATACAGGTAGGCCTGTGTCCACTTCATGGCCTCGCGGGCGTTCGCGTGGCGCATTTCCATTTCCGCCAGGTCGGCATAGGCCGGCAGGTAACCGTCCTCCGCCATCGCCCGGATCAGCCGCCGTGCCTTGGGCAGGTCCTGTGGCAGGAGGTTGCCGGGAAGGTAGGGTCCATGGCGGTACAGCTGGCCAAGGGTGTAGCCGAATTCCGGGCAGCCCTCCATGCCGGCGAGCCGCTCGTAAGCCCCCAGCGCCTGCGCGCGCCGCTCGGCGGGCGCGTCGGGGTCGAGAAGATCAAGCAGCGTGCCGTGCGGCAGGGCCTCGTAAGCGGCGTCGCAGCCGGCATCCGCCGGGGTCGCGTCCTGTGCCGTTGCCACCATGGGCACCGCCAGCGCGATGCACAGACCAAACCAACGCCATCCCATGGCGTCCCTCCCCGGGTGGATGTTCCGCGACAGTTCGCGGTGGCCGGATGGCCGGGCGCGCACCCCATGACGCGCCCCGAAACGCGCGCACTATCGCACGCTCGAGGCGGCCGGGTCACGGCGCACGGGGCGGCCCCGAGCGCGCGAGGTTGTAGCCTAGTGGGATGAAATCCATCCCCGAACGCGCGCCTGCCACCCCATCCGCCGACCCGACCGAAGACCTGTTGCGCACCTTCGACTTCGCGCCCACCGACGGGCTCCTGCGCGAAGACGTGAAGCAACTGGGCGCACTGGTGGGGGAAATCCTCGCCGAGCAACGTGGACCGGCATTCCTGGAGGCGGTCGAGCGCCTGCGTCGCGCGGCCATCGAGCGCCGCGAGGGCGAGGCGCCCGTGGATGGTCTTGCGCACGCACTGGCCGGCGTCGACCTGGCACATGCCGGTGACCTGGTGCGCGCCTTCGCGACCTACTTCCAGGCGGTGAACCTGGCCGAGCGAGTGCACCGCATCCGCCGGCGCCGCGACCACGAGCGGGCCGAGCACGGCGCGCAGCCCGAGGGGCTGCTGGACACCGTCACCCGGTTGGCCGCCGAAGGCGTGGACGCCGAGGCCATGGCCGGCCTGCTGGAACGGCTGCGGATCGAACCGGTGTTCACTGCGCACCCCACCGAAGCGGTGCGCCGCGTCCTGCTGGAGAAGGAGCGGCAGATCGTGTCGAGCCTGGTGGACGACATCGACCGCGGCCGCACGCCGGCCGAGCGCCGCGCCGATCGCGAGCGCATGCGCGTGGCGCTGACCGCCAGCTGGCAGACCGCCGAGGCGCCGGCCGCACGGCCCAGCGTCAATGACGAGTTCGAGCATGTCGGCTTCTACCTGGCCGAGGTGCTGTACCGGGTGTTGCCGGTGTTCCACGAGGCGCTGTCGGACGCGCTGGAGACCGCCTATGGCCGCACGTTCGAGTTGCCGCCGCTGCTGGGCTTCGGCACCTGGGTCGGCGGCGACATGGACGGCAACCCCAACGTCGGTGCGGACACCATCGCCGCGGCCCTGGCCGGCCAGCGCGGACTGGTCCTGGCCGCCTACCGCCGCGACGTGCGCGCGCTGGCCGAACTGCTCAGCCAGTCGACCCTGCGGGTCGGGGTCGACGACACGATCGTGGAGACGCTGGAGCGCTACCGCGCGGACATGCCGTCCGCAGCCACCGCACTCAAGCCGCGCCACGCCGACATGCCTTACCGGAACCTGCTCACGCTGATGCAGGCCCGGCTGGCGGCAACCGCGCGCGAGGAGCCGGCCGGCTACGCGGACGCGTCCGCGTTCCTGGCCGACGTGGAGGCGATCGAGTCCAGCCTGCTCGCGCATGGCGGCGAACACGGGGGGGCATTCGCGGTGCGCCGGTTGCGACGGCGCGTGCAGTGTTTCGGCTTCCACCTCGCAAGCCTGGACCTGCGCCAGGATTCCTCCGTCCACGACGCGGCGCTGGCGGGGCTATTGCAGGATCCCGGCTGGGCGCAGCGACCGGTGCCCGAACGGGTCCGGGTGCTGCAGCAGCTGATCGACGGCACCGTGCCTACGCCCACGGTCGAGCCGGAAGCCGCGGCTTCGACGCTGGCAGTGTTCCGCACCGTCGCCCAGCTGCGCCCGCGGTTGGGCGCGCGCGCATTCGGTCCGTACATCATCAGCATGAGCCGCACCGCCGCCGACGCGCTGGCGGTGCTGGCGCTGGCGCGCATCGCGCACTGCGTCGACGCGGACGGGCAGGTGCCGCTGGACGTGGCGCCGCTGTTCGAGACCGTCGCCGACCTGGACGCGGCCGCCGACACCCTGCGCCAGCTGTTCGCCGACCCCGTCTACCGCGCCCACCTGGCGGGGCGGGGTGATCGCCAGGTGGTGATGCTGGGGTATTCGGACAGCGCCAAGGACGGCGGCATCGTCGCATCGCGCTGGGCGCTGCAGCAGACCCAGCTGGCGCTGGCCCGGCTTGCCGACGAGAGCGGCGTGCGCATCGCCTTCTTCCACGGCCGGGGCGGCTCCGTCAGCCGCGGTGGCGGCAAGACCAGCCGTGCCGTGGTGGCCGCGCCGCGCGGGTCCGTGGATGGTTACCTGCGCCTCACCGAGCAGGGCGAGGTCATCCACCGCAAGTACGGCATCCGCGCGATCGCCCTGCGCAACCTGGAGCAGGCCACCGGTGCGGTGCTGCGCGCGACGCTGCGGCCGCGACCGGCCGACGACCGCGAGGCGCGCTGGCGCGACATCGCCGGTGAACTCGCCCGCGACGCACGTGCCTACTACCGCGCGCTGGTGCACGAACACCCCGACTTTCCGGCGTACTTCCGCGCCGCCACCCCGATCGACGTGATCGAGCGCCTGCGCATCGGTTCGCGCCCGAGCAAGCGCGCCGGACCCGAGGCCGGCGTGGAGTCGCTGCGCGCGATCCCGTGGGTGTTCTCGTGGTCGCAGAACCGATGTGGGCTGACCGCGTGGTACGGCGTCGGCACGGCCCTGGCGGCAGCGCGCGAACGCCACGGCGACGCCGTGCTGGCCGAGATGTCGCGCGATTGGCCGTTCTTCGCCACCCTTGTGGACGACGTCGAGATGGTCCTGGCCAAGTCCGACCCGGCGATCTTCGAGCGCTACTCGCGACTGGCCGCCGCCCTGCCGCAGGGCGACCTGCACGCGCGCCTGCACCCGGGGATCGCCGGGGAGTTCGAGCGCACGCGCGATGCGGTCCTGGCGATCAAGGGCCGGGACGGCCTGCTGGACAACGACGCGCGGCTGCGCCAGTCGATCCGCCTGCGCAACCCGTACGTCGATCCGATCAGCCTGCTGCAGGTGGACCTGCTGGCACGTTGGCGTGCCGGTGGCCGCGAGGACGAGGCGCTCTTCCACGCGCTGGTGGCGACGGTCAACGGCATCGCGGCGGGCGTGCAGAACACCGGTTGAGGCGCCTAACCGGCGAGGGCCGCGCATCCGCAGCGCCCGCGCCCTTGTAGGAGCGGCTTCAGCCGCGATGCCGATCCCGGTCGCCGCGGATCTCCCCTAGTAGGAGCGACGTAAGTCGCGACCGCAACTCGGTGGCCCGCGTGGAAGCGACCTACGTCCCTGCTACATAAGTCTGCCAATACACGACAGGTTGCAGGTTCACGATCGCGGCAGAAGCCGCTCCTACAGCGCATCTATTTATACTCACCCCCAGTATCCCGCTGGCCGGCCTCGATGCCCCACACCCCCGAAGAGAAGCAGCGCGTCCTCGCCCGCGTCCGCCGTGTCCGCGGGCAGGCGCAGGCGCTGGAACGCGCGCTGGAAGCCGGCACCGGGTGCGGCGCGGTGCTGCAGCAGATCGCCGCGATCCGTGGCGCGGTCAACGGCCTGATGTCGCAGGTGCTGGAGTCGCACCTGCGCGAGGAACTCGGCCAGCCCGCGCTGTCGGACCGCAAGCGAAAGGCGCGCGTCGACGAGGTGGTCGGGCTGGTCCGCTCCTACCTGAAGTAACCCGCGTGCCGCTGCTTCCCATTCCCCGCTCCGGAGATATCGATGAAATCACGCGCCGCCGTCGCCTTCGCCCCCGGTCAACCGCTGCAGGTGGTCGAGCTCGACGTGGCACCGCCGCGCAGGGGTGAAGTGCTGGTCAGGATCACCCACACCGCGCTGTGCCACACCGACGCGTTCACCCTGTCGGGCGAGGACCCGGAAGGCGTATTCCCCGCGGTGCTGGGTCACGAAGGTGCGGGCATCGTGGTCGAGGCCGGTGAAGGCGTCACCAGCGTGCAGCCGGGCGACCACGTGATCCCGCTGTATACCGCCGAGTGCGGCGAGTGCCTGTTCTGCAAGAGCGGCAAGACCAACCTGTGCGTGGCGGTGCGAGCGACCCAGGGCAAGGGGGTCATGCCCGATGGCACCACGCGCTTCTCCTGCAACGGCGAGCCGATCCATCACTACATGGGCTGCTCGACCTTCAGCGAGTACACGGTGGTCGCCGAAGTGTCGCTGGCCAAGGTCAACCCGGATGCCAACCCGGAGCACGTCTGCCTGCTCGGGTGTGGGGTGACCACCGGCATCGGCGCGGTCCACAACACCGCCAAGGTGCAGGAGGGGGACTCGGTCGCGGTATTCGGGCTGGGCGCCATCGGCCTGGCCGTCATCCAGGGCGCGGTGCAGGCCAGGGCGGGGCGGATCATCGCCATCGACACCAATCCGGACAAGTTCGCGCTGGCCCGCGAAATGGGCGCGACCGATTGCGTCAACCCGGAGGACTCCGACGCGCCGGTCCAGCAGGTCATCGTGGAGATGACGGGCTGGGGCGTGGACCACAGCTTCGAGTGCATCGGCAACGTCGACGTCATGCGCGCCGCGCTGGAGTGCGCGCACCGCGGCTGGGGCCAGAGCGTGGTCATCGGCGTCGCCGGCGCGGGGCAGGAAATCAGCACCCGCCCGTTCCAGCTGGTGACGGGGCGCAAGTGGATGGGTACCGCGTTCGGCGGGGTCAAGGGCCGCAGCCAGCTGCCGGGCATGGTGGAGGATGCGATACGCGGTGACATCCTGCTGGCGCCGTTCGTGACCCATACCCTGCCGCTGGAGCGCATCAACGAGGCCTTCGAGCTGATGCACGAGGGCAAGTCGATCCGTACCGTGATCCGCTACTGATCCGAGTGCCATCCCTTGCAGGAGCCGCTCGGGCCGCGATCGCAAAGCGCCACGTGGCGGACGTTGTAGGAGCGACGTGAGTCGCGATCCAATCCATCCGGATGAGCCGAATCGCGACTCACGTCGCTCCTGCACAAGGCACGCTCGCGGCTGAAGCCGCTCCCACAGAACGCAGGCAGGCCCAGTCCATGCAGAAGATCGAATCGCACGTCAGCTTCGGCGGCACCCAGGAGGTCTGGCGGCACGCGTCCAGCACCCTGGGTTGCGAGATGAAGTTCGCCGTGTACCTGCCGCCGCAGGCGGCCGACGGCCCGTGCCCGGTGCTGTACTGGCTGAGCGGCCTGACCTGCACCGAGCAGAACTTCATCGCCAAGGCCGGTGCGCAACGGCATGCGGCCGAACACGGCCTGATCGTGGTTGCGCCGGACACCAGCCCACGCGGGCAGGACGTGCCCGACGGCGACGGCTACGACCTGGGTCTTGGGGCGGGCTTCTACCTCAATGCAACGCGCGCGCCGTGGGACACGCATTACCGCATGCACGACTACGTGGCCGATGAATTGCCGGCGCTGGTGGACGCGATGTTCCCGACCACCACCGCGCGCGGCATCAGCGGGCATTCGATGGGTGGCCACGGCGCGCTGGTGCTGGCGCTGCGAAACCCGGGGCGGTACCGCAGCGTGTCAGCGTTCTCGCCCATCGTCGCGCCCTCACGCGTGCCGTGGGGCGAGAAGGCCTTCACCGCCTACCTGGGCGAGGACCGCGAGGCCTGGGCGCAGTGGGACGCGTGCGAGCTGGTGCGAAGCGCGAGCCAGCGCGTCGAACTGCTGGTCGACCAGGGCGACGCTGACGAATTCCTGCAGGAGCAGCTGCGTCCCGGGTTGCTGGCCGAGGCCTGCAGCGCAGCCGGGCACCCGCTGACACTGCGGCTGCAGCCGGGCTACGACCACAGCTACTACTTCATCGCCAGCTTCATCGGCGATCACTTGGCGCATCACGCCCGTGCGCTGAAGGGCTGAGCGCACGACCTGTAGGAGCGGCTTCAGCCGCCAGTGCCTTCGCAGCGACGCGTCACTTGTAGGAGCGACGGGAGTCGCGACCCGCGCAAGCCATTGATCGCCCGCGGTCGCGACTCACGTCGCTCCTGCAAGGGCCAGTTCGTTTACGTCGCGGGCGCCCCAAGCACGAAATCGGTGTAGGCAAAGCGCCCATCGCGCAGCACGGTCCCGCCACGGGTGACCGGCAACGGTCCGTCGAACATCGGGCCTGCATGGACCAGGGTGTGGAACTCACCGTTCTCGCCGCACGGGTCGCACGTGCCGGGCAGGTCATCGAGCAGGGCGGTGTCGAAATCCCGGCCACTGAACGCCGCGTCCAGTTGCTGCGTATCCACGCAGCACAGCGCCGTACGCAGCCCGCCCTCGATCATCGTGTGCGCCAGCGCGCGGGTGTCGCTGCCGAACAGCGGGAACACGGGGGTCCAGCCCAGCCGCGCGCACAGCGCCTCGCGCCAGGTGCGGATGTCGGCGAGGAACAGGTCGCCGAAGGCGATCGTCGACACCCCCGGGCTCCGGGATGCGGCACGGACGAGGGCGTCGGCGAACGATGCTTCGTAGCTTGCGTTGTCGGCGCGCTGCGGGATCCATGCCTCCACTACCGGCAGGCCGGCGGCCCTGGCCTGGGCGTGCAGCACGTCGCGGCGGATGCCCTGCATCGAGATGCGGTCGAAGCCTTCGGTCAGCGTGGTCAGCAGGCCCACCACGCGCACGTCGTCGCGCTGGCGCAGGGTGTGCAGGGTCCAGGCGGCGTCTTTGCCGCCGCTCCAGGAAAGCAGGATGTCGGTCATGCGGGGATTATCGCCGCTGTGATCGTGACGCACGCCGCGTCGGCGATCGCACCCTGTAGGACGCACCTGTAGGAGCGGCTTCAGCCGCGAGCGCTTTCCCGAAAGGCGATCACCTGTAGGAGCGACGTGAGTCGCGACCGCGGCAGGACGGGGGGAATCACGGTCGCGACTTACGTCGCTCCTACAGGGTGCGGTGTTGCGCGGGTCAGGGCATTGCGGCCGAAGCCGCTCCCGCAGGTGCCCGCGACACCGACGCCACGCCTCAGGCCGCGGTGACGTCCCGCAGCTCCCACGCGCTGCCGGCCAGCAGGCGCAGGCGCTGCTTGAGCACATGCCCGGAAATGGAACTGGTCACCTGCAGGTCGATGTGCAGGTCGTGCTGCTCGCCGTGGACGACCGCGTGCGGGTCGACTTCACCCAGCGACGGGTCCACCTCGTCAGGCTCGTCCTGCATCTGGCGCCAGCGTTCGAACAGCGTCGGCTCGCGCAGCGCGTCCTGCAGCTGCTCGGCGAAGACATCGGCGCCCTGCGCCGTGAACGACAGCGAGGGCGTGGTTCCGCGGGCAAGGCTGCCGTCGGGGAGGCGGATGTAGTAGCGGGTGGCCATGGTGGGTGTCTCGTTCGGGATGGGTCGAGCGTAGGCCGGCGCGCTTCCAGCGTCCGTGAAAGCGGTGGGTCATGCAGACCGCGCCCGCCGCGGAGTGATGAACTGAGCGCGCGCGCGGAGGCCCGGTTTCCCACCCGCCCGCGCCCGCTCTGAATGCCACTCCTCAGTGCACGTGCCCCGCGCCGCCCTTCGGACAGTGGCAGACCGCCGTCGGGCCGAACTGGGTACCGAAGGTCTGGCCGTCGCGGTGGCGCTGCCAGTAGAAGACCGGCGCCGGGGTGGCGTCGTTGCCGATTTCGGCCATGTCCGCCGCCACGTCGAACAGCCGGCCGTCGACCATCACGTAGCGGGTCCGGACGGTGGCGCGGATGTCGTCCAGCGGATTGCCGTCCAGCACCACCAGGTCGGCCTGCTTGCCGACCTCCAGCGAACCGATGTGGCGCGACAGGCCCAGGTAGTCGGCGCCGTCGATGGTGAATGCACGCAGCGCCTCGAAGTTGGTGAAGCCGCCCTGGGTGAGCATCCACGCCTCCCAGTTCGGACTCAGCCCCTGCAGCTGGCCGTGCCCGCCGACCTGGATCCTGACCCCCGCATCGCGCAGGGTCTTCTTCGCCTTGGCGACCTCAATGTGCCAGTAGTCCCAGTCCGGTGCCGTCTCGCGGCGGATGCTGCGCGCGTCCAGCGTCTCGCGCGGGAAGAAGCGGTTGAGCTTGGGGTCTTCCCAGACGTTGTCGCGCGCGTACCACCAGTACTCGCCCGACAGGCCGCCGTAGCTGACCACCAGGGTCGGCGTATTGCGCACGTCGGTCTCCGACCACAGCTGCACCACGTCCCTGTAGAGCGGTGCGACCGGGATGTTGTGCTCGATGCCGGTGGCACCGTCGAGCACCATGGTCATGTTGTGGTGGAAGGTGGACCCGCCTTCCTCCACCACCAGCATGCCCAGCTCGCGCGCGGCGGCGTTGATCTGCTGGCGCTGGTCGCGGCGTGGCTGGTTGTAGCTCTTCACCGAGAACGCGCCGTTGGCCTTCATCCGGCGCAGGTGGCTGCGCGCGTCGTCCAGCGAGTTGACCACCGCCTTGAAGTCGCCATCGGCGCCGTAGAGGATGGTGCCGGTGGAAAACACGCGCGGGCCGACCATGCGGCCCGCCTTCTGCAGCTCGGCCTCGGAGAACACGAACTCGGTCGTGGCCGACGGGTCGTGCATGGTGGTGACGCCGAACGCCAGGTTGCTGTAGTAGGCCCAGTTCTGCTGCGGGATGACGCCCTGGCCGAAGTGCGCGGCGTGCGCGTGCGCGTCAACGTACCCGGGCACGATGGTCTTGCCGCTGGCATCGATGACGTTGGCGCCCGCGGGGATGGGGACCGAGGCGCCCACCGCTTCGATCACGTCGCCCCGCAGCACGATGGTGCCGTTCTCGATGACGTCCTGGGTGTTTTCCGCATCGCGCATGGTGACGATGCGCGCGTTGGTGAAGGCGACCAGTTCGTCGGGCGCGTCCACCGCCACCGTCAGCCCGATCGGGATGCCCGCCTCCTCGTGGCTGGGCTTGGCCGGCTCGGCGGGCGAACCGGGCAGGTAGCCCACCGCCTGGTCCAGCGGGCGCGAGTGGTAGCGGTTGCCGACCATCCAGTGCAGCGAGGTGGAGTCCGCGCTCCAGTGCAGGTAGCTGCCCACGTCGGCGCTGACCTGGGTGACCGGCACCGCCTTGCTGTCCTTGCCCAGTTCGATCGCCTTGCCGGTGGTGACCAGCGGCGCGACATAGGCGTTGAACAGCTCGGTGAAGGCGACCCACTTGCCGTCGGGGCTGAGATGCACGGCGTCGACATACTTGAGGTCGAACACCTCGCGCGGGTCCTCGCCGTTGAGCCCGACCGACATCAGCTTCTTCTCCAGGCCGCCGCCGGTGAGGTAGTACACGCGCTCGCCGTCGGCACTGAACTGCGGCGACTCGCCCCCGTCGGCCACACGCACCGCCCCGCCGCCGCCCGCCGGCATCACGTAGATGCCGCGCTCCTGCGACCACAGGCTGCCGGTCAGGCCACCGCCGCCGGTCTTGCTGTAGACGATGCGGCGGCCATCGGGCGAGAACCTGGGCGCGTAGTAGAAGCCCTTCTCGTCGGTCAGGCGCTTGCCCATGCCAGCGCCGCCGGCGTCGCGCACGTAGATCGCGCCCAGCGCTTCGTCCGACCAGGTCGTGTAGAGCAGCTTGCGACCGTCGGCGCTGAAGCTGGGCTGGTACTCGTAGAGGCCGTCGTTGCCGGTCAGGCGCTGCGGCGTGCCGCCCGGCAGCTGCTTGCGCCACAGGTGGCCGACCGCATGGAACACCACGCTGCGACCGTCGGCGCTGGTGGCGACGTCGCGGATCATCTTCGGCGCGAAACTGCCTTCGTCGATGGTCTGCTCGAAGCGCAACGCGTCGGTCACGGTCTGCTCGACGCCGGCGGTGAACGGGATGGTGGTCGCCTGCCCGCTGGCGATGTCCACGCGCCACAACTTGCCCCGTGCCCACAGCACCACGGCGCGGTTGTCCGGGGTCCAGTCGAAGCCCGTGTACGGGCCGAAGATCGCCCACGCCTCCTGCTGGTCGTGGCTGAGTGCGTCCCATACCGGGCGAACCTGTCCGCTGGCCAGGTCCATCACGTGCAGCACCGACTTGTCGCGGATGCGCTTGACGAACGCCAGCGACTTGCCGTCGGGGGAGGGCTGCGGCCGGACCGCACCGCCGGCGGTGCCGATCAGGGTGTCGACCTTGCCGGTCTCGCGGTCCAGCCGCTTGATCGCGTAGATCACCCCGTGCGGGTCCTTGTTGTACTGGAACGTCGGACCCTGGCTGACGTCCTCGGAGAAGTAGACATAGCGGCCATCGGGCGACACCGCGGGCTCGCCCAGGTCCTGCTGGTCGTTCTTCTGCTTGGTCAGCTGCACGCCGGCACCGGCGCCCTGGGCGCCGCTGCGGTGGTACATCCACAGCTCGCCCGCGCCCAGCGAGCGCTCGCCGGTGAAGTGCTTGCGGCCCACGATGAACTGGCCGTCCGGCGTCCACGCCGGGTTGTTGAGCAGGCGGAAGTCCTCCTTGCTCACCTGCACGGGATTGCGGCCGTCGACGCCGATGCGCCACAGGTTGTTGCCGCCGCCGCGGTCGGAGGTGAAGGCCAGCTCGCTGCCGTCGGGCGAGAAGCGCGGCTGCACGTCCCAGGCCGGGCCGGAGGTGACCCGGCGCGCGGTGCCGCCGTCGATCGACAGCAGGTAGAGGTCGCCCAGCAGCGAGAACGCCAGCTGGCGCCCGTCGGGGGCGACATCCACGTCCATCCAGGTACCTTCGTCGGTGTCGAAGCGCACCGTTCTGGTGGGGCCGTGCGCGGCCGACACGTCCCACTTGGCTTCCTCGGCTTCTGCGTCCTTGCGTGCGCCCCGTGCGGTCTGCAGGGGCGCCTGTGCGGGGTCGTTGCCGACCGGGTCGAGCGCATCCTGCTCCAGCTGCACCGGCGGTGCTTCGGGGTCCGCGTCGGCCTGCTCGGGTGGCGCCGGTTGCGGTTGCGGCTGCGGCTGCTGGGCGAAGGCGGGAGCGACAAGTGCGCTGGCGAGCGCGAGGACGAGCAGGCGACGGGTCGGGGTCATTGCGGAGCCGGTTGGCGGACGAATCCCGCAGCCTAGCCGCGATCGCGCCGTGCCACGTAGGCCGGAAGTCCTGCCGGGTCGTGCCGCAGGTGGCGGTTCGCGGCATGCCTCCGCCCGTGGGTCCCACAGAGGTGCCGCAAGACCGCTCGCGGCAGTAGCCGCTCCTGCAAAGGACCGGCTACTCGAACGGCGCCGTCTCCGCGGCGAAGCCCACGATCAGCGCGCCCTTGCCGACGTTGACCATGCCGGTGAGGCTCATGACGCTTTCGAACAGCTCGATGTTGTGCTCCCTGCAGGCGTCCTTCAGGCGGCTGTAGCCCGGCAGCGCGCGCATTTCCTCCAGCTCGCCGCCGTAGCTCAGCGCGACGGTGGGCGTCATCAGGCCGGCGCGGACCCGCTTGATGGTGAAGTCGAACAGCCGTTCGACCGCCTGCTCGAACCCCTTGATCTTGGCCACCGGTGCGGTCTCGCCGCGGTTGCAGTGCAGCACCGGCTTGATGTCCAGGGCGCTGCCCAGCGCCGCGCTCAGCAGGCTGACGCTGCGGTCGTTCTTCTTGCGTGCGCGGGCGCGCAGGTAGTACAGGTCGCGCGGCACCATGTAGCCCTGGGTGTGCAGGGCCAGGTTCTCCAGGCGGGCACGGATCTTGGGCGCGCCTTCGCCGGCGTCGCGCAGGCGCACGGCTTCCACCGCGGTGATGGCCTGGGCCGAGAACAGGTTCTGGGTGTCGACCACGCGAAGGGCGAAGGGCGTGGTGTTGCCCGCCGCCGCGCGCACCGGCTTGTACTCGTTGAGGATGGCGAAGCTGGCCTGCTGCGCGTTGTCGAAGATCGGGCTGCGCGAGCGGGTGATGGTCATGCAGAACACGTAGTCGTAATCGATCACCAGGCGCTTGAGGAACAGCTCCTGGATCTGCTGCACCGTGAACGGCATGGTCTCGGCCTCGGCGCCGCGCTCGGCGACGTGGGCATGCAGGAACTCCAGCGTGGCCTGCTCGTCACGGTGGTCGGCCAGCACCGCCTCGCCGATGCGCACGGTGATCGGCAGCACCGTCACGTCGTGCTGCTGCAGGTACTCCAACGGCAGGTCGCAGGCCGAGTCGACGACAAGTCCAATGCGCATGATTCCCCCAGGGGTGGTAACGGCCACCAAAATGTGACGCGGAGCATACATTGGCCGCGCGGCCGGCTCACGCTGCATCGCGGTGCCGGCATTCCCGGCCCGCGCGGGAT
The DNA here is from genome assembly GCF_046600715.1 of Novilysobacter viscosus. NCBI lineage: Bacteria > Pseudomonadati > Pseudomonadota > Gammaproteobacteria > Lysobacterales > Lysobacteraceae > Novilysobacter > Novilysobacter viscosus. The sequence continues at coordinate 52,090 of NZ_JBJMAV010000005.1, forward strand.
CGGGCTACCCGCCATGGAGGCGCCGGACCGCTTGATCCGGTATCGGCCGGCCCCGCCGCTACTTGAGGAAGTCGGTGGCTGCAGGCGACGGTCGCACCTGCGCGGCCGGGCCCGGACACGGAACACGCAATCGCCGCGAGGCCAGCGGCGACGCGGCGCGTGCGTCAGCAGCGGTGCGGCGGGGGACCCGTCAGCGACGCGTGTCCCCGGACGGATACGCGCGCGGCAGGCCGCCGTTGTCGGCCGGCACCCGGGGCCGCAGGTAGCGGTCGCGCAGTTCGGTCTGGCGGCTGCGCATCGGGACCGCCCGGCCGTCCATCCAGACCTGCAGGGCGACCGCGTTGACCTCCAGCGGGTCGCCGCTCCACAGCACCATGTCCGCGCGCTGGCCCGGGGCGATGCGCCCGACCGTGTCGCCGACGCCAAGCGCCTGCGCCGGCACGGTGGTCAGGCCCGCCAGGCCCTGCTCCCACGGCAGGCCCGCGGCCACCGCGTTGCCTGCCAACTGGCGCATCTTGCGCGCGTTGTGGCTGCCATCGCCGCTCTGGGCGAAGCTGACCGGGACGCCGGCGGCGTGCAGCCGGGCGGCGTTCTGCATGGTCGCGCCCACCTGGTCGAAGTTGGCCGGCAGGTTGCCCAGCGGATCCACGAACACCGGCACCTTGGCCGCGGCCAGTTCGGGCGCCAGCTTCCACGCTTCGGCGCCGCCGACGATTGCGATCCGTACGCCGTGGCGGTCCGACCAGCGCAGCAACTGGCGGATGTCGGCGGCGCGGTGGACGTCGACCATGACCCGCCCGCCACCGTCGAGGTAACGCGCCAGCGTGCGCCGGCCGGCATGCGTCAGCAGCGCGGCGTTGGCATCGGGGCCGATGCGGCCGCGCACTTCGTCGATCAGCTGGTCCAGGATCATCCATTGCGCCGCGCGCGAGTTGCCGCTGAGCCCGGCCGCGCCGCTGCCCAGGTCGACGAACAGCACCCTGCCGCCGATCGGGTCGGGGTCGCCGTCCAGCCGCACCACCGCGCCCTGGCCGCCGATGATCGAACCGCCGCTGGTGGTGTTGGCGCCCAGCAGGGTCCAGCCGATGCCTTCCACCCGCGCCACCGGCACCAGCACCGAGGCCGGGTTGTAGGCCAGGGTGACGTCGAACTCAGGGCGTACCGTCATCTGCTTGGTGTCGGCGCCCAGGCCCAGGGCGGCATCGACCGTGCCGCGCTCGCCGGAGACTTCCTCCAGGCCGATGCCGGTGATGCCGCCGAACAGTGTCGGCGTGAGCGGCCGCCCCTGTGCGTCCACGGTCTGCGCGCCAGCCGGTGCGGCCAGCCCGGCGCCGACCTGGCGCACGACGCCGCCGGTCACCAGCACGTCGGCGTTTTCCAGCGTGCCCTGGCTGCCCGCGGTGTGGACCCGGGCATTGCGGATCAGCAGGTCCTGGGCACTGGCGCCCAAGGCCAGCAACGACAGCATGGCGGCGGTCAGTGCCCTGGTCGCAAAGCGGTTCATCGCACGCCTCCGGTCATTCCCGCGGCGTCGGTGGCGCCTTGTCCCAGCATGAAGTCCGATGCCGGCTGGCGGCTGCGGTCGTTGCGGTCGTACAGGCGTGCGCCATCGACGTAGACCTGTTCGGCGTGCGCATAGACGCTGAAGGGGTTGCCGTTCCACAGCACCACGTCGGCCATCTTTCCGGCCTCCAGGGTGCCGGTGTCTTCGAGGATGCCCATCGAGCGTGCCGGGTTGGCGGTGACCCAGCGGATCGCGCGTTCCGGCGCGATCTGGATGCCGGCGCGCCCGGCGCTGGCCATCACCTTGGCCGCTTCCTGGTTGAGGCGCTGGATGCCCTCGTCGGAATCGGAATGCACGATCGCGCAGCTGCCGTCCGGGCGGTCGACCAGCGCGATGTTCTCCTGGATGCCGTCGAAGGCTTCCATCTTGAAGCCCCACCAGTCGGCCCACAGCGCGCCGCACACGCCTTCCTCGGCCAGCCGGTCGGACAGCTTGTAGGCCTCCACGCCGTGGTGGAAGGCGGCCACCTTGAAGCCGAACTCGTCGGCCAGGTCGAGCATGGTGGCCATCTCGTCGGCGCGGTAGCAGTGGATGTGCACCAGGATGTCGCCGTTCATCGCGCCGGCCAGCGTGTCCAGCTTGAGGTCGCGTTTGCCGCCGCTGTCGGAGTCGCTGTCCACCGCGTCCGCGCCCTGCCACCAGCGACGCTTGCGCGGCGTGGTCCTGGGGGTGTTCTTGTTGAGGTACTCGGACGCGTCGATGAAGGCGGCGCGGTAGCCGGCGACGTTGCCCATCCGCGTGGACGGCCCGCCCTTCTGCCCGTACACCCGCTTGGGGTTCTCCCCGCAGGCCATCTTCAGGCCCCACGGCGCCCCGGGGAACTTCATCGCCTGGTAGGTGCTGGCCGGCACGTTCTTGAGCGTGACGCCGCGCCCCCCGACCAGGTTGGCGCTGCCGGGCAGGACCTGCAGCGAGGTCACGCCGCCGGCCAGCGCCGCGGCAAAGCCCGGGTCCTGCGGCCACACCGAGTGTTCGGCCCATACCGCGGCGGTTACCGGCGCGGTGGCCTCGTTGCCGTCGCTGTGCGCGTGCATGCCCGGGCTGGCGTACACGCCCAGGTGGGAGTGGACGTCGATCAGCCCCGGCGTCACCCACTTGCCGGTGGCGTCCACGCGCGTGGCGTTGGCCGGCACCTGCAACCCGCGTCCGATCGCGGTAATCCGCCCGCCCTGCATGAGCACGTCGGCCCCCTCCAGGCGTTCGCCGGTGCCGGTCAGCACGGTGGCGTTGGCCAGCAGCACCGGGCCGGTGGCGATCGCCTGGTAGGTGCTGGGGTAGGGGTCGGCGACAAAGCGCGACGGCGCTTCGCTGGCCGCGGCGGCGGCGCACGCGAGCGCGGCGGCAAGCGCCGTCGCCAGCGCGGCGGTGTGAGGTCGAAGCATGGTGGGGATCCCCGGAAGGTGCGGCGCCCGCGGGCGCGATGGACAGCTCCCGCACCGTAGCGGTGGCCCGGCGGGCTGCCAACCCTGACGATGGTCATGGCCGGCCGTGACCGGGTTGGCAGTCCGGCCGCCGGCACCACGGGGCCGGGGCTTAAGCTCTGCCCGTTCCCCTCTCGCATCCCCCTCACCATTCCCATCCCAATTCCAATTCCCAATTCCCGATGAAAGACAAAGACCAGATCGTCAGCAACTGGCTGCCCCGTTACACCGGCGTGCCCCTGGACGGGTTCGGCGAGCACATCCTGCTGACCAACTTCGGTGGCTACCTGCACACCTTCGCGCGCCTCACCGGCGCGCAGGTCGTCGGGTTGGACCGGCCGATGCCCAGCGCGACCGCCGACGGCATCACCCTGATCAATTTCGGCATGGGCAGCCCCAACGCGGCCACCCTGATGGACCTGCTGTCGGCGATCTGCCCCAAGGCGGTCCTGTTCCTGGGCAAGTGCGGCGGACTGAAGCGCAAGAACCAGCTCGGCGACCTGGTGCTGCCGATCGCGGCGATCCGCGGCGAGGGCACGTCCGACGACTACCTCCCGCCGCAGGTGCCGGCACTGCCGGCGTTCGCATTGCAACGCGCGGTGTCGACGATGGTCCGCGACCTGGGTCACGACTACTGGACCGGCACGGTCTACACCACCAACCGCCGCGTCTGGGAGCACGACGAGGCGTTCAAGGAGCGGTTGCGGGTGATGCGCTGCATGGCCATCGACATGGAGACCGCCACCATCTTCGCCGCGGGCTTCGCCAACCGCATCCCGTGCGGCGCGCTGCTGCTGGTATCGGACCAGCCGATGATCCCGGAAGGGGTCAAGACCGAGCTGTCGGACGCGCGCGTGACCAGCGAGTACGTCGACAACCACGTCCAGGCCGGGATCGAGGCGCTGCGGCTGATCCGCCGCCACGGCAAGTCGGTGCGGCACCTGCGTTTCGACGAGTGACCCGGCGATGCTGAAGACCACCGGGCTGTTCGTGCTCACCGCGCTGCTGGAGATCGTCGGTTGCTACCTGCCGTACCTGTGGCTGCGCGGCAGGGCCGAGGCCTGGGTGCTGCTGCCCGCGGCGGTGTCGCTGGCGGCTTTCGCGTGGTTGCTGTCGTTGCACCCGTTCGAGGCGGGCCGCACCTACGCGGCCTACGGCGCGGTGTACGTGGTCACCGCGCTGGGCTGGCTGTGGGCGGTGGACGGCGTGCGACCGGACCGCTGGGACGTGCTGGGCGCGGTGCTGGTGCTGGCCGGGATGGCGGTGATCGCATTCGCCCCCCGCGGCTGACCGGCGTGCGCGCCGGCCTCAGTCCGGCACGTGGATCCGGTCCTTGATGTGCTTGAGGTGGGCGACGATGGTGAAGGTCATCACCACCAGCAGCGACCACGAGCTCCACTTGCCCACGTGCACCGTCGACCACGCGCCGAGCTGGTCGGGGTAGGCCCACACGCCCATCAGCGTGCTGAAGTTCTCTGCCAGCCAGATGAAGAAGCCGATCAGAACGAACGCCAGCAGCATCGGCATGCGCCGCTCGCGGTCCAGCGGGCGGAAGCTGACGGTCGTGCGCGCGTACACGCCCAGCGCGGCGGCGGCGATGTACCAGCGGTAGTCGCCGATGAAGTGGTGGGTGAAGAAGTTTGCGTAGATCAGCACCGCCACCAGCGTGGCCAGCCAGTACGGCGGATGGTGGCGGATGCGCACGTCCAGCAGCCGCCAGGCCTGGATGATGTAGCTGCCCACCGCGGCGTACATGAAACCCGAGAACAGCGGCACGCCCAGCACCTTGGTCCAGGCCGGATCGGGGTAGGACCACGAGCCGATGGCCGGTGAGACCTTGAAGGCCTCAAGCGCGAAGCCGACCACGTGGAACAGGGTGATCGCCTTCAGCTCGTCGCGCGTCTCCAGGCCCGTGGCCAGCATCGCCCACTGCGCCAGCACCGCGACCACCAGCAGTGCGTCGTAGCGGGGCAGGCCCAGCACCCCCTCGCGCGGCACGATGACCATCGAAGCGAAGATCACCACCGCGAACAGGCACGCGCGCGCTTCCTTCGCACCGAAGAACAGCAGCTCGACCACGCCGCGGCGAAGGCCCGACAGGTCCGGGCGCGCGGTGGGATCGGACAGTGCCGCATCGAAGGCGTGCAGGGGCATGGGGCGCAACGGGGGCGGGGGGGTGGGCAGCGTAGCCCAGGCTCAGCCGGCACCGCCAAGCGGACCCGACAGCCGCGCCATCAGGTGCGCGTCGACGTAGCCGCCATCGCGCCAGGCATAGCCGCGCGCCGTGCCCTCGCGGACGAAGCCGCACGACGCGTACAGCGCGATTGCCGCGGCATTGTCGGTATAGACCTCCAGCTCGATCCGGTGCACCGCCAGCCAGCCCTCGCACAGCTCGACCGCCGCCTGCAGCAGGGCCCGGCCGACCCCGCGCCCGCGCGCCTGCTCCGAAACCGCCATGCCGATATTGGCGACGTGGCGGCGCCGGTGGCGGGCGTGGGTCGCGATGCCGATCTGGCCGAGCACCTCGTCGGCCTCGCACGCGACCAGGCTGTGGAAGTGCTCGTCGGTGCCGGCCAGGCGCGTCTCCCACAGGGCGCGGGACGGGTAGGGCAGCTGCAGGGTGGCGGCGTGGTTGCTGGACTGGGCGTAGATGGCACGGACCGCGTCGATGTCGCCGGGGCCGCTATGGCGGATGTGCATGGGGTGCTCCGGGGCCGGCGCGGGTGCCGGCCGGTCAAGCGTGCCGCGCCCTGCAGCATCCGGCAATGCCCATCGCAGCCGGTGCGATGCATACGCGGCACACTGGTGCGCTGCCGGGATTCCCCGGCCCCGATCCGGAGGAAACCCGCATGGAGCAGGCCCTGTACCTGGTGCTCGGCGCCGCCCTGACCTGGGCGTTCTACTTCGTCCAGCGGCGGGTTGAGCGCCGCCCAAGCGTGGAGGCGATCGACCGCCACGAGAAGCTGCTCGCGCTCAAGCAGGGCCTGGAACGCGCGGAGGTATCGCTGGGCGACCTGCGCCGCTTCGAGGCGCGGCTGATCGGCCAGGCCGAGACCGCGGCGCGCATCGCCGACCGCTATTTCAGCCAGGCCGAGGACGTGGCGCGCCAGGTCGCGGTGGACGAGATCAGCGACGCGCAGATGCAGCAGCGCGCGGGGGAAGCGTTCGAGGCCGCCGACGTGCGCCTGCGCACGCTGGTGTCGCACCTGCGCACCCAGCTCGACGGCGAGGCGCTGGCGACGTTCGAGATGGCGCACGCGACCTGGCTGGAACTGCGCGAACGCTATGCCGCCTTCATCGCGGCCAGCTATGCCGGCGGCGGCATCCGTCCGCTGATCCACGCGGTCACGCTGGAAGGCATCACCCTGGGCTGGTTCGCCGAACTGGAAACGCAGTTGGGCGACGGTGGCGACGAGGACGACGCCGACGACATCTGAACATCTGCGGCGTCCCGGCCGAAAGCGGGCCCGGGCTGCGCCAGCGGCCCGGGTCACCCGGTTCCGGAGCCGGACTTGTTACCGTAGTCGGCCCATTTGAAGCACCAAGGAGATTCCATGACCGTGACCGCCAAGGAAGTCGTCGATTTCTGGCGCGATGCCGGCCCCGAGCGCTGGTTCGCCAAGGACGAGACCTTCGACGACATGTGCGAGATGGCCTTCGGCGATGCGTCCGACGAGGCGGTGGCGGGCGGCCTGGAGGACTGGGAGTCCGATGCCGAAGGCGCGCTGGCGCTGGTGATCCTGCTCGACCAGATCCCGCGCAACATCCATCGCGACAGCGCGAAGGCCTACGCGGGCGACGAGCGCGCCCGGCGCGTGGCCGATGCGGCGATCCAGGCCGGTTTCGACGTACAGGTCGCGCCGGAACTGCAGCGCTTCTTCTACATCCCGTTCATGCATTCCGAATCACTCGACGACCAGCAGCGTTCGGTCGAGCTCAACACCGCCACCGGCGACGCGGGCGCGATCAAGTGGGCGCAGCACCACCACGGCATCGTCGAGCGCTTCGGTCGCTTCCCGCACCGCAACGAGGTGCTGGGCCGCGAGAGCACCGCCCAGGAGCAGGCGTTCCTCGCCGAGGGTGGATTCGGCAGCTAATCTGGATCCGCGGGTCCGGGGCCTGCTCCCGGGAGTCCTTTACCCGGTCCAGTACGCCGGCCGGGGATGGACGAACGGGGCGCGCCTGCGATGACCGCAGCGCGCCGGCTCCCGCCTAGTACTGCGCCACGGACGCGTCGGCCTGCTTGGCCCAGGCGTCGATGCCGCCGACGACATTGAACACCCGGGTGAAGCCCAGTCCGCGGAAATGCTCGGCGGCCTGCGCGCTGCGCTGGCCGTGGTGGCACAGGAACGCAAGCGGCGTGTCCTTGGGCAGGGCCTCGACCCGTGCCAGCGCGGCATCGCCGTCCAGGGTTTCGAACGGCACGTTGACCGATGCGCTGGCCCGCTCCTCGCCGGGGCGCACGTCCACCAGGGTGAGTTTGCCGGCCTGCACGCGGGCCGCGGCATCGGTCGCGCTGACCGGCTGGACCTTCGGCGGCGCATTGGGGTTGTCGATCACCAGGCCGCGGCCACGCGCGTCGTCGGCCCAGTCGATCGACATGCCGCGCGCACGGCGGGCGCTGGCCGCATCGAACTGCACGCGCACGCCGTCCACTTCGGTGGCGATGGCGTCGGCATCATGCGGCGCGAGCGCGAGCTTGGAGACGAAGGCGCGATCGATTTCCACCGACACCGCGAACTCACCCTGCGCCGAGGCGCCCGCCACCGACTCGCGCAGCATCTTCGCCGCGGCCGGGCTGATGCTGATCCGCGGCGGCGTCCGGTCCGGTGGCGGCAGGCCCAGCGCGGCGTTGAGTTCGCCGCTGGCGGCCATCTGGCCGATGATGTCGCTGCCGCCGACCAGTTCGCCGCCGATGTACAGCTGGGGGATGGTCGGCCACTGGCCGTAGGCCTTGATGCCTTCGCGGATCTCCGGATCCGACAGCACGTCCACGTGCGCGTACTCGACATCCAGCGCGTCCAGCGCGCCGACCGCCTTGGCCGAGAAGCCGCACTGCGGCGCCCGGGGCTGGCCCTTCATGAACAGCACCACGCGGTTGTCGCGAAGCAGGGTTTCGATGCGGGTTTGCAGGGCGGGGGCGATCGACATACGGACATCCGGGAACGACGTTGGGGAGGTGGATTGTACGCCCGCCGCGTCGTCGACCCGCCGTGGCCCGTGCCCTGGGATCTGGCCCGGCGTGGCGCGGTGGCATCATCGCCGCCATGACCGACGCCACCCCCGCCGACCCGCACCGCCCGCCGCGATGGCCGCACGCATGGGCGTGGGCATTCGCTGCCTCGCAGGTGGTGCTGGTGGCCGCCTGGTGGCAGTGGGGCTGGCGGGTGGGGGTGCCGTTGCTGCTGCTGACCCACGGTGCGCTGCTATGGGGAACGCTGTGGCCGGCCTCGCGCCTGTTCGGCCCGGTGCTGACCCGGTTGCCCACACTTGAACCGGTCGTTTGGCTGACCATTGACGACGGGCCGTCCGGCGACACCAAGGCGATGTTGCAGCTGCTGGATGCGCACCGTGCGCGCGCGACGTTCTTCCTGGTGGCCGACCGCGCCCGCGCTCGGCCCGAGCTGGTGCGTGCGATCGTCCAGCGTGGCCACGGCGTGGGCAACCACAGTGCCGGGCATCCATCGGCATGGTTCTGGGCGTTGCCGCCTTCGCGCATGCGCGACGAGATCGACCGCGGCCAGTCGGTGCTGGCCGAGCTCGCAGGCGTGCCGCCGCGGTGGTTCCGCGCCGTGGTGGGGATGGCCAACCCGTTCGTGCACGCACCGCTGCGCCGGCACGGCCTGGCGCGGGTGGGCTGGAGCGCGCGCGGCTTCGACGCGGTGGCCGCCGACCCGACCGCGGTGGTTGCGCGCATCGAACGCGGCCTGCGGCCGGGCGCGATCGTGCTGTTGCACGAGGGTGCCGCGCACGGCCGCAACCTGGAGATCCTCGCCCTGCTGCTGCACCGGCTGGACGCGCTGGGCTACCGCACGGTGCTGCCGGAACAGTTGGCGGGCGCACGCTCGCACGAACGCCTCGTCGACCCGGGCTGATCCGGAGCGGAATCTCCCGCCACGCATGACACGAAGAATGGCGGAGCAACAGACCGCGGTCGCCGACGTTGCGTTCCAACGGCGAGGGGCCGGGCGGGCCGGCGCGGGTTCCCGGTCAAACTCCGCTGGACCCGCCCCTCCACGCGGATGAGGGCCACGGTCGGACGTCTCCGGGCGCATGGGCAGGCGGCACGCGCCACCCGCGGATATGCGAAAGTCCGCCGACCCCGTTGCGCCCACCGCCCCCGGACCCCATCCCATGAAGCCCACGCTACTGCTTGCATCGCTGATGACCCTGACCACGAGCGCCACCGCCCAGACCCTGCCCACCCCGCCCGATGCCGAGCGCCGCCCGCACATGGTCGAGGCCCCGCATGGCGCGCAGCGCAATGACGAGTACTACTGGCTGCGCGACGACGCCCGCAAGGCGCCGGACATGCTGGCCTACCTCAACGCCGAGAACGCCTACGCCGACGCGGTGATGGCGCCGCTCAAGCCGGTGGAGGATGCGCTGTACGAAGAGATCGTCGGGCGCATCAAGCAGGACGACAGCTCGGTGCCCTACCGCGAGCGCGGCTGGTGGTACTACAGCCGCTTCCAGGCCGGGCAGGACTACCCGATCCATGCGCGCCGCCGCGACGGCGAGGGCACCGACGCGGTGTCCATCCAGGCCGCCAACGACGCCGGTGACTTCGACGGCGAGCAGGTGCTGCTCGACGTCAACACCATGGCCGCCGGCAAGGACTACTTCAGTGTCGGCGACTGGGAGGTCAGTCAGGACAACCGCCTGCTGGCCTGGGCCGAGGACGACGTCGGTCGCCGCCAGTACGTCATCCGGATCAAGAACCTGGAAACCGGCGAGGTCCATTCCGACCGCATCGAAGGCGTCTCGGCCAACCTGGTCTGGGCCGACGACAACCGCACCCTGTTCTACGTCGAGAACGACCCCGACACCCTGCTCACCGTGCGGGTCCGGAAGCACGTGCTGGGCACGCCGGGCAGCGACGACGCGCTGGTGTACGAAGAGGAAGATGACAGCTTCTACATGGGCATCGGCCGTACCCGCGACGACCGCTACATCTGCATCGGCGTGGAAAGCACCGTGTCCAGCGAGATGCGCTGCGCGCCTGCGGCCGATCCGGGCGAGTTCACCGTGCTGGCGCCGCGACAGCGCGACGTCGAGTACGACGCCGACCACCACGGTGGCCGCTGGGTGATCCGCACCAACGCACCGGGCGCCGACGGCAAGCCTGCGAAGAACTTCAAGATCGTGACCGCGCCCAGCGACGCCACCTCGCGCGAGCAGTGGCAGGACTGGGTGGCGCACGACGACGACGTGTTCATCGACGGCTTCGAGCTGTTCGACGGCTTCACCGCCGTGGCCGAACGCTCCGGCGGCCTGGAACGGCTGCGCCTGCTGCGCGGCGCGCCGGGCAGTGCCGATGCCTCGCAGGACTACGTCCAGGTGGACGAGCCGGCGTACTCGATCGGCCTGTCGACCAACGCCGAGCCCGACACCGACTGGCTGCGCTACAGCTACACCTCCATGACCACGCCGGCGACGACCTTCGAGGTCAACGTTGCCAACGGCGAGCGCCGGCAGCTCAAGCAGCAGCCGGTGATCGGCTACGACCCGTCCAAATACCAGACCGAGCGCCTGTGGGCGACCGCGCGCGACGGCACGAAGATCCCGGTGTCGCTGGTCTACCGCAAGGGCTACACGAAGGACGGCACCGCCGCGCTGCTGCAGTACGCCTACGGCAGCTACGGCAACTCGATCGACCCGACCTTCAACCTGCCGGCGGTCAGCCTGCTCGACCGCGGCGTGGTCTACGCCATCGCGCACATCCGCGGCGGGCAGGAGATGGGCCGGGCCTGGTATGACGCGGGCAAGCTGCTCAACAAGAAGAACACCTTCACCGACTTCATCGACGTGACCCGCTTCCTGGTGGAGCAGGGCGTGGCGGCACCCGACCGCGTGGCGGCGTACGGGGGCAGTGCCGGTGGCCTGCTGATGGGCGCGATCGCCAACATGGCGCCGGACGACTACCGGGTGATCCTGTCGCAGGTGCCGTTCGTCGACGTGGTCACCACCATGCTCGACGCCAGCATCCCGCTGACCACCAACGAGTACGACGAGTGGGGCAACCCGGAGGACAGCAAGTACTACGACTACATGCTGTCGTACTCGCCGTACGACAACCTCAAGGCGCAGGCGTACCCGGCGACATTCGTGGGCACCGGCCTGTGGGACTCGCAGGTGCAGTACTGGGAGCCGGCCAAGTACGTCGCCCGGTTGCGCGACCTCAACACCGGCACCGAGCCGGTCGTGTTCCGCACCAACATGGATGCCGGCCACGGCGGCAAGTCGGGTCGCTTCCGCCGCTACCGCGAGATGGCGGAGATGTATGCCTTCGCGCTCGACCGGCTGGGGGTGGCGTCCCCGGGCCAGGCCGTCCCGACGGGTGACTGACCCGGCCGCGCGTCGCCAGGCCGGCCGGCCGCGATGAGTCCCGACCTGCCGGGGCGCGAGGCCGCACCACCGTCGCGCTTGCGCTGGGCGTGGTGGCTGCTGGCCTACGTCGCGCTGGGGCTGGGCATCATCGGTGTCGTCGTGCCGGGGCTGCCGACGGTGCCCTTCGTGCTGCTGTCGGCATACGCCGCCGGCCGCGGCTCGCGGCGGCTGCACGGCTGGTTGCTCGGGCATCCGCGGTTCGGGCCGATGATCGGCGACTGGCAGGTGCACGGCGCGGTCGCCCGGCGCTCCAAGGTGCTGGCGCTGGGCACGATGGTGCTGTGCGCGGCGCTCATGTTCCTGACTGCACCGCAGCCGTGGATGGCCGTGGCCGGCACCGCCATCATGGCCGTCGTCGGCGCCTGGCTGTGGCGGCGGCCGGAACCGCCGCGCTGAGCTTCGCAGCCGCCGGCGCCGGGGCTACACTGCGGCGATGGACATCCGCCCCGCAACGACCCTGATCCTCCCCGCCCTGCTGGCCCTTTCGCTTGCCGCCTGCGGCAACAAGGGGCCGCTGGTGCAGGCCACCGACGTCCCGCTCGACCCGGAACGTGCCCCGGTTACCGCGACCGGCGGCCTGCTCCCGGAGCTCGCCCCGGCCCAGGCCGACACCGACACCAGCGACGAAGTGGTCGAGGACGGCCTGCTGGTGGACGAGGCCGAGGCGACCGGCGACACCGCCGAGCCACCGGTCGACGACACACCACCGGGTAGCGCCGACGACGACGGGAATGGCTGACCGGGCCACCGCGCCCGGCTCGACCCCGCTGCGTTTCAGCAAGATGCATGGCGCGGGCAACGACTTCGTCGTGCTCGACCTGCGCGGCGGCCGCGCGCCGCCCACCCGGGCGTTGTGCCGGGCGTTGGCCGATCGCCACGCCGGCGTGGGGTGCGACCAGATACTCACCATCGAGGACGCGCCGGACACGGGCGCCGTCGCTACGTACCGCATCTGGAACAGCGACGGCAGTGCCGCCACGCAGTGCGGCAACGGCGCGCGTTGCGTCGCGGCGTGGCTGGTACGCGATGGCGCTGCCGGCGAGGGCGGCTTCGCCCTGGCCAGCCCCTCCGGTCGCCATGACGCGCAGCCCCTGGGGGACGGCCGCTATCGCATCGCGATGGGCGTGCCGGCGTTCGAACCGGCGCGCATCCCGTTGGCGGGGTTCGAGCAAGCCGATACCTACACGCTGCAGGCCGACGGCGGCACCGTCGCGTTCGGCGCGGTGTCGATGGGCAACCCGCACGCGGTGATCGAAGTGGCGGACGTGGATACCGCGCCGGTGGCGGCGCTGGGCCGTTGGCTGCAGGCGCAGCCGGCGTTCCCGGATTCGGCCAACGTCGGCTTTGCGCAGGTGGTGGGCGGCGATCGCATCCGCCTGCGCGTGTTCGAGCGCGGCGTCGGCGAGACCCTGGCCTGCGGCAGCGGCGCCTGCGCGGCGGCGGCGGTGCTGGTGCGCCGGGGGCGCATCGGACGTCGCGCGACCGTGGCGCTGCCCGGTGGCGAGCTGGAGATCGACTGGCCCGACGATGCCGCGGGCATCACCATGGCCGGGCCGGCGGCATTCGTATTCGAAGGAGAGTGGTTGGCATGAGCGAAACACGCGAATCGCTGGGCGCGCACGAAGTGGCGGCCTGGCTGCGGCGGCACCCGAAATTCCTGCAGCAGTTCCCCGACCTGGCGTTCACCCTGGTGGTGCCGCGCGACGAAGGTCCGGCGGCGTCGCTGGCCAGCTACCAGCTTGAAGTGCTGCGCGACAAGAACCGCGAACTCACCCGCCGCCTGCACGAGCTGTTCGGCAACGCGCAGGAGAACGAGCGGCTCGCCGTGCGGACCCACCAGCTCACCCTGGTGCTGATGCGCCAGCCCACGGCGGCCGACGTGGTGCGGGCGATGGCCGCCACGCTGGCGGAGGACTTCAATGGCGACCTGGTGCGGATCGTGCTGTTCGAGCCCATCGACGGCCTGGAGGCGGCCGACTGGCTGCAGGTGGTCGACGCCGCCGACGCGCGGCTGGCGCCGTTTGCCGACTGCCTTGCAGAGGGCGCGCCGCTGTGCGGGCGCCTGCAGCCTGCCAAGCAGGACGTGCTGTATGGCGACCGCGCCGGTGACGTGCAGTCCACCGCGCTGCTGCCGCTGCCCGGCCTGGGCCTGGTGGCGGTCGGCAGTGGCGATGCCAACCGCTTCTTCCCCGGCATGGGCACGCTGTTCCTGCGGATGATGGGCGAGGCGTTCGCCGCGGCGCTGGCGCGCGGGGCGCGCTGAGGCCGGTGGCGCGGCGGCCAGCCCTCCAGTGAACGTGGTCGACCGGTTCCTCTCGCACCTGGCCGTCGAGCGACGGGTATCGCCGCACACGCTTGCCGCCTACCGGCGTGACCTGGACGCGTTGTCGCACTGGGCCGCCGGCAACGCGGGCGCGCTCGAGGGCTTGCAGGCCGAACAACTGCGGGCCTTCGTGGCCGCTGAACACCGACGCGGGCTGTCGCCCAAGAGCCTTCAACGGCGGTTGTCCGCGTGCCGGAGCTTCTATGCCTGGCTGCTCCGCAACGGCCGCATCGCGGCCAGCCCGGCGGCCGCGATCCGCGCGCCGAAGGCGCCGCGCAAGTTGCCGCAGGTGCTGGACCCGGACGAGGCCAAGGCGCTGGTCGAAGTGCCCACCGATGCGCCCCTGGGGGTGCGCGATCGCGCGTTGCTGGAGCTGTTCTATTCGTCCGGCCTGCGCCTGTCGGAGCTGTGCGGCCTGCACTGGCGCGACCTGCATCTGGGCGAGGGGCTGGTCCACGTGCTGGGCAAGGGCGGCAAGCAGCGCATCGTGCCGCTGGGGTCGCATGCCATCAAGGCGCTGGAGCACTGGAAGCGCGAATCCGGCGGCAGCGCGGACACGCCGGTGTTCCCCGGGCGAAACGGGACGATCACGCCGCGCGCGGTGCAACTGCGGTTGCGCGTGCTGGCCCAGCGCCAGGGGCTGTTCAAGCGGGTGCACCCCCACCTGCTGCGGCATTCCTTCGCCAGCCATATCCTCGAGTCCTCCGGCGACCTGCGCGGCGTGCAGGAGCTGCTCGGCCACGCCGACATCGCCACCACCCAGATCTACACGCACCTGGACTACCAGCACCTGTCGCGGGTGTACGACGCCGCGCACCCGCGTGCCAAGCGCAAGCCGTAGCTCCCGTCGGCGTTCCTGTAGAAGCGACGTGAGTCGCGACCGCGGGGTGCCGGACCGGATCGCGACTCACGTCGCTCCTACAACCGCTGGCACGTGAACCCTTGCGCGACCCGGCGACGGCCCCCATCCAAGGGGCTCGACCCACGGAGGCCGCATGGACCCCAGCCACAACCCCACCCGCTTCCACGCCACCACCATCGTCTCGGTGCGGCGCGACGGCCGCGTCGCGGTCGCCGGCGACGGCCAGGTCACCCTCGGCAACACGGTGATGAAGGGCAATGCCCGCAAGGTGCGCCGCCTGGGCCGCGACAACCAGGTGATCGCGGGCTTCGCCGGTGCCGCGGCCGATGCGTTCACCCTGTTCGAGCTGTTCGAAGCCAAGCTCGAGAAGCACGGCCAGCTGACCCGCGCCGCGGTGGAGATGGCCAAGGACTGGCGCACCGAGCGCCGCCTCGGGAAGCTCGAGGCGCTGCTCGCCGTCGCCGACCGCGAGACGTCGCTGGTGATCAGCGGCACCGGCGACGTGATCGAGCCCGAGGACGGCATCATCGCGATCGGTTCGGGCGGCATGTACGCGCTGTCGGCCGCGCGCGCGCTGATGGCCCACACCCCGCTCGACGCCCGCACGATCGCCACCGAGGCGATCAACATCGCCGGCGACGTGTGCATCTACACCAACCGCAACGTGGTCGTCGAAGAACTGTAAGGACGGCCCCGGCCGCGACCGGATGCCCGGTCGCCCGAACCCGCTCCCGATCGCGGCTGAAGCCGCTCCCACAAGACCTCCCAAGACATGCCCAATACCCCCGATACGTCAAACGCCACCATGACCCCGCGCGAGATCGTGCAGGCGCTCGACCGCCACATCATCGGCCAGTCCGACGCCAAGCGCGCGGTGGCCATCGCATTGCGAAACCGCTGGCGCCGAAGCCGGCTGGACGATGACCTGCGCAACGAGGTCATGCCCAAGAACATCCTGATGATCGGCCCCACAGGCGTGGGCAAGACCGAGATCGCGCGGCGGCTGGCGACCCTGGCCAATGCGCCGTTCGTGAAAGGGGAGGCGACGCGCTTCACCGAGGTCGGCTACGTCGGCAAGGACGTCGAGCAGATCATCCGCGACCTGGCCGACACCGCGGTCAAGCTCTACCGCGAGCAGGCCAAGGCGCGCGTGCGGACCCGCGCCGAGGAACGCGCCGAGGACCGCATCCTGGATGCACTGCTGCCCAGCCGCGAGAAGCAGCCGGGCGGTTTCGGCTTCGGCTCGCCCGGGCAGGCGACCACCACCGTGGACATCGGCGCCGAACCCTCCGCGCAGCAGTCCGAGACCCGGCGCAAGCTGCGCCAGCAGCTGCGCAACGGTGAGCTCGACAATCGCCAGATCGAGATCGATGCCGCCGTGTCCGTGGCCAACGTCGACATCATGGCCCCCCCCGGCATGGAGGAGATGGGCCAGCAGCTGCGCCAGATGTTCTCCCAGATCGGCGGCGGCAAGACCCAGAGGAAGTCGCTGGCGATCCGCGCCGCACGCACGCTGCTGATCGAGGAGGAGGCCGGCAAGCTGGTCAACGAGGACGAGGTGCGGGAGGCGGCGATCGAGGCCTGCGAGCAGCACGGCATCGTCTTCATCGACGAGATCGACAAGGTCGCCAAGCGCGGCGAGAACGTCGGCGGTGGCGATGTCTCGCGCGAAGGCGTGCAGCGCGACCTGCTGCCGCTGGTGGAAGGTTCCACCGTCAGCACCAAGTACGGGTCGATCAGGACCGACCACATCCTGTTCATCGCCTCGGGCGCGTTCCACCTGGCCAAGCCGTCGGACCTGATCCCGGAACTCCAGGGCCGCTTCCCGATCCGGGTCGAGCTGGGCGCGCTGAGCAAGGACGACTTCGTGCGCATCCTCACCGAGCCCAAGGCCGCGCTGACGCTGCAGTACGTGGAGCTGATGAAGACCGAAGGCGTGTCGCTGGCCTTCACCGACGATGCCGTGGATCGGCTGGCCGAGATCGCCGCCACCGTCAACGAACGCCAGGAGAACATCGGTGCCCGCCGGCTGCACACCGTGCTCGAGCGGCTGCTCGACACGCTCAGCTTCGAGGCGCCCGACCGCGACGGCCAGCAGGTCACCATCGACCGCGCCTACGTCGAGGAGCACCTGGGCGAGCTGGTCAAGGACCCGGACCTGAGCCGCTACATCCTCTGACCCATTGGCGGCCCTGTCCCCCGGCCCTGATCCCGCACTGCCGATCCGCCACCGCGCCTTCCTCCACCCGAAGCGCGACGTCCCGCCTCCGCCCTGCTAGCGTGTGCGGCGCATTCAGGGGGCAGGTGGGCGCGTGCAGCAGATCGGGACGGTCCTGGTAGTCGGCGCCGGCGGGTTCATCGGCGGGTTCATCGTTTCGGCGTTGCGGGCGGCCGGGTACCGGGTGCTCGAGGGCAAGCGTCCGGGCTCGCTGCCGCCCGGGCCCGACGGACGCGAGTGCGACGTTGCACGCATGTGCCAGCCCGCGCACTGGGCGCACGCGCTCCAGGGCGCGGACGCGGTGGTGAACGCGGCCGGCATCCTGCGCGAATCGCCTGGCAACACCTTCCAGCAGGTGCACCACGACGGCCCGCTCGCGCTGGCCCGGGCGTGCGTCGCCGCCGGGGTCGGGCGTTTCGTGCAGATCTCCGCGCTGGGCGACCCGCGCGACGGCGGGTTCATCGCCTCCAAGCACCGTTTCGACGAGGCGCTCTCCCGGCTGCCGCTGGAGGCGGTCGTCTTCCGCCCTTCGGTGGTGTACGCCGTGGCCGGCAGCTACGGCGGCACCTCGCTGCTGCGGGCGCTTGCCGCGGCACCCGGCGCGCAGTGGCTGCCGGGCAGGGGCGAATGGCAGCTGCAGCCGCTGGCCGCGGAAGACCTGGGCGTGCTGGTCGTGCGCGCCCTGCAGGCGGGGAGCGGTGTGTTCGACGTCGCCGGTCCGCAGGCCATGTCGCTTGCCGAGTACCAGCAGCACTGGCGATCGTGGCTGCGGGTTCCCGGTCGCGCCGTCATCCGCGTGCCCGAGGCCCTCGTCGGGGGGGCGGTGGCCGTGATGGACGCGGTGGGAGCCGGTCCGATGGGCCGCACCATGTGGCGGATGCTCCGGCGCGGCAACGTCGCCGCCCCCGACGCCCATGCCCGCTTGGCCTCGGTCTTCGGCACCGCGCCGCGCGCGCTGGCCGACGTACTGGCCGCGCGGCCGAGCCAGGTACAGGACCGCTGGCACGCGCAACTCCACCTGCTGGGCCCGCTGCTGCGCGCCGCGCTGGTCGTCCTGTGGCTGCTGTCGGCCTGGGCCGGCTTCGCCACGCCCGCGGCGCGGATCGAAGCGCTCGCTGGTGACGGCGTTCTGGCGGCGCTGGAACCGGTGCTGCTGGCACGCGCGGGGGGCGTGGTCGACCTGCTGCTGGCGCTGTGGCTGGCCAGTGGTTGGCGGCCCCGCGCGGCGCTGGCGGTGATGCTGCTGGCGGTGGTTGCCTACACGCTGGTGTTCGGCCTGCTGCTTCCGGCCAGCTGGCTCGATCCACTCGGCGGGCTGGCCAAGAACCTGGTGGTGATCCCGGCGGTGGCCGTTGCATGGGTCCTGGCGGACAGGCGATAGCGGCGATGACCTACCTCGTCGTGAAATGGGTCCACATCCTTGCCTCGACGCTCCTGTTCGGGACCGGACTGGGCATCGCCTTCTTCATGTGGACCGCCCATCGGCGCGGCGACGTCGCCCACATCGCGGCCACGGCGCGGACGGTGGTGCTGGCCGATGCGTGTTTCACCGCGCCCGCGGTCGCAGTGCAACTGGCGACGGGGCTGTGGATGGCCAGCCGGCTGGGCAATCCCTACCAGTGGTACTGGCTGCAGGTGGCGCTGGCGCTGTTCTTCCTGGTGGGCGCGTGCTGGCTGCCGGTGCTGTACCTGCAGGTGCGGGCGCGCAACCTGGCGGTTGAAGCGGCACGCGCGTCCCGCCCGCTGCCGGCGGCATACCACCGGGTGATGCGCTGGTGGTTCTGGCTGGGCTGGCCGGCGTTCCTGGCGGTGGTCTGGATCTTCTGGCTGATGGTGGCCAAGCCCACCTGACCGGCGCGATCAGTCCTCGCCGATGTCTTCGTTCCAGACCTCGGGATTGGCGGCGATCCAGTCGCCCAGCAGGTCGATGCAGCGCGTGTCGTTGAGGTCGATGACCTCCACCCCGCTGTCGCGCAGCCAGTCGATGCCACCCCGGAAGTTGAACGATTCGCCGACCACTACGGTACCGATGTTGAACTGGCGCACCAGCCCGCTGCAGTACCAGCACGGCGCCAGCGTGGTGACCATGATGGTGTCGCGGTACCGGCGCTGGCGGCCGGCCTTGCGGAACGCGTCGGTTTCGCCGTGCACCGAGGGGTCGTTTTCCTGCACGCGGCGGTTGTGTCCGCAGCCCAGCAGCCGTCCGTCGGCGTGGTATAGCGCCGCGCCGATCGGGATGCCGCCCTCGGCCAGGCCGGTGCGGGCTTCTTCGAGGGCGGTCTCCAGCAGGGCGCGGTAGTCGGGCGTTTCAATCATGTCGGGACTCGTTTGGAAGGGTGTGTCGAGCACATGCTCGCCTAGCATGCTGATGGTGCAACGCACAACTGCCGGGAGTCAGTGGATGTTAAGTTCCGGGGCGGCGCGACTCACGTGTCGAGCGCCGCGATCCAATTCCAATCTCGGGGAAAACTTCAAAAAATGAAGCACAAGGCAATCGTACTGGCGCTGGGCGCCGCTATCGTCATGGTCACTGGCGCCGCGATGGCTGCCCAGCCGGACGCGAACCGCGTGATCGTGAAGTTCAAGGCAGGCAAGGCCGCGAGCGTAGAAGCCGCGGTGCGCGGCGCCGGCGGCAACATCCACCGTCGCCTGGACAAGCAACGCGCGATCGCGGTGACCCTGCCGCCACAGGCACTGCAGGGCCTGCGCAACCGCGCCGACGTCGAGTACATCGAGCCCGACGCGCCGCGCTACCCGAGCGGGCAGGTCACGCCCTACGGTATCAACAGCGTGCAGGCCCCGGAAACCTGGGCGGTCGGTGCCGATGGCACCGGCATCAAGGTCTGCGTGATCGACTCGGGGATCAACGCGAACCACGAGGATTTCGCCGGCGTCTCCATGTCCGGCTACGCCAGCGCCGGCCAGAACTGGAACACCGACAGCTGCGGGCACGGCACCCACGTTGCCGGCTCCATCGCCGCGGTCAACAACAATTCCGGCGTGGTCGGCGTCAGCCCGGGCAAGGTCTCGCTGCACATCGTCAAGGTGTTCGACGGCGCGAGCTGCGGCTGGAGCTATGCCTCGACCCTGGTCGACGCGGCCAACCGCTGCGAGGCAGCGGGTGCCAAGGTGATCAACATGAGCCTGGGCGGCGGCGGTGCCAGCACCACCGAGCGCAATGCCTTCGACTCCCTCAACAGCCAGGGCGTGCTCAGCATCGCCGCGGCCGGCAACGACGGCAATTCCACGCTCAGCTACCCGGCCTCGTATGACTCGGTCGTTTCGGTGGCGGCAATCGACAGCAACAACGCCGTCGCCAGCTTCTCGCAGTACAACAACCAGGTCGAGATCGCCGCGCCCGGCGTTGGCGTGCTCAGCACCTACCCGTCGCGTGATGCGGCCATGTCGGTGGGTGGCGCGAGCTTCATCGTCTCCGCGCTGGAGGGCAGCGTGCAGTCGACCGCCAGTGGCGCGATGGCCAGCGGTGGGCGGTGCACCAGCGCGGGAAGCTGGGCGGGCAAGGTGGTGCTGTGCGAACGCGGCGACATCAGCTTCGCCGACAAGGTCGCCAACGTGACCGCCGGTGGCGGCGTCGCCGCAGTGGTCTACAACAACGTGCCGGGCGGCTTTTCCGGCACGCTGGGCGGCGCCTCGAGCATCCCGGGCATCAGCATGAGCCAGGAAGACGGCCAGGCCCTGGTGGCGGGCT
The DNA here is from genome assembly GCF_046600715.1 of Novilysobacter viscosus. Taxonomy (NCBI): domain Bacteria; kingdom Pseudomonadati; phylum Pseudomonadota; class Gammaproteobacteria; order Lysobacterales; family Lysobacteraceae; genus Novilysobacter; species Novilysobacter viscosus. The sequence continues at coordinate 72,797 of NZ_JBJMAV010000005.1, forward strand.
CGCTCGGACAAAGCGCGAACGTAAGCACCATTGCCGAAACCAACACCAGCGGCTACGCCTACCTGGACGGCACGTCGATGGCGTCGCCGCACGTGGCTGGCGCCGCGGCGATCATCTGGAGCGCGGACCCGAGCGCGACCAACCAGCAGGTCCGGGACGCGATGAACGCCACCGCGCTTGACCTGGGTACGGCCGGCCGCGACAACTACTACGGCAACGGCCTGGTGCAGACCTTCGATGCCACCGAAGCGCTGCTGGGTGGCGGTGGCGGTACCGACCCGGGTCCGGGCCCCGATCCGGTTGGCGCCCCGGCCGGGCTCACCGCCTACAACTACGGCAAGTCCAAGGGCACCACCCAGGTCGGGCTGGCCTGGAGCGGCGGCGCGGTCACCGTGGACGTGCTCCGCGATGGCAGCAAGATCGCCTCGGCAATCAGCAACGCCGGCAGCTACACCGATGGCCTCAAGGGCAGGGGCACCGCGACCTACCGGGTGTGCAATGCCGGCACGTCCGAATGCTCGGCTACCGCATCGGTCAATTACTGAGCAACACCGCTAGCCATTGAACCAGCAGGGCCCGCGTTGCGGGCCCTGCTTTTTTTTTGGACGGCGCGACGGGTCGTGGCGCGCCATGAAGGGTGGAAGCGCTAGTTTCCTGGCTACGGCCCGGGTTCGACCATGGCCACCGCGCGCGCCGCGCGATCTCGAAACGCTCCTGCGCCGACGGCAGCCCGGCCGCGAAGCTCGCATGGGTTCATTGGCCTCCAGCTAATCCGCGCGCACCCGCCACGCCTCGGCCAGTGAAATCGCACCGGAGCGCGCGAGGCGCACCGCCGCCTGCGTCAACGGCACCATCCCCTCCTCGATGGCCGCCGCGTGGATCCGGTCGGCCTCGGCACCGGGCACCACCAATGCCTGCAGGCGTGGCGTCATGACCATCAGCTCGTACACCGCCTGGCGCTTGTAAACGCCCAGTCCGTCGCAGCGGCTGCAGCCGGGGCCGATATGGAAGACTTCCTCCGCGCCGACGCCGAGCACCTCGCGCGCGTGTGCGTCGACCGGCTCGACCTGGCGGCAATGCGTGCAGGTCAGCCGCACCAGCCGCTGCGACATCACCGCCAGCAGCGAGGCGCGCAGCAGGTAGGCCTCCACCCCCAGGTCGAGCAGCCGGGTCACCGTGGTCGCGGCGGTGTTGGTATGCAGCGTGCTCAGCATGAGGTGGCCGGTCAGCGCGCTTTCGACCGCGATGTCGGCCGTCTCCCGGTCGCGGATCTCGCCGACCATGATCACGTCGGGGTCGTGGCGCAGGAAATTGCGCATCGCCGTGGCGAAGGTGAAACCGGCAGCGCGGTTCACCTGCATCTGCTGGATATCCTCGATGTGGAACTCGACCGGGTCCTCGATCGTGAGCACGTTGATGCGCTGCTTGCGCAACTCCATCAGCATCGCGTACAGCGTGGTCGACTTGCCGCACCCGGTCGGGCCGGTGGTCAGGAACATGCCATGGCTGCGCTGCATGACGTCATCGACGCGCTGGCGGTCTTCGGGCGTCAGGCCCAGCTGGTCCAGGCTCCAGAGACTCTCGTTGGTGTCCAGCAGGCGCACCACCACGCTCTCGCCGAACACCGCCGGCAGGACCGAGATACGCAGGTCGACCTTGCGCCCGTCCTCCAGCACGAACGTCGTGCGGCCATCCTGCGGGCGCCGGTGCTCGGCCAGGTTCATCGCCCCGAGCACCTTGATGCGCGAGACCACCGGGGTGTGCAGCGCCTTGATCAGGTGGCGCACGGGCACCATCTCGTCGTCGATCCGGTAGAGCACGTCGGTGCCGTTCTCGCCGGGTCGCAGGTGGATGTCCGAGGCACGCCGCGCCACCGCCCCGGCGATCAATCCACTGACGATGCGCACCACCGGCTTCCGGCGGGCCAAACGCTGGGCGCTTTCCTCGCTGACGTCGTCACCAGCCGTGGCCAGGTCCATGCCCAGCTGGCGGACGACATCCAGGTCCTCGGCGCGGTCATAGTGGCGGGAAATGGCCTCGCGGATGTCGCGTGCGGTGGCGACCAGCGGGATGATCCGCTCCCGGCTCAGGAAGTCGAGCATCGCCTGGACGTTGGCAGCCCCGGGATGCTCCAGGGCGACCGCGACCATGCCCTGGCGCGTGCGCAGGGCCACCGCGCGCAGTGCCCGCGCCACCTCCGGCGCGATCAGCGCCAGGGCGGCGGGATCGGGGTTCAGGCCCCCCAGTCGCACCAGCGGCAACCCTAGCCGTTGCGCGGTGGCGTAGCTGTCTTCGTCGGCATCGTCGCCCAGCGCCTTCCACGCTGCCAGGTCCAGGCCCCTGGCCTCACCGCGGGACGCGAACATCTGCCGTGGATACGTGGCGAGGTACTCGTCGAGTTCCGAGTCGTCGCGGATCACCGACGGAGGCGAGAACGGAGTGCTGGCGGCCATGGTCTTCCCCGGGCGATGCCCGATTATTCGTCCGGAAAGGCGACTGGCGCTTGATTCGGGTCAATCCCTGCACTCGGCGGTGGACGTATCGGACTGACGCCGCGGCCGGCATCGACGCCGTCGATGCGATACTCCCCCCATGACCGACCAAGACCCGCGCGCCGGCGAGCCCGGCACCACCCACTTCGGTTTCCGCGACGTGCCCACCGGCGAGAAGCAGAAGCTGGTCGGCCAGGTGTTCACCTCGGTCGCGCGCAACTACGACCTGATGAACGACCTCATGTCGCTGGGCGTGCACCGGGCCTGGAAGCGCTACTTCACGGGTACCGCGCAGGTGCGCCGGGGCGACAGCGTGCTCGACCTGGCCGGCGGCACCGGCGACGTCGCGCGCCTGCTCGCCGATCGCGTCGGCGACGCCGGGCGGATCGTGCTGGGCGACATCAACGGCGACATGCTGCGGGTGGGACGCGACCGGATGGTCGACGGCGGTCGCGTGGCCGGGTTCGAGTACGTGCAGTGCAACGCCGAGGCATTGCCGTTCCCGGATGCCAGTTTCGACCTGGTCACCATCGCCTTCGGCCTGCGCAACGTCACCGACAAGGATGCCGCGCTGCGCGAGATGCTCCGCGTGCTCAAGGTGGGCGGGCAGGCGCGGGTGCTGGAGTTTTCCGAGGTGACCGCGGCGTGGTTCAAGCCCGTCTACGACTTCCATTCCTTCAGCGTGCTGCCCCGGCTGGGCAAGCTGTTCGCCAATGACGCCGACAGCTACCAGTACCTGGCCGAGAGCATCCGCAAGCACCCGCCGCAGGCCGAGCTGCGCGGGATGATGGAAGAAGCCGGCTTCGCGCGCTGCGACTACCGCAACCTGTCGGCGGGCATCGTCGCCATCCATACCGGCTACAAGGCCTGACCCGGGCCGGCGCGCGGGCCGGTCATTGCCGCCACCCCCATCCGCCCTCCACCGGGGGTCCGCTACACTCGGCCGCTCACTCGAAACCGTGGGCTCCACATGCGTTCATCGATCCTGACCCTGTGCCTGGCCGGCGCCACCGTGCTCGCCGGCTGCTCGCGCGACGCCGCGCCCGCGGCCGGCGGCGCCACCCCCACGGGAGGCGAACCGGCCGCGCAGTCCACCGCACACTTCGACCAGCACTCCTACGCCGAACCGGGCAAGGTCCGCATCGAGGACCTCGCGCTTGAACTGGCGGTGGATTTCGACAACCGCCAGCTGGGCGGCAGCGCGACCTACACGCTCGACTGGGTCGATCCGCAGGCCACGCAACTGGTGCTGGATACCCGCGACCTCACCATCGAGAAGGTGGTGGGCGAGCGCGAGGACGGCAAATGGGTCGACCTTGCGTTCGACATGGCCCAGGCGCAGCCGCCGCTGGGCAGCAAGCTGGTGATCGAAGCCCCCCAGCGCAGCGAGCGCATCCGGGTGACGTACCGCACCGCACCGGAGGCCTCCGGGCTGCAGTGGCTCACCCCGGCAATGACCGCCGGCGGCGAGCAGCCCTTCATGTTCAGCCAGTCGCAGCAGATCCACGCGCGTTCGTGGGTGCCGCTGCAGGACACCCCGCAGGTGCGCTTCACCTACACCGCGCACGTGACCAGCCCGAAGGACGTGATGGTGCTGATGAGCGCCGACAACGACCCGCAGGCCGAGCGCGACGGCGACTACACCTTCAAGATGCCGCAGCCGATTCCGTCCTACCTGCTGGCGATCGCCGCCGGTGACCTGGTGTTCGAGCCGATCGGCGAGCGCAGTGGGGTGTGGGCCGAGCCGTCCATGGTCGCCAAGGCCGCCGAGGAGTTCGCCGATACCGAGAAGATGATCGACGTGACCGAAGCGCTGTATGGACCGTACCGCTGGGAGCGCTACGACATGCTGGTGCTGCCGCCGTCATTCCCTTACGGCGGCATGGAAAACCCGCGCCTGAGCTTCATCACCCCGACCGTGATCGTGGGCGACAAGTCGCTGGTGTCGCTGATCGCGCACGAGCTCGCGCACAGCTGGTCGGGCAACCTGGTGACCTTCGCCACGGCCAACCACGGCTGGCTCAACGAGGGTGTCACCAGTTACGTCGAGGGTCGTATCGTCGAAGAGCTCTACGGCAAGGAGCGCGCCGACATGGAGACGGTCATCGCCCGCAACGCGCTTCGCGAGGGCATCGGCGAGATGTCGGACGAGGCCCAGTCGCTGGCGATCCGCCCGGGCGTGGAGCCGGCGGTCGACGCGCCGATGGGCGACGTGGCCTACGACAAGGGTGCGTGGTTCCTGTCGTTCCTGGAGGATCGCTTCGGCCGCGCCGAGTTCGACGCGTTCCTGCGCCAGTACTTCGACCACTTCGCCTTCCAGGGCATCGACAGCAACACCTTCATCGAATACGCCAGCGAGAACCTGCTGGCCAAGTACCCCGGCAAGGTGACCCGGGCGGAGCTGGAGCAGTGGATATACGAGCCCGGCATCCCCGAGTCCGCGCCTGAAGTCGCTTCGCCGCGGCTGGACGCGGTCGATGCCGCCCGCAAGGCCTGGCTCGACGGCGGCGAACTGCCCGCCAAGTCGGCCACCGAGGCGTGGACGACGCAGGAATGGGTGCACTTCGTCGAAGGGCTGCCTGACACGCTGTCGACCGCGCAGCTGGCCGCGCTTGATGCGGCTTACGCCTTCACCGGCACCGCCAATGGCGAAGTCGCCCAGCGCTGGTATCCGCTGGCGGTGCGCAGCGGCTACGGCGAGGCAGACGCGGCGATTGCCGTGTTCCTCAAGCGCGTGGGTCGCCGCAAGCTGATCATGCCGACGTACGAGGCGCTCGCGGCCACACCCGAAGGCCTGGCACTTGCCGAGGACGTGCTGGCCCAGGCGCGTCCTGGCTACCACCCGATCACCACCGGTTCGGTCGATGCGGTGATCGCCAAGGCCAAGGGTGACGACACCGTCGCCACGCCGGCGGACTGACCCATCAACCACCGGCAGCACTACACGCGGCCGCCTTCGGGCGGTCGCGTCGTTTCCGCGGTTGGAGCGCCCTGCAGGAGCGGCTCCAGTCGCGATCGCACCCGCGACGCGTGCTTCTACTTCATCTGTAGGAGCGACGTGAGTCGCGACCGTACCCCGCCAGACCGGCCCTGCCCAACGATCCGGTACCGACCCTGCAGGAGCGGCTTCAGCCGCGATCGCCGCCTCTGCCCGGTGCGTGCTTCGCATTCGCCTTGCTACGGCACCGCCAGACATGGCCCACGAATCTTCGGCCACCACGGATCGCGACCGACGTCGCTCCTACATGGGGGCTGCCGGCGGACGTGCCGTGCCTACACCCCGACATTCGCCCCGCCATGGACAATGGCGCACCCCTCCGCCGAGGAAACGCCATGAACAGATCCGCCATTCCCCTTCGCGCCGCATTGCTGGCCTCGGCAATCGCACTGGCCGCCTGCCAGCCGGCCACCGACCCCGCGCAGGCCGAAGCCGCCCGCATCCAGGCGGCAGAAGCCGACGCCGATGCGATGGCCGACCAGTTCGAGGCCGCCTTCGCTGAAAAGAACTGGGCAATGGCGCGCGCCCATGGCGACGTGCTGCTGGCCGAGCACCCCGGCAGCGCGGCCGCCGATCGCATCCGCGAGCGCCACCAGCAAGCGACCGCCGATGCCAAGCAGGAGCGCGAGGACCGGCGCCTGCAGTCACTGTGGATCTACCAGACCCAGCCGGTCGACGGCGGCGAGCAGCGCTCGGCGGCGATCTATGCCAGGGACCGGGTGGACGTGGACGGCAGCGGCGAGCGACCGGTGCGCCTGATCTTCCGCGACCACCCCGATTGGGGTCGAAGCAGTTACCTGGTGCTGGAAACCGGCGACTTCGACTGCTACGGCGGTTGCCGCGTGCAGGTCACTGTCGACGATGCGCAGCCGCGGGCGATGGCGGCCAGCCGCCCGAAGACCGACGAGGCCATCGCCATGTTCATCGACGACGAAGCGGCGCTGTGGCGCATCGCCAATGGTGCGGCGACCGTTGCCATCGAGTTCCCGGTGAAAGCCGGCGGCACGCGCACCGCCTTGTTCGAGGTGGGCGGGCTGGATTCGATGCGCATGCCGGGCTGGGAGTGAAGCGCAGGACAGGTTTAGGCCCGCTCTCCCGAAAACCCGGACATCCTTCCGCGCAGTCTCCATTGGCCGCGCTTCGTGTGGCCGCGCTTCGTGGCGTCGGCAAGTTTTTTCCTACGGCAAGGAGCGGCGGCCGCGTCGTCGATCATCGGCTACCATGCTGCCCTGGTCTGCAGGCGCATCAATGGAGGATGCCGATGAATCGAAGGAATGAAGCCACGGGTCACGCACAGCCAAGCACCAGGTACCGGCGGACGCCTTTCCACGTCGTTCGCTTCCCGGTGCTGCCCGTGGCGCTAGCGCTTTCAGCATGTTCGCAGGACCCGCTGTTGGCCGACACGGCTCCGGTCCCTGCAAACGCGCCATTGACCGACGTCCCTGCCCCAGACTCCGGGCGGCACCGTTCTCCGTCACACCCGACGGACAGTCGCCCATCCCACTGCGCCGTTGACGAGTCGGTACTGATCTCGTGCCGCATTGCCGGGACGGAGGACGTTGTCTCAATCTGCATATCCACTGAGCGCGACAAGAACGCCGGGCACTACACGTACGGTCCTGTCCCCGGACCAAAAACTGTCCTCAGTTGGTCCGATTCACAGCGTGGAACGCAGCCGATGTACAGCCAGCACCGCTGGTTTGCGGGCAATACGTCTGGCCATTCGTATTCGTTTCCGCGTGAGGGAGCAAAGCACGTCTTCTATTCGATCTATTACATGCGCCGGGAGCCGGGCGATCAAGGGATCATGTGGATTCCCGATGGCGAGCCGGAACCAAGTAGTGTTTCGCGATGCGACCCCGAAAGCTTCTTTGAAGTTGATCATGCGGCGCGAACACGGCTCACCCAAGGATGGGCTGAGGATCAGGCAATCGCGGGTGACAATTTGCCCGCGTGGGATGAGGGGCACGATTGACCCTGAAGCGCTTGGCCATGGAGGCGGCGATGTCACCACAACCAAACAATCGGAACTATCTTCTGCTGAGGGCCTATCAAGCTGGGCTTGACGATCCGAAAGAGCTGGCCGCCTTCATGGGGCAGATGGAGGTCGAATCCCGCGATTTTCGAAGCTTGGAAGAGAACCTCAACTACCGCGGTGAGCGGCTCCTTGAGATGTTCAAGGGGCGCAACGGCCTGAACACGCTTGAGCAGGCGAATGCAATCGCAGTGGCTGGGCCTGTCGCAGTCGCCAATGCCATTTACGGGGGTGAATGGGGGCGCACGGGCACCTCCGGCAATACCGAACCCGGCGATGGTTGGCGATTCCATGGCCGCGGGTACATACAGCTGACCGGTCGCTACAACTACACCAGGGACGGCCATGAGCTCGGCCTGGACCTGGTTGACAATCCCGACTTGGCTGCCGACCGCTCAATCGCGGCGGACATCGCCATCCATTACTGGCAGAGTCGTGTCGTACCGCGTGGCCACCAACTGGATGTCCGTGCCGCCACACGCGACATCAATGGTGGCTACAACCACTTGCCCGAGCGCATGGCGGCGGTGGCGCGATGGGAGCGACGACTCACGCCTGAGGTCATGGAGCGGTTGTCGCACGAGGCGCCGAGGGTGCGTCCTGGCCACATGCACGACCACGGGCGCGGCGATCAGCCCTCCGGACACGCACCGTCGGGCCCCGGCGATCCGATACGTCGGCAGGAGTACGAGGGTCGGGTCATGCCGTTCTCACCGGTCGCGCCCATTTCGGGCGCGCCGCAACGCTCTCCTGCATCGGGCTCGCCGACCGAGGCCGGGCATCCCCACCACAACCTGCTGCTGCAAATCCGCGCCGGCGTCGCGGCTATCGACGAACGCGCCGGCAAGCCCTACGACGAGTCCAGCGAACGCGTGAGCCGCAGCCTGCTGGTGGCATGCAGGACGTTTCCCCGCGAACCAAACGCGGGGGCGTCAGCGGATGGGTATGCGATCAGACGCGTCGACCATGTATTCCTGACTGCCGACGGATCACGTGCCTTCGCCATCGAGGGCGACCTGCGCGATCCCTCCCACAGGCGGGCCAACGTGGAGATGGCGCGTGCGGTGCGTACGCCGGTCGAGGACGCGGACCGGGCGCTGACGGCGTTGGAGCGGCATGCAACGGCGCGCGATGTGAACCTGTCCATGCCGCGGGACCGGTCGGAACGCGAGACGCTCGACCACCAGGCGCACGCGCCGGGCCGGCTGTCGATCGGGTGACCGTCCTGATGTGACCGGCGCCGGCAGCAGGGGATGGGATCTCGAACGACCCGGTAATGCCGCGCCATTCCCGCGAAGGAGGGAAACCGGTGGCGTTGCCTTTGACAGCTGGAACGTCCCTGTATCCCCGCCTTCGCTGGGGTGGCGGCTTGAAATCAGGTGCGATACGACGTGCGCGGTGTCCACGGCGATGCGCGCCACGGCAGCGGGTTGAACCTGTCCTACAGCGCGTACCCGAACTGCTGCTTGAACTGTTCGGCGAACTCGCCGTAGTCGAAGCGCTGGTTCTGGGTGCCGGGGTGCTCGACCTTCAGCGCGCCCATCAGGTTGCCCATGCGGCCGATGGTCATCCAATCGTGCCCCTTCTCGATGCCGAAGATCAGGCCGGCCCGGAACGCGTCGCCGCAACCCGTCGGGTCGGTGATGCGGCGCTCGTGGGCCGGCGGGACGTCGAAGGTCTTCTCGCGGGTATGGATCTGCGAGCCGTGCGGGCCGCGGGTGGTGATGTAGGCCTTCACCCTCTGCACGATCTCGTTCTCGCTCCAGCCGGTACGTTCCTGCAGCAGGTTGGACTCGTAGTCATTGACGGTGACGTAGTCGGCCTGCTCGATGAACGCGCGCAACTCGGCGCCGTTGAACAGCGGCATCGCCTGGCCCGGGTCGAAGATGAAGGGGATGCCGGCCTCGGCGAACTCCACCGCGTTCTGCAGCATGCCGTCGCGCCCGTCCGGGCTGACGATGCCGAACGTCACGCCGGCCACGTCGCGCACGTGGTTCTCGTAGGAGCGCATCATTGCGCCCGGGTGGAAAGCGGTGATCTGGTTGTTGTCGTGGTCGGTGGTGATGAAGGCCTGCGGGGTGAACAGCTCGTCGATCACCTTGACCTGGTCCATGCGGATGCCGTGCTCTTCGAACCATTCGCGATACGGGCCGAAGTCCTGGCCGACCGTCGCCATCGGGATCGGGTCGCCGCCGAGCAGTTTCAGGTTGTAGGCGATGTTGCCCGCGCACCCGCCGAACTCGCGGCGCATGCGCGGGACCAGGAACGACACGTTGAGGATGTGCACCTTGTCCGGGAGGATGTGGTTCTTGAACTGGTCGGGGAACACCATGATGGTGTCGTAGGCCAGCGACCCGCAGATCAGTGCAGACATCGACGATTCCTGTGTGAAAGCGCGGCGCGGGTCCACCGCGCGGGCGCGTAGGGTAGCGACTGGCGGCGGCGGCGGCCAGACGACAGCCGAGCCGCGAAGCCGTGACCGGGGTCACGCTCGGGTCCTGCACTGCCGTGCGACAGCCTGACCCTGAACGCCCAAACCCGCCGCAAACCGCTGTTTTTCCTTGCTGCGGCGGGGGGGCGTTGCTAGGCTACCGGACCGCCTGCACGACCCCTTCACACGGCCGCCAACCGGCGCCGACAGGACCCCAGACCCCCGATGTTCAAGAAGTTCCGCGGCATGTTCTCCAACGACCTGTCCATCGACCTGGGCACGGCCAACACCCTCATCTATGTCCGCGGCCAGGGGATCGTGCTGAACGAGCCGTCCGTGGTCGCGGTGCGCCAGGACCGCGTGGTCGGCGGCAACCGCTCGGTCGCGGCGGTGGGCGCGGAAGCCAAGCAGATGCTCGGCCGCACGCCCGGGCACATCACCACCATCCGGCCGATGAAGGACGGCGTGATCGCCGACTTCACCTACACCGAGGAAATGCTCAAGCACTTCATCCGCAAGGTGCACAAGAGCCGGTTCATGCGGCCCAGCCCGCGGGTGCTGGTGTGCGTGCCGTGCGGCAGCACCCAGGTCGAGCGCCGCGCGATCAAGGAGTCGGCCGAGGAAGCCGGCGCCCGCGAGGTCTACCTGATCGAAGAGCCCATGGCCGCCGCGATCGGCGCCGGCATGCCGGTCACCGAGGCGCGCGGGTCGATGGTCGTGGACATCGGTGGCGGCACCACCGAGGTCGCGGTGATCGCGCTCAACGGCATCGTGTACTCGGCCAGCGTGCGCATCGGCGGCGACCGCTTCGACGAATCGATCATCGCCTACGTGCGCCGCACCTACGGCACCCTGATCGGCGAGGCGACCGCCGAGCGCATCAAGCTCGACATCGGCTGTGCGTACCCGCAGGAAGAATCGCGCAGCATCGAGGTCTCCGGCCGCAACCTCGCCGAAGGCGTGCCGAAGATGATCAGCATCAACTCCAACGAGGTGCTGGACGCGCTGCGCGAGCCGCTCAGCGGCATCGTCACCGCGGTCAAGCTGGCGCTGGAGCAGACCCCGCCCGAACTGTGCGCCGACGTGGCCGAGCGCGGCATCGTGCTCACCGGCGGCGGCGCGCTGCTGCGCGACCTGGACCGGCTGATCAGCGAGGAAACCGGCCTGCACGTGCAGGTGGCCGACGACCCGCTGACCTGCGTGGCACGCGGTGGCGGACGCGCGCTGGAACTGGTGGACATGCACGGCAACGAGTTCTTCGCGCCGGATTGAACATCCGGCGGCAGCGCGCAGTCGACCCCCGGCCAGGTCCTTTGCGGCCGACCGGCGGTTGCCGCCCGCGTTCCAGCTCCCGCTTCCGCCCTGCTGCACGCGCCTTCGCCGCCCCGGTCGCTGACCGCATCCCCGCACCTTCCGGCCCCTGATGCCTCCCTACGCCGGCCCATCCACGTCCTCGCGCTCCGGTGAAGTCGCCGACACGCTGCGACTGCTCGCGTACCTGGGGCTGGCGATCGTGCTGATCGTGCTCGACCACCGCGGCGGCTGGCTGCGCATGGCCCGCGAGCAGGCGAGCCTGGTGGTGCAGCCGATCCGCGCCGTGGCCGGATGGCCCTCGCGGATGGCCGGCATGCTCTACGAAGATGCCGGCACGCTCGCCCAGCTCACCGAGGAGAACGCGCGCCTGCGCAACCAGCTGCTGGTCGACAGCGCCCGGCTGGCACGGCTGCAGGCGGTCGCGGCCGACAACGTGCGCCTGCGCGCGCTGCTGGGCGCGAAACAGCGCGGCAACCTGGACGTGCTGCTGGCGCCGATCCTTGATGTCGACCTGGACCCGACCCGCCAGCGACTCGTGCTGGACGCCGGGCGCGGCGACGGTGTGCGCGTCGGCCAGAGCGTGATCGATTCCGGCGGCCTGGTGGGGCAGGTGATCGAGGCCAGCCCGATCCAGGCCACCGTGCTGCTGTTGACCGATCCCTCGCACGTGGTGCCGGTGGCGGTGGCCCGCAACGGCGTGCGGCTGATGGCCTACGGCAACGGCCGCAGCGACATGCTGAGCCTGACCAACATCCCGTTGTCGAGCGAGATCAAGGTCGGCGACCTGCTGGTGACGTCCGGCCTGGGATCGCGCTTCCCGGCGGGCTTCCCGGTGGGGACCGTGGCGGAACTGCGTCCCGACGACAGCCGCGCGTTCCTCAGCGGTGACGTCACTCCCGCCGCGCAGCTGGACCGGGGGCGCGACGTGCTGCTGCTGCGCAGTGCGCCCGCGGCGCCGTTGCCTTCGGCACCGCCGTTGCCGTCCGGGGCAGACACGCCGGCGCCTTCGGGAGGGCAGCCCGGCGAGGGGGCCGGCCACGAAGTGACCGGGGCGACGCTCCGGGCCGGCGACGGGGTGGGCCGATGAAGCGCTCCCGTCGCCCCTGGACCATGCCCGCCAGCGTCCTGGTCGCGCTGCTGCTGGGCCTGCTGCCGCTGCCGGAAATGCTGCAGCCGCTGCGGCCCTACTGGCTGGCCCTGGTGATGGCGTACTGGGTGCTGGAGGATCCGGACCGTTACGGCCTGGGCTTCGCGTTCCTGGTCGGCCTGGTCGGCGACCTCACTTTCGGCAGCCTGCTGGGCGAGCAGGCGCTGCGGCTGGCGGTGATGGCCTTCATCCTGCAGCGCTTCCGCGCGCGGCTGCGGTTCTTCCCGATGTCGCAGCAGGCGCTGGCCATGGGCGGCCTGCTGCTGAACGACCGCATCGTGACCACCGTCCTGCACCTGACCCTGGGGGTCGCGCCACACCCGGACCTTGCATGGGCGTCGCCGGTGCTGGGGATGCTGCTGTGGCCGCCGGTGTTCATGCTGCTGGATGCGCTCAGGCACGGCGGCGGGCGGGGGCGCTGACCGGTGGGTCCGCGTCGGCGCGTCCTCAAGAACGCCACGGCCGAGGCCGACCAGTTCCGGCGGCGCGCCGCCTTGGCGATGCTCGGCGTGGTGCTGGCGATGGGCGGGTTGGCGCTGTGGTACTTCCGCCTGCAGGTCTGGCAGCACGACGACTACGCCAGTCGCGCCGAGGCCAACCGGGTCAAGCTGCAGCCGGTGGTGCCCGGGCGCGGACTGGTGCTGGACCGGGAAGGCCGGATCCTGGCCGACAACGTGCCGGCCTTCCGGCTGGAAGTCACGCCGGAAGAGGCCGGGCCGGTGGACGAGTGGCTGCCGCGGCTGCAGCAGGTGGTGGAGCTGACGCCCGAGGACATCGAGAGTTTCCACGACCACCGCCGCGCGACCCGCGGGTTCCAGCCGATCACGCTGAAGCTGCGCGTGGGCGAGGCCGAAGCGGCACGTTTCGCGGTCGATCGCTGGCGCTTCCCCGGCATCGAGCTGGTGCCCTACCTCAACCGCCGCTATCCCCATGCCGATCTTTTCGCGCACGTGGTCGGATACGTCGGGCGGGTCGACACCGAGGACCTCAAGACCTTGGGCGAGGCCAACACTGCGCTTAGCCACGTGGGCAAGACCGGGCTGGAGCGCGCCTACGAGGAGGCGCTGCGCGGCCGGATCGGCTATCGCAAGATCGAAACCAACGTGGATGGCCGGGCCATGGGCGAGGTGGGCCGGGACCCGGCTGTACCCGGCGCGGACCTGCGGCTGAGCGTCGACGCCCACCTGCAGCAGGCCATGGTGAACGCCTTCGGCCTGCTGGAAGGTTCGGCGGTCGCGGTGGATCCGCGAACCGGCGAGGTGCTGGCGATGGTCAGCCTGCCCAGCTACGACCCCAACCTGTTCGTCAACGGCATCTCGCACACCGATTACCGCGCCTTGATGGATAACCCCTCCCGCCCGCTGTTCAACCGGAACGTGCTCGGGGGCGGGCCGCCGGGCTCGACCATCAAGCCGATGGTCGCGCTGGCGGGCGTGGACAGCGGCCAGCTCACCCCCCAGTCGACGGTGTTCTCCACCGGCGAGTTCCGCATCCCCGGGCAGGCCCGCGGCTACCGTGACGCCGGTCGCGGCGCGGGCCTGACCGATCTGCGCTCGTCGATCTCGCGCTCGGTCAACTACTACTACTACAAGCTCGCCTACGACATGGGCATCGCGCGGTTCGCCGAGTACATGCAGCGCTACGGCTTCGGCGAGCCGACCGGCATCGACCTGATCGGCGAGAACAGTGGCGTGGTGCCTTCGCCCGACTACAAGCGCAGCCGCACCACCGAGCCCTGGTACCCCGGGGAGACGGTCATTGCCGGGATCGGCCAGGGCTACTGGATCGCGACCGCGCTGCAGTTGGTGCGGGCCACCGCGGCCATTGCCGATGACGGCCGACTGCGCGAGTTGCGACTGGTATCGGCGCGCCGGGACGGCTATGGCCAGCCCTGGACGCCATTGCCGCGACCGCAGCCGGAGATGATCACCTCCAACCCGGCGCACCTGCGTGCGGTGCAGGAAGGCATGGAGGCCACCATCCATGGCCGTGGTACCGCCACTGCGATGGCCATTGGCGCGCCGTACCGGATGGCTGGCAAGACCGGCACCGCGCAGAAGATCAGCCGCAAGGGCAACGTGAGCATGGACCCCAAGGCGCTGCCCTACCACCTGCGGCACCAGGCGCTGTTCGTGGGCTATGCACCGGCCGACAACCCGACCATCGCCGTGGCGGTGGTGGTCGAGCACGGCGGTTACGGCGGCACGACGGCCGCGCCGATCGCCCGCAAGATATTCGACGCATGGCTGCTGGGCACGATGCCCGAGCCGCCCGAGCCTCTGCCGCCTCCCGGACCGGCAGGGCCGGCGTCGCAGGCGGCTCCCGGAACGACCCCGGCCGCCGCGCCGGAGCCGCCGCGATGAGCATCATCCTGCGCTGGCTGTTCGAGCTTGCCGCGCGCCTGCTGCGTACCCTTGACTGGCCGTTGCTGGCCGCGCTGCTGGCGCTGATGGGGATCGGCCTGGCCGTGCTCTACAGCGCCGGGGGCGAGTCGCAGTCGCTGGTGGTGGCCCAGGGCGCACGCTTCGGCGTGGGCCTGGCGGCGATGTGGGCGCTGTCGCGGATGCCGCCCTCCCAGTTGCGAAACTGGACGCCACTGGTGTTCGCCGCGTCGATGCTGCCCCTGGTGGCGGTTTTGTTCCTGGGCAGCGGGCGCCATGGCGCGCACTGGCTCAACCTGGGCGTGTTCTATTTCCAGCCCGCCGAGCTGCTCAAGCTCAGCCTGCCGATGATGGTGGCGTGGTACCTGAACCGGGGCGCGTTGCCGCCGCGCGTGCCGGCGGTGCTGGTCGCGGCCACGATCATCGCCGCGCCCACCGGCCTGATCCTGCTCCAGCCCGACTTCGGCACCGCCATGCTGGTGGCCTCCAGCGGTGCGTTCGCGCTGTACCTGGCGGGCTTGTCCTGGTGGTGGTTCGCCGCCGCCATCGGCGGGGTCGCTGCGGTTGCGCCGGCGGCATGGTTCTGGATGCTGCGTCCGTACCAGAAGGACCGGATCATGACCTTCCTCAACCCCGAGTCCGACCCGCTGGGCGCGGGCTGGAACATCATCCAGTCCAAGATCGCCATCGGCGGGGGCGGCCTGTCCGGCAAGGGCTGGGGCGAGGGCAGCCAGTCGCACCTCAACTACATCCCCGAACACACCACCGACTTCATCTTCGCCGTGCTCAGCGAAGAGTTCGGCTGGATCGGGGTGGCCGCGACGCTCTCGCTGTACCTGTTCGTGGTGGGCCGCTGCCTGTGGATCGCCAGCGAAGCGCGCGAGGGCTATTCACGGCTGCTGGCCGGCGCGCTGGGCCTGGCTTTCAGCGTGTACGTGATCGTGAACGCGGGGATGATCGCCGGCCTGCTGCCGGTGGTGGGCGTGCCGATGCCGCTGCTCAGCTATGGCGGCACCTCGGCGGTGTCACTGCTGGCGGGCCTGGGCGTGGTGATGGCGGTGCGCGCGCACCGCCCGGTGCACGCGCGCTGATCGACGCGACGTCCAGTTCCCGCTCCATGCGAGCCCATCGACCTGCGCTTGCCGGCGCGATAGCCGGCGCTGGAACACGAACACAACCTGACTCGACACGGACGCTGCGACGCCCCTCGCGGCCATGCATCGGAAGGTGCGTGCTAACCTCGCCGCGATGACTTCAAAGCCCTTCCGCAACGTCCTCCCGTTCACGATTTCGCTGGTGCTGGGCGCATGCGCCACGCCCGCGCCGCCGGCTCCGGTGGCCGAGGCCACGCACGCCGAATCCGCACCCGCCGCCCAGCCCGCGCCACGGCCGATGGCGAAGCCGACCCGCACCCGGCCGCCGGTGCCCGGCACCAGTCCGCTGCCCGACCCCTTGCCGGCGATGCCGCTGGAGCAGGCCAAGGCCGCGTTCGTGCGCGATACCGCCGACAAATACGGTGTCGACCCCTCCCACATCCGTTCGGTGCTTGCCGGGGCGGAAATGCGCGAGAGCATCATCAAGGCGATGTCGCGCCCGGCCGAGGCCAAGCCCTGGCGCGATTACCGCCCGATCTTCATCAGCCAGGCCCGCATCGACGGCGGCCAGGCGTTCATGGCGCGCAATCGCGACGCACTGGCACGCGTGGAGTCGCGTACCGGGGTGCCGGCCGAGATCATCGTGGCCATCATCGGCGTTGAGACCAGCTACGGCGCCAATGCCGGCAGCTACCCGGTGGTCGATTCGCTGTACACGCTGGCCTTCGCCTATCCGCGGACCGGCGATCCCGCGCGGGCCGACCGCGAGAACCGGCGCGAGGCGTTCTTCCGCGGCGAGCTGGCGCAGCTGTTCGCGCTGGGCAAGGAGCAGCGGCTCGACATCACCACGCTCAAGGGCAGCTACGCCGGGGCCATGGGCTGGGGCCAGTTCATGCCCTCGAGCTACCGCGAGTTCGCGGCCGACGGCGACGGCGACGGCCGCATCGATCTGTTCAACAACACCGATGACGTGTTCGCATCGATCGCCAACTACTTCGTGGAGAAGGGCGGCTGGACCCGGGGCGGCCCGGTCGCGGTGCGCGCCACCCGCGCGTCGGATGCACGGGATTTCGAGCCCGAGGGGTTGTATCCCGACATGACCGTCGCGCAGCTGGCGCAGATGGGCTACCGGCCGACCGCCGCGTCCATCGCACCGGACGAGCCGGCGCTGTTGATCAACCTCGACGGCGTGTCCGGTCGCGAGCACTGGCTGGGCTTCGACAACTTCTACGCGATCACCCGTTACAACATCTCCAAGCACTACGCGATGGCGGTGTTCCAGTTGTCCGAGGCCATCGCCGGCCGCGAGAACCCGCTGGCCGGCAACGCCGCCCGCGCGGCCCACGACGGCGCATGAAGCCCGCGGTTGCCGCCGCCCTGGTGCTGGGCCTGGCGGCCTGCGCCGGCGCCCCCAAGCGCGCCTCCGAGCCCGCGCCGTTGGCCGGGACCGCTGCCGTCAGCCAGGAAGCGCTGCAGCCGGGGCAATGCGACGGCTCGCCGTACGCGCCTGCCCAGGAAGATCCGGCCACGCGGGGGGACTACGTCGCCGGTGGCCTGTACAAGCCCGGTGTCGCCGACACCACGCCGGCCCATGTGCCCGACGTCGCCTGCATACCGGAGCCACAAGTGGTCGACCTGCCGCGCTCCAAGGTGGGAAACCGTGCCAGCTATGCGGTGCTGGGCAGGACCTACCGTGTGATGGACGACCAGCGGGGTTATGTCGAGCAGGGTCGCGCGTCGTATTACGGCAACAAGTTCCACGGCCGCCGTACCTCCAACCTGGAGGTGTACGACATGTACGCCTTCACCGCCGCGCACAAAACGCTGCCGTTGCCCAGCTTCGCGCGCGTGACCAACCTCGACAACGGCAAGTCCGTAGTGGTGCGCGTCAATGACCGCGGCCCCTTCCACGAGGGCCGCGTGATCGACCTGAGCTATGCGGCGGCGGTCAAGCTCGACTTCGTCCGCCATGGCACCGCCCGGGTCGAAGTGCGCGCACTGACGCCGCAGGATGCCGGGACCGTGCTGGCGGCCACCCCCGCGCGGCCGCCCGCAGCCACCGGAGCGGCAGCGACCGGGATGGACCGCCTGGTGGCGACGATCCCGGTCGGCGCGGCCGGTGCCATCGAGTTGCCGCCGGGGGTGCGCGTTGCCACCGGCCGACCCGCGTCGATGGCGCAGCCATCTGCGGACACTGGCACTGCACCGGCCACTGCCGGCGTCCAGGTGCCGGCGCCCGCTGTCGCGCAGCCACTGCCTCCGGATTACCGCTTCGACATGCGCCAGGACGGTCGTGCCATGACCGCCGACGAGTTCGATGCGTGGATGCGCACGCGACAGGTTCGCGTGGCCACCGGCCAGCCCGGTACGCCGGTGTCGGCGGTCGCGGCATCGCAGCAGGGCGCCACGCCGGGTGCCGGGCATACCCTGCCGCCGACACGGCTGGCGGCGCCGGCCGCGATGCCTGCACCCGCGCCCGCACCCGCACCGGCGGCAGGCGGCGTCACCCTGCAGGTGGCCGCGTTCTCGGCCCGCGGCAATGCCGACCGGGCGCTGGCGATGTTGCGTGGTGCCGGCGTCGACGGCGCGCATGTCCTGGACGGGCTGTCCGCCGGTCGTCCGGTGTGGCGCCTGCGCATCGGCCCACTGGCGGCCTCGGCGGTGCCGGCGCTGTCGGCGCGCATCGCCGGGCTGGGCTTCGGCCCGCCGCAGCGGGTCGTCGATTGAGCGCATCCGTTGAGCGCGCCCGTTTCCCATCTGATCATTCCCGGCCGTGCGCCGGCCCGCGGAGTCGTTGAACCATGAAATCCCGTCTCGTCCTCGCCACCCTGGCCACCTTCGCGGTCGGCCTGGCACTTGCACAATCGCCGCAGCCCGCCACGCCCCAGCCTGCCACCTCGCAGCGGCCGGCCAGCGACGCACTGCCCGTGCCGCCGCCTCCTGAGGTCGTCGGCACCGCCTGGGTACTGATGGATGCGGTCAGCGGCAACGTGCTGGCGGGCGAGAACATCGACCAGCAACTCGAGCCGGCCAGCATCACCAAGGTGATGACCAGCTACGTCATTGCCGCCGAGATGGCCGCCGGCAAGGTGTCGCGGGACGACCAGGTCATGATGACCGAGAACGCCTGGCGCACCGGCGGCGCCGGCACCGACGGCAGCTACTCCGGCTTCGAGGTCAACCAGAGCGCGCCGCTGCTGGAGATGGAAAAGGGCATGGTGGTGCAGTCCGGCAACGACGCCGCCATCGCGCTGGCCGAGCACGTCGCCGGCAGCGAGCAGGCCTTCGCCGCGCTGATGAACCAGTACGCCGAGCGCATCGGCATGAAGGCCAGCCACTTCGTCAACGCCACCGGCCTTCCTGGCGAGGGCCACATCACCACCGCGCGCGACCTCGCGCTGCTTGGCCGGGCGCTGATCCACGACTACCCAGAGGCGTACTCCTACAACAAGATCAAGGAGTTCACCGTCGGCAACATCACCCAGCCCAACCGCAACGTGCTGTTGTGGCGCGACGCCAGCGTCGATGGCATCAAGACCGGCCACACCTCCGCCGCCGGCTACTGCCTGATGGCCTCGGCCAAGCGCGGCGACCAGCGCCTGATCTCGGTGGTCATGGGCTCGACCTCCGAGTCGCAGCGCGCCCGCGACAGCCAGGCACTGCTCAACTGGGGCTTCCGTTTCTACGAGACCCACGAGATGTACAAGGCCGGCGCGCAGGTCGCGCAGCAGAAGCTGTGGAAGGGACAGGCCGACGAAGTCCGGCTGGGGCTGGCCGAACCGCTGCTGGTGACGGTGCCGCGCGGCCGCTACGAGCAGCTCAAGCCGATGATGGACGTGCCCGCGATCCTGGTGGCGCCGATCGAGAAGGGCCAGGCGATCGGTACGGTGAAGGTGATGCTGGACGACAAGGTCATCGCACAGCGACCGCTGGTGGCGATCGACGGCATCGAGGAAGCGGGCTTCTTCAAGCGCCTGTGGCACGAACTGCTGATGTGGTGGCACTCGATGTAGGCCGGTCCACCGGTCTGCAGGATCGAAAAGGGCCGGCGAAAGCCGGCCCTTCGTCTTGCAGCACGCTGTGGCGAGACGCCGCGTGCGCCCTACGGCCGCTGGCGATTCAGCGTGCCAGCTCGAACAGGTTCGACGACACCCAGCCGCGGTTGCCCAGCTCGTCGTCGACTTCCCACATCGCACCCTGCCTGGTGCCGGTCGGGTACAGCATGTCGCCGGCATTGAGATCGCGCACCGCGGCCCCGCCGTCGGCGCTGGCCAGCAGGCGCCCGGGCTGGCGCATCGACACCGCCTGGCCGACGTTGGCTGCCGAGGCATTGCCGGGCAGGCCACCGAGCTGGGCGACCATGTCGGTGTAGGCCTGCAGGTAGGCCAG
This sequence comes from Novilysobacter viscosus, assembly GCF_046600715.1. Taxonomy (NCBI): domain Bacteria; kingdom Pseudomonadati; phylum Pseudomonadota; class Gammaproteobacteria; order Lysobacterales; family Lysobacteraceae; genus Novilysobacter; species Novilysobacter viscosus. The sequence goes on from NZ_JBJMAV010000005.1 coordinate 93,078, forward strand.
GGTGATGACCTGGCCGATTTCGGTGTTGGAGTAGCCGCTGGCGCCGCCCAGGCCCAGGCCGCCACCGAAGAATGCCCCGGAGCCGCTCCACCCCAGGTCGGTCTTGGTCGAGTGGCCCTCCGTCATGGCGACCTGCTCGGAGGAGCGCATGTCGGTCAGGGTCAGAACCACGTCGGCGGTCTTGCGCTTGAGGTTCAACCCGCCCGCCAGCGCACCGACCTTGCTGTTGCCCAGCAACCCGCCGATCAGCCCGCCGATGTTGCTGCCGCCCGCATTGCGGTTGTTGGAGATCATGTCCGGAACCATCACGTAGTCCGCCGCGCGCACCTGGCCCTTGCCCAGGTTGGAACCGCCGCGCAGGTCGCCGCCCGAGGCCAGCTCGCGCTCGGCCTGCATCGCCGCCATGCCTGCGCCCCGGTCCACCAGGGTGAAGCAGCGCGACTTGTTGACGAACACCTTGATCACCGCGGTGGGCGTGCCGAGATCGTAGCTGCGCCACCAGTTGTGGTCGGGTTCGAGCACGGCCAGCGTGCCCAGTGGCTTGCTGCAGGTCGGTATCTGCGCGGCCTGGCGCTGCGTCTGCGCACTTTGGGCCTGGACGGCCAGGGGCAGGGCCAGCAGCGCGGCGGCCGCGAGCGAGAGGGCGCCTGCGCGGCGGATGGGCGCAACAATGGCAGGTACGGGGTTTCGCATCATGGTGATCTTCCGTGTGTGGTGGGGCGCAGGTGCGCCAGGCTTCCGAGCTAAACGCGATGCACAACCCGCGCCGGACATCCCCCGGCTTGGGTTGGGGGCGGAGGATACCCATAATCGCGGGCATGGACATCACCTCCGACAACCCCGAGCACGGCTTCCAGTTCCCCGGCACCTTCGAGCTGTCGGCCATGGGCACCGCGGACAAGGACCTGGAAACCCTGCTGCCGACCCGGCTGCTGGACGCGGGCATCGAGGTGTTGACCGAACAGGTCCGCTGGAACCACTCCTCCAATGGCCGCTACGTGTCGGTGCGCATCGCCTTCCGCGCCGAATCGCGCGAGCAGTACGAGCTCGCCCACCGGGTGCTGCGCGACCACCCGGAAGTGAAGTGGACGCTGTAGCCGCGCCGCCCGGCACCGACCCCGTCGTGCCCGCGCCGCCCACCGCGCGGTTGCGTGACCTGGGTCGCCAGGCGTACGAGCCGGTCTGGCGGGCGATGCAGGCATTCACCGACGCGCGCGACGAAGCGACCGCCGACGAACTCTGGCTGGTCGAACACGAGCCGGTCTTCACCCTGGGCCAGGCCGGCAGGCCCGAGCACGTGCTGGCACCGGGCGACATCCCGGTGCTGCACGTCGACCGGGGCGGCCAGGTCACCTACCACGGCCCCGGCCAGCTGGTGCTGTACCCGTTGCTGGACCTGCGCCGGCTGAAGGTCGGCGTGCGCGAGTACGTATGCCGGATCGAGCAGGCGGTCATCGACACCCTCGGCGACTGGAACATCGAGGGGCGGCGGCGCGAGGGCGCGCCCGGCATCTACGTGAACGGGGCCAAGGTGATGGCGCTGGGCATCCGGGTCCGGCGCGGATGTACGTTCCATGGCCTGGCCTTCAATATCGCGATGGATCTTTCGCCCTTCCAGCGGATCAATCCCTGCGGGTTCGAAGGCCTGCAGGTGACCTCGCTGGTAGACTTGGGCGGCCCGTCGGGGCTGGACGCCGTGAAGCCGGCGCTGGTCGGGCACGTGGCGGCGCAGTTCGGGCTGGATCTCGAGGACGCCGCGCCGCCCGCGCCGTGATCGGCCAAGCCCAGCGCCCCTGCCGGGTGTGGCGCGAAGGCCGCTTCATCGTCACCGCCATCGCGACGCACCTCCCTTCCGCCCTTTGGGCACTTCTCCCTCCCGCCGGAGAAGCGACATCCAGGCCTCCTGCAGCCCATGACCGATACCGCCACCAAGTCCATCCCGCTCGCCGTCGTCGGCACCGAGGCACCGGCCGCGCTGCAGCCGGGCGTCAAGCAGGTGGCGGGCGAGAAGATCAACCGCTCGCCGGTGCAGTTCGCCGACGTGCCGGTGCTGCGCAAGCCGTCGTGGATCCGGGTGCGCATCCCGTCGGGCAACTCGGTGGCGCAGCTCAAGGCCAAGCTGCGCGAAAATCGGCTAGTGACGGTCTGCGAGGAGGCCAGCTGCCCCAACATCCACGAGTGCTTCAGCCACGGCACCGCGACCTTCATGATCCTGGGCGAGGTCTGCACGCGGCGCTGCAGCTTCTGCGATGTCGCCCACGGCCGGCCCAAGCCGCCCGACGCCAGCGAGCCGGCGACCCTGGCGCAGACCGTGGCCGACATGGGCCTGCGCTACGTGGTGGTCACCAGCGTCGACCGCGACGACCTGCGTGACGGCGGCGCCCAGCACTTCGTCGACTGCATCGCCGCGATCCGCGCCAGCAGCCCGGCCACCCGGGTGGAGATCCTCACCCCCGATTTCCGCGGCAAGGGACGCATGGACCGTGCGCTGGAGATCTTCGCCGCGCAGCCGCCGGACGTGTTCAACCACAACGTCGAGACCGTGCCCGAGCTCTACCGCAACGTGCGCCCGGGCGCCGACTACCAGTGGTCGCTGACCCTGCTAAAGCGCTTCAAGGCGCAGCACCCCGAGGTGGTCACCAAGTCCGGGATCATGCTGGGGCTGGGCGAGACGATGCAGCAGGTCGAACAGACCCTGCGCGACCTGCGCGCGCACGATGTCGAGATGATCACCATCGGCCAGTACCTGCAGCCCAGTGCCCACCACCACCCGGTGATGCGCTACTGGACGCCCGATGAGTTCAAGCAGCTGGAGGACTTCGGCAACGGCCTGGGGTTCACTCACGTCGCATCCGGTCCGCTGGTGCGCTCGTCCTACCACGCCGACCGTTCGGCGGCCGAAGCGGGAATGGCGATCGGCGCCTGATGCGCGCGGCGGTTCGTCCCGGTTAAAGCCAGGCCGCCTTGGCCGAGGAAGGCCGGCGTTCGCGTAACGCGCCGGTAACGGCATGCCGGCGATGCTGGCCCCAGCTGAACCGTTGCGATGCCGGTGTCCGCCAACGGCCCCATTCGACGTGACAGGCACTGCAACTTTCGGCACTGTGGGGCGGTCCCATCCCGTCGCATGCTGCCAACGGCCGATCCGCCGCCGGCTGCCTCGACCACCGCCCGGCAGGGCCCCCACCTGCGACCAGGCCTCCCACGGCCGGATATCTTGCCGATGACTCCGAAGACGACCCTCCTAGCCTTCCTGCTGGCCGCGCCGCTGGCGCTGCTCGCCAGCGACAATGGTGCGACGCAGTCCGTGCCCGGCGCCACGCCGGCCGCGGACGCGACCGCGAGCCGTGCGCCGGCCCGCGACCCGGGCGCGCTGCAACTGCCCGGCGGGCCGACCGAAGACCAGACCATCGCCGCCAAGTACGTCTACGGCGTGCTGTCCGACAGCCGTTACGCATACCGGCCGCTGCCGTTGGACGATGCGCTGTCGGCGGACATGTACCGGCGCTACCTGGAGACGCTCGACGGCGGCAGGCAGTTCTTCACCGCCGGGGACATCGCCGGCTTCGACCGTTACGAAACCCGCCTGGACGATGCGCTCAAGAGCGGCGAGCTGGATCCGGCGTACGCCATCTTCGCGACCTATCGCGAGCGCGTGGAAGACCGCGTGGCCTTCGCCCGCGGCCTGCTCAAGCGCGACCTGTTCACCTTCGAGGGCGACGACCGCTTCGAGTACGACCGCGAGGATGCCCCGTGGCCCAAGGACGCCGCCGAGCTTGACGCGCTGTGGACCCAGTCCGTGCGCAACGACTGGCTGCGCCTGAAGCTGGCCGGAAAGGACGGCGCGGACATCCGCAAGACGCTGGACAAGCGCTACGAGAACCTCGCCCAGAGCGTGGCCGAGCTCAAGGGCGAGGACGTGTTCCAGACCTTCCTCAACAGCTACGCCAACGCGATCGACCCGCACACCGACTACCTGACCCCGCGCTCGGCCGACAATTTCAACCTGTCGATGTCGTTGTCGCTGGAGGGCATCGGCGCGGTGCTGCAGAAGCAGGACGACGTGGTTGCGATCCGCGAGATCGTGCCGGGTGGCCCGGCCGGGAGTTCGGGCAAGGTCAAGCCCGGCGACCGCGTGGTCGCGGTCGGACAGGGCGACAGTGGCCCGATGGAAGACGTGATCGGCTGGCGCATCGACGATGTGGTGGCCAAGATCCGCGGCAAGAAGGGCACCCGCGTGCGGCTGGACGTGATTCCGGCCGAGATGGGCCTGGACAGCCCGCCCAGCCGCGTGGTGCTGGTGCGCGACAAGGTCCGGCTGGAAGACCAGGCCGCCAAGGCCAAGGTGCTGGAGATCCCGGGCAGTGACGGCACGGCCGGCCAGCGCATCGGCGTGATCGAGCTGCCGGGCTTCTACCAGGACTTCGAAGGCCGCCGCAAGAACAACGGCGAGTACGCTTCGGCCACCCGCGACGTCGCCCGCCTGCTCGAGGAGCTTGGCACCCAGGACGTGGACGGCGTGGTGCTGGACCTGCGCAACAACGGCGGCGGTTCGCTGACCGAGGCGATCGAGCTCACCGGCCTGTTCATCGACCGCGGACCGGTGGTGCAGGTGCGTGAATCCAGCGGCCGGGTCAGCGTCGAGGGCGACAGCGATGCCGGCATCGCCTGGGAAGGCCCGCTCGCGGTGCTGATCAACCGCGGCTCGGCCTCGGCCTCGGAGATCTTCGCCGGTGCCATCCAGGACTACGGTCGCGGGCTGGTGATCGGCGAGACCACCTTCGGCAAGGGCACGGTGCAGAACCTGCTCGACCTGGACCGCTGGCCGGCCAACGAGGAGGCCCGATTCGGCCAGCTCAAGCTGACCATCGCGCAGTTCTTCCGGGTCAGCGGCGGTTCCACCCAGAACAAGGGCGTGGTGCCCGACATCCAGTTCCCGGCCTCGGTCGACGCCACCGAATACGGCGAGAGCACCTACGACAACGCGCTGCCGTGGACCAAGATCGCCGCGGTGCCGCACACGCGCTACGGCGACTTCCAGCCGCTGCTCCCGCAACTGGAAACGCTGCACGAGACGCGCGTGGCGAAGGACCGCGAGTTCCAGTGGTGGACCGAGGACGTGGCGCAGTTCCGCGAGGAAAGCGCCAAGACCTGGATCAGCCTGAACGAGGCCGAGCGCCGCGCCGAGCGCGACCGCAACGAGGCCAAGCGGCAGCAGCGCCAGGCGATCCGCAAGGAGCTGGGCCTGGCGCTGGATCCGCTGGCCGAGGATGCGGCCGACGACGGGCTGGCCGCGTCCGAGCGCGACATCGTCCGCGATGCGCAGCGCGAGAAGCTGGCCGAGGACCGCCCGGATCCGCTGCTGCGCGAATCCGCCTCGATCCTGGCCGACGCCATCCAGCTGCTGGCCAGTGACGACCAGCTGTCGGCGCAGGTGCTGCAGCAGGTCGATACGCCGGGCCACTGGGCCGACTGACGGTCGGCGTTCCGATGTCCTCGCCGCGGGCACCTTCGGGTGCCCGCGGTCGTCTTGGCGCTGAAACGCTGCGTCCCGCGCCTTGCAGCCCCGAATGCCACCCTTCGCTGCGCACGACCGCGTGGCTCCCGTATCCTCCCGCCTCGCGGCGCCGTCCGGTGCCGACCGTTCCCCAGCGAGCCCGCCGGTGACCATGAACGCGTCATCCATGCCGCTGCCTGCCGCACGCGGCCTCGCCGTGGCCCTGGCGCTGGCTTCGGTGTACGTGCTCTGGGGGTCCACCTACCTGGCGATCCGTTACGCACTGGAAAGCTACCCCCCGTTCCTGCTCGGGGCGTTTCGCATGGCCACTGCCGGCGCGCTGATGTACGCGGTGCTGCGGCTGCGCGGCGCAACCCCGCCCACGTCCAGGCAGTGGCGCACGCTGGTGGTGTTGTCGATCTTCATGGTGCTGCTGTCCAACGGGCTGGTGAACCTGGCCGAGACCGAGGTCGGGTCGGGCATGGCGGCCATCGCGGTGGCGTCGATGCCGCTGTTCGCCGGCGTGTTCGCGATGCTGCGCGGTCGCCACCCGACGGGTTCGGAGTGGATCGGCCTGGTGGTGGGCTTCGCCGGCGTGGCGTGGCTCAACGCCGGCAGCAACCTGTCGGCATCCACCCTGGGCCTGGTGTGCCTGACGATCGCCCCCATCGCGTGGGCGTGGGGATCGATCTGGAGCCGTGACCAGGACCTGCCCGCGCCCTTCATGTCGGCGGCCGGGCAGATGATCGCGGGCAGCGGATGGATGCTGCTGGCCGCGCTGGTCGCCGGCGAACGGATCACCGCGATGCCGACGCTGCAGGCCACCGCCGCCCTGATGTGGCTGGTCGTTGCCGGGTCGATCTTCGGCTTCACCGCCTACATCTGGCTGCTGCACCACGTGCGGCCTGCGCTGGCCACCAGCTACGCCTACGTCAACCCGCCCATCGCGGTGCTGTTCGGCGCGGTGATCGCCGGGGAGGTGTTCACCGCGAGCGACCTGGGTGCGATGGCGGTGATCCTGGCCGGCGTGGCGATCATTACCGTGGCCAAGGCGCGCCGCGGGCGGCCGATCGTGCCGGCGACGCCGTCGGAGCCGCCGGCATGAACGCGGGAATGACCGACTACCGGCGCGGGCTGTGGATGGCGACGGGGGCGTTCGTCATCTGGGGACTGATGCCGCTTTACTGGCATTTGCTGAAAGCGGTGCCGTCGCTGCAGATCATCGCCCACCGGATCGTCTGGAGCGCGGTGCTGGTGCTGGGCTGGCTGTTCTTCAAGCACGGCGCGCGCTGGCTGCGGGCGGTACGCGAGCAGCCGCGACTGGCCGGGCTGCTGGCGTTGAGCGGGGTGTTCATCGCCTTCAACTGGGGCCTGTACATCTGGGCCGTCAACGCCGGGCATGTGGTCGAGACCAGCCTGGGGTACTTCATCAACCCCCTGCTCAACGTGGTCCTGGGCGTGGTGCTGCTGCGCGAGCGGCTGCGCAGCGCTCAGTGGGTGGCCGTGGCCATCGCCACAACCGGCGTGCTGTGGCTGACCTTCAACTACGGCAGCTTCCCCTGGATCGCACTGGTACTGGCCGGCTCGTTCGCGATGTACGGCTTCATCCGCAAGATGACCGCGATCGACTCGCTGCCCGGCCTGGGCATCGAAAGCGGCTACCTGCTGCTGCCCGCGCTGGCCTTGCTGCTGTGGGGCGAGTCGACCGGGCAGGGCCACGTTCTGGACGCCTGGTGGCCGTGGACGGATGCATTGCTGGTGCTGGGGGGCGCGCTGACCGCGCTCCCGCTGATCGGCTTCGCCTATGCAGTGCGTCGCGTGCCGCTGTCCACCGTGGGGGTGCTGCAGTACCTGGCCCCCACCTTGCAACTGGTGTGCGGGGTGGCGGTGCTGGGCGAGCCGTTCGGCCGCGACCGGGTAGTCGGCTTCGTGCTGATCTGGATTGCGCTGGCGGTGTACGCGGTCGACGGCCTATTGCGGTCACGCCGACCGGCGGTGACGGCCGGCTGACCGCCACCGCCGCGGTGGGACATTACGCCGCGCGCAATGCGTCGGTGACCGGCATGCGCGCCGCGCGCAGTGCCGGGAACAGCCCGCCGACCAGGCCGATGCCCAGCGCCCACTTCAGCCCGGTCCACAGCAGCTCGGGCGATACCTGGAACTGGAACACCACCTGGCTGAAGTTCTGGCCCAGGGTGCTGACGCTGTAGCCGTTGAAGATCACCCACGCCAGTGCCGCGCCCAGCACGCCGCCAAGCAGCGCGAGCAGCATCGTCTCCAGCATCACCGCCACCACCACCGGCACCCCGCGGAACCCCAGCGCCCGCATCGTCGCGATCTCGCGCGCGCGCCCGGCGACCGCCGCATACATGGTGTTGAGTGCGCCGAACACCGCGCCGATGGCCATGATCGCGCCGATCACCGTGCCCAGGATGGTGATCAGCTTGGTCAGGCCCTCGGACTGCTTGGCGTAGTAGTCGCGCGTGGTCTGCACGTCCAGCTTCAAGCGGGGGTCGCCCGCAAGCGCGGCCTTGAGCCGGTCGAAGCCCTCCTTGCCATCCAGGCCGACGGTGATCGACTGGAACGAGGTGCGGTTGTAGGTGGACGCGAGCGTCTCGCCGTCGGCCCACAGTTCCGAATCGTGCGAGTCGCCGGAAGCGAACACGCCCACCACGGTCCAGTCCTGGTTGACCAGTTCGATCGAACGCCCGACTTCCAGCCCCTCGAACTTGGTTTGGGCACCTTGGCCCACGACCAGTTCGCGCAGTCCCGGTTCGAACCTGCGGCCCTCCACGATCTCCACCTGCGGCCGCAACGCCCAGCCCTGCGGGCCGACCCCACGCAGCTGTGCATTGGCGTCCATGCCGTCGCCCTTGCTGACCAGGTTGATGACCTGCGAAAGCTCCGGCGAGACCTGTCCGCGCCCGTCATCGGCCTTGGCGATACCGGCCAGGCTGCCGACCAGCGGCACCTGGTCGCGGGTGATGACCGAATTGGTCTCGGCCTGCGAGCCCCCGCGCAGGATGATCGCGGTGCTTTCGCTGCCGGTCTGCTGCAACGTGGCCTGGAACCCTTCGCCCATTGCCAGCATCGCCACCAGCACCCCGACCACCCCGGCGATGCCGATCACGATCACGCTGGACGCGCCCCAGCGCTGGGGCAGGCTGGCCAGCCCGACCCCCGCCACCGCCAGCGCCTGCCGCCCGCGCCGGGTCAGCGCCAGCCACAACGCCAGCAGCACCACCGCGCCGAGCACGGCCTGCCACGGCGCCATCGTCCAGGCGACCAGCCCGGCGACCAGCGCGAGCAGGATGCCGAGGTTCACCAGCCACTTCTTCATGCCTTTCATTGCCTGTTCTCCGTGGTGGTGTCAGCGGCCGGCCAGCGCGTCGACGATGTTCAGCCGCATCGCGCGCAACGCCGGCAACAGGCCGACCAGCACGCCGATCGCCGCCATCAGTGCCAGGCCGACGGCCCAGGTCTGGCCGGGAACGCCCGGCAACTGGATCATCCCGCCGCTGGCCGCACCCACCGCGGGCATGATCGCCGCGGCAATGCCCAGTCCGATCGCACCGCCCAGCACCAGCAGCAGCACCGACTCGGCCAGCACCAGCATCAGCACGCTGCGGTTGGAGAAGCCGATCGTCTTCAGCACCGCCAGCTCGGGGATGCGTTCGCGCACCGCCTGCGCCATGGTGTTGCCGGTCAACAGCAGCAGGGTGAAGAACACCGCGCCCATGATCGCGGTGACGATCAAACCGATGTCGGCGAACTGCTTGGCAAAGGCCTGGTTGAACGCCTGCTCGGTCTGGGTCTTGGTTTCGTGGTCGGAGTTCTCGCTGAGCGCGTCGATTGCACGCGCCACCGCTGTCGCGTCGCCCGCGTCGGTCAGCTTGACCATGTACCAGCCGACCTTGCCCTTGACGTAGTCGTTGGCCTCGTCGAAGTACGCCCAGTGGAACAGCAGCTGGTTCTCCTCGCCGCGGCGCTTGCTGTCGGCAACGTCGAAGATGGCGCGCAACGTCAGCGGCCACGCGTTGTCGCCGCCGCGGGGGAAGATCGTCGCCTGCAGGGGAATGGTGTCGCCGACCTTCCAGCCGTGGCGATCGGCCAGCGCGCGGCCCACCACCGCGCCGGTGCGGTCCGCCTCGAACGCCGCCATCTGCTCGCCGGCGATCCGGTACTCCGGATACAGGTCGAAGTAGTCCGGACCGATCGAGAAGTTGGGGAAGAAGTTCTTCGGGTCCCGGTAGATGCCGCCGAACCAGGCCGCGTAGGACACCTCCTCGACGCCGTCGACGGCTTCGATCTGCGACAGCAGGCGGTAGGGCAGCATCTGGGTGATCGACAGGCGCGATGCGACGACCATGCGGTCGGCGCCGGCGACGCTGCCGCCCGCATTGAACGCCACGCGCACCGAGTCGAGCATCCCGAACAGCAGGAACGCGGCGACCACCGACAGCAGCGTCAGGAACGTGCGGGTCTTGCTGCGGAACAGTGCGGCCCAGATCAGGTGCAGGTATTTCATGATGGCTTCCTTGTGCGTTCGACCACCTCCCGTGCGCGGCACGGGAGGGCATCGGATCAGTGCGCCAGCGCCGCGCCTTCGACGGCCAGCGTGCCCTTGTCCAGATGGATCGTCCGGCGCGCGTGGTCGGCGGCCTTGGGGTCGTGGGTCACCATCACGATGGTCTTGCCGTGGTCGCGGTTGAGGCTCTGCAGCAGGGCGAGGATCTCCTCCGCCGACTGCCGGTCCAGGTCACCAGTGGGCTCGTCGCAGATCAGCAGCGTGGGGTCGGACACGATCGCGCGGGCAATCGCGACGCGCTGCTGCTGGCCGCCCGAGAGTTCGTTGGGGCGGTGCTTGCCGCGGTCCTTGAGGCCGACCAGCTCCAGCGCGATCTCGGCGTTGCGCTTGCGCTGCGCGGCGGACAGCCGGGTCAGCAGCAGCGGCAGCTCGACGTTCTTCTGCGCACTGAGCGTGGGCATCAGGTTGTAGAACTGGAACACGAAGCCGACGTGGTCGCTGCGCCATTGCGAGAGCTGCCCCGCGCCCATCCGGTCGATGCGCTGGCCTTCGATGTCGATCTCGCCGCCGCTGGGCGAGTCCAGCCCGCCGATCAGGTTCAGCAGGGTGGTCTTGCCCGACCCCGAGGGCCCCATCAGCGCGACGAAATCGCCCTGCGGGATGTCCAGGTCGATGCCGTGCAGCACTTCGACGGTTTCGGGCCCGCGCTGGTAGGCCTTGGTGAGGTTGCGGATGGTGACCAGTGACATGGCGGGTTCCCCGGGTTCGGATTCGGTGGGCGGTGCGAGGTGGCGGGCTGCGGCGGGGTCAGGATTCTTCATCGTCTTCTCCGATCCGGATCGCATCGCCATCGGCCAGGTCGGCCGGCGGATCCAGGACCAGGGTGTCGCCGCCGGCCAGGCCCTCGGTGACTTCGCGGTCATCGCCCAGGGTGCGACCCACGGCGACCTCGCGCCGCTGGACCGCGTCGCCGTCGACGACGAATGCGACCTGGCTGCCGTCGCGCGTCACGATCGAGGTGGCCGGCACCAGCACGCCGCGCGGGCGTTCCGGCTCGTCCTTCGACGCGGCCTTTTCCAGGAAGCTCACCCGCACGCCCATGTCCGGGACGATGCGGTCGTCGCGTTCCAGCAGCGCGATGCGCACCTTGACCGTCGCCTTGCTGCGGTCGGCGGTCGGGATGATCGCGATCACCTCGCCCGGGATGCGCCAGTCCGGGTAGGCATTGAGCGTGGCCTGCACCGGCATCTTCGGCTGGACCCGGCCGATGAAGGCTTCGCCGACGTCGACCTCGACCTCCAGCGAATCCATGTCGACGATCGTGCCGATGCCGGTGCGGGTGAAGCCGCCACCGGCCGACAGCGGCGAAACGATCTCGCCGGGTTGCGCGGCCTTGGCGATCACCACGCCGGCGAAGGGCGCGCGTACCACCGTGTTGTCCACGCCCTGGCTGGCGATGCGCAGCTGGTCACCGGCGACCCGGGCATTGCTTTGCACCGTCGCCAGCTGGGCGCGCAGGGCATCGCGTTGCGCCACCGCCTGCTCGTACTGCGACTGCGACACCAGTTGCCCGCCGACCAGCTCGCCCAGGCGTGCCGCGTTGGCCTCGGCCTCGCGCAGCTGTGCACGACTGCCGGCGATCTGGCTGCGCGCGGCCGCCAGCTGCGAGGCGGCGAGGGTGCGTTGGGCGCCGGCGTCCACCGGGTCCAGGGTCGCCATCACCTGGCCGGCTTCGACCCGCTGGCCTTCCTCGATCAGCACCTCGCGCACCTTGCCGGTGATCTTGGCCGACACCGTGGCCATGCGACGGGCCACCACGTAGCCGGTGGCATCGAGCACCGAGGCGCTGGCGCCACCACTGCCGCCGATGGCGACGGCCTGCGCGGTGCGCACCTCCGGCGCGGCGTTGCGGGCCAGGACGAACCACGCGACGAGCACGGCGAGCAGGACGGCCGCCGCGATGGCCAGGCCGATCCACATCGCACGCCGCGATTCCTTCGGCGGCGGGGCGCTGCGGTCGATGCGAAGCTGCTTGAGCAGGTCAGCCGAGTCGTTCATGCCGGTCCATGACGTGTGAAAGCGCGGAGTGTGACCCCTCCACCGGGCGGTTCCAACCTGCCGATTGTCACTTTCGACGCCGTGCGGCTCCCCCGCATCACGCCCGGGCGCTCGCGATCACCGCCTGCAGCGCCTTGAGATGGCGGTCGACCGCCTTGCGTCCCGGCGTGGTCAGCCGGTACCAGGTAACGGGTTTGCGCTCCACGAAGTCGCGGCGCAGCGCGATGTAACCGGCATCCTCCAGCCGCCTGAGCTGCGAGCCGAGGTTGCCGTCGGTCAGTTGCAGCTGCTGCTTGAACGCGGCGAAGCTGATCTCGCCATGCCGCGCCAGCAGCACCCCGATCGCCAGGCGGACGCGGTGTTCGAGCTGCGGGTCCAGGGCGTCGAGCGGGTTGGCGCTGTCGGAGGTGGCCATGTCCGCGCTCAGGCGGGGTCGGTGGCGGCGGCGCGTTGGGCCGACCATCCGGCCCACGCCAGCGACAGGCCGATGGCCACGCCGGTCATCGTCCAGGTGTAGGGCAGGGCGAACACCGTCAGCACCGCAAAGGCTGCCAGCATGACCAGGCCGCTCCACAGCAGCGGCCTCTCCAGGTGCACGCCGGCCAGGGCGTACACCAGGCCCGCGACCAGCAGGAAGTTCGGCACCGCCTCGCTGAAGGGAATGCGTCCGACGATGCCCGGCAACGTGCACAGCAGGAAGCCCAGGCCGCCCACCAGCCAATGCAGGCCGTGGCGCCATCCGTCGGTGGTGTCGTTGATGCCGGTGCGGCGCGCATCGCGGGCGCCCAGCCACCAGCTCAGCAGGCCACCGCCGAAGCCGGCGACCAGCCAGTACGGCCCTGCGATGCGGGGCGCGAAGTCGGGCAGGGCGAAGCCGACCGGGACCAGCACCGCCCACAGGAAGTAGATCGCCGGCACGCCCAGCGGCTGGTCGTGCCGGCGCACGGCGGTGGCGACGTAATCGAGGTCCTGCTGGATGCGCTGGGTGGTCATGGCGGTTCTCCCGGGTGGTGGACTTGGTTGGCTGCACTGGCCGCCTGGTGCAGCGCAGCGGCCGGGCAAGAGTACTCTGAAATACAGAGTATGCAAGTGACCCGCTACCAATCCGGACCGCCCGTCAGTCGTTGGTCGCAGTTGCCACACGCGAGCGGGCACGGCCGGGCGGGGCGCCCCGGCCCGCCGTGCCGAGGACGGGTTGCATCGGTCCCGGGCTGCGCCGCGGTCGCTGCGCGCGCAGGCGCAACCGGCGCGGATCAGGCGCCGAAGCGCTCGCCCAGCATCGCGAAGGCCGACCGCAGCCCCTGCGCCTCGCCCCCGAACGGGTGGCCCGGTCGCTCGGCGTCGTTCCAGGAAAATACGTCAAGGTGTGCCCACGGCATGCCGGCCGGCACGAACCGCTCCAGGTACAGCGCGGCGCTGATCGAGCCGGCCATCTTCGATGGACCGCCGTTGGCCAGGTCGGCGATGTTGCTGGTCAGGTAGCGCAGGTAAGGACGCCACAGCGGCATCCGCCAGACCGGGTCGCGCTGGCTTGCGCCGGCGTCCAGCCATTGCTGGGCAAGCGCGTCGTCGTTGCAGTACAGGGCCGGCAGTTCCGGTCCCAGCGCGATGCGCGCCGCCCCGGTAAGGGTGGCGAAGTCGACGATCATGGCCGGTTGCAGTTCGCCTGCGTAGGTGAGTGCATCGCACAGCACCACCCGGCCCTCCGCGTCGGTGTTGTCGATCTCGATGCTCAGGCCCTGCCGGGTGTCGATGACGTCGCCCGGACGGAACGCATCCGGGCCCACCGCATTCTCGACCGCCGGCACCAGCAACGTGATGCGCAGCGGCAGCCTGCGCGCCATGATCCATTCGGCCAGCGCGATCGCGTGTGCCGCGCCGCCCATGTCCTTCTTCATCCAGCGCATCCCGTCGGCGGGCTTGAGGTCGAGGCCGCCGGTGTCGAAGCACACGCCCTTGCCGACGATGGCGACGTGCGGATGCCCCTCATCCCCCCAGGCCAGCGAGATCAAGCGGGGTGCGCGGTGGCTCGCCCGGCCGACCGCGTGGATCGCGGGGAAGTTCTTTTCCAGCAGGTCGTCGCCGCCGACCACATTGATCCGGGCGCCATGGCGTTGCGCGATTTCGCAGGCCACCTGCTCAAGCTGGTCCGGGCCCATGTGTTCGGTGGGCGTGTTGACCAGGTCGCGCACGCGCACGCATGCGGCCAGTGCATCCAGCGCGGCGGTATCGCCGGCGTCGATGGCCAGGCGGGCCGGCAGGCGCGGGGGCTTCTTGTATCGGTCGAAGCGGTACGCCCCCAGTCCCCAGCCCAGCTGCAGCGCCTGGCGCTGGTCGTCCTGCAGGTCACCGCCCACGGACCATGTGCCCGGTGGCAGCGACATCGGCACGTGACCGTAGCTGGCCGGGTCGAGCGGGTCGCCGATGCCGACCACCGCGCCGGCGATGCCGCCCTGGCCATCGGCCAGGGTCATCACCGTGCCGGGCGATGCGTCGAAACCCTGCGCCTTGACCCAACCGGCGACCACGGCCGGTTGCGCGTCGCGCCAGGCGGCCAGCGACGCCCGGTCCACCAGGTGCAGCGGCTGGGCGTCGCGCGCATCGGCGGCATCGGTGAAGCAGGCGGGCAAGGGGACGTCGGTCATGGTCGGTTCGTTTCCAGGGCATGCGCCGTGTCCAGCCAGTCGGCCAGGGCGGCAAGGGTGGGAAATTGCAGGTCGGGCTCGAGCTGGCGGTGGGGCCACTCGCGCGCCTCGCGGTTGATCCAGCAGCTGCGCAGGCCGGCGCGGTGGGCGCCGACCACGTCCATCTCCACGTCATCGCCCACGTGCAGCACCGTGCCGGGACTGCAGGACAGGCGCTCGCACGCGGCATGGAAGATGCTGGCGTCGGGCTTGGCCACGCCGTGTTCGCGTGCGCCCAACTGGAACTGGAACAGGTGCATCAGGCCGATGGTACGAAGGCATGCGTTGCCGTTGCTGAGGGCGGCCAGCGGCACCCTGCCGGCCATCCGCTGCAGCGCATCGACGCTGTCGGGGTAGTGCTCGACGTCGCAACGGGCGGCGAAGAAGGCCTCGAACGCGGCGTCCACCAGGGACGCATCGTCGCCGGCTTCCTCGAACATGTGCTGCAACGCCAGCCGGCGCAGCTGGGTGAAGTCGTGCGACATGTCGGGCCGCTCGCTGCCCATGCGTTCGCGCAGTTCGCGGGAGGCCGTTACCGGCCAGCGCCCGGCCGTTCGCGGGGCGTGTTCGCGCAACCACGCGGCCAGCGCATCCTCGGCGCGCACGATCACCGGCGCGATCGGCCAGATCGTGTCGTCGAGGTCCAGGGTGATCGCGTGGACGGGGAAACTCACCGGTCGATTCTAACGCCGCGCACACCGCCGGGACCCCACCCGCCTCATTCCATCAGGGTGGCCCAGCCTTCCACGCCTTCGATGCGTGACAGGATGATCTTCACGCACACCAGCAGCGGCACCGCGAGCAACAGCCCGACGATTCCCCACATCCAGCCGAACAGCAGCAGGGCCAGGATCAGGATCAGCGGCGAGATGCGCATCCGCCGGCCGAGGATGATGGGGGTGAAGATCTGCCCTTCCAGCGTGTGCAGCAGCAGGTAGATGCCCGCCGGCAGCAGCGACATCCACAGCTCGTCGAAGGCCACGAAGCCCATCACCAGCATCATCAGGATGCCGATCAGCGGACCCACGTACGGGGCGTAGTTGAGCAGGGTCGCCATCGTGCCCCACAGCAACGCTTCGGGCAGCGGGACCTTCAGCATGTACAGGATGCCGGCGAAGAGCATGCCGACGGTCACGTTGATCAGGCTGATGGTGAACACATAGCGCGACACCTCCACCTCGATCGAATGCATGATCTCCACGGTGACGCGCTTCTGCTGCCGGCTGGGCATCAGCGCGATCGCCTTTCGTTGCAGTTGTTCGCCATACACCATGAAGAACAGCGTCAGCAGCACCACCGCCAGCACCGATGCCAGCATTTTCGGGGTGGTGAACAGCGAGGCATACGGGTCGTCCACCTTGGTTCGTACCACCTGCACCGGCTGGCCCTTGTCGTCCCCGCTGGCGACGCGCGCGATGTCCTCGGCTGCGTTGCTGGCGTCGTCCATCGGCTTGGTCAGCTCGCGCAGCTTTGGCGCGATCTCGCCCATGGCACGCGGCGCTTGCCTGACCCACTCGGACGCTGGTTCGATCAACTGGTAGCCCAGGGCGCCCGCCACGGTGAGGCCGCCCAGAAGCACCAGCAGCGCGGCCAGGAAAGTGGGGATGTACAGGCGGCGCAGGGCGCGGATGATCGGGTTGCCCAGCAGCGACAGGAACATGGCCAGCAGGATGGGCAAGAGGATGGCTTGCGCGGCCCACATCGTGTAGCCGACCGCCAGTACCGCCAGCACCACCAGCGCGACGGGGGCGCGGGGGCGGGGTTTCCGCGCGGGGGCGGGCTCCGCTTTCTGGTCGTGGTCGTGGTCGTGGTCGAAGGCCGGCTCCCGCCCGGACGTGCCAGCCGGCGTGGTCACGGCATGTCACCCATTGCACCGGCACCCGGCGCCTGGGTGGCCGCCATGTCGGTGGCCGCATCGGCCGCGTCCTCGGCGTCGGCGGATGCCTGCTTGGCGTTCTGGCTGGCCAGCATGGTCGAGACCAGCGAGATCACCCGCAGGATGCTGGTGCCGTCGCCGCCGGCGCGGCGCCTGCGTCGCCCGGCCATGAAACCGGTGGCCAGGCCGGCGACGACGATCCGTCCCGGGGTCCAGGCCAGGCGCCAGGAGCGCTTCACCTGGCGCATGTCGGCGCTGTATTGGCGCTCGCGTGCTTCCAGTGCCATCTCGGCCTGCTCCACCTTGTGCAGCAGCTTGTCGAAACTCATCGGGGCGGTGTCCAGGTAGGGGCGATGGGGGGTGGGGCGGGAGAGGGAATGTGACCCGGGACCGATCAGGGCGGCGTCACGTCCACGCCGAGCTTGTCGTCCTTGAGCGGCCTGTCGCCGTTCTCTTCCTGCGACTCCTCGGCGACGTCCTTGGCCGAACGTGCGTCGCCCGCCCGCGGGCTGAAATCGGCAAGCTCCCCGATGCCCAGGCGCGCCAGCTGCCGCCGGGTCGCCTGCATCCGGGTGTGGTCGAAGTAGCGCATGGCCTGCCAGGCCGCGAACCAGGTGATGGCGATGCTCAGTGCAGAGGTCAGCAGCATGGATACCGACCACGGCAGGCCGGCCTCGCGGCTGAGGAAGACGATGAGTGCAGCCATCAGTAACAACCACGCGGTGGCGCCGAAGGCGATCGCCATGCCGGTGAACGCAAGGGTCCGGCCCATGGCGCTGCGCGCCAACGAGAAGTCCGCCGACACCAGCGTGCGCAGCGCGCGCGCTGCATCGCCCGCGGCGCCCAGGCTGGACCGGCCCGCCTCGCCCAGTTGTCGCAGGGACTCGAGGACGTCGGGCTGCGGCTGGTCCGGGTCGGGAGTCGAGGCCTGGCGCTCGGCGGCGTCGGCGACGTCTTCGGCCCGGTTGCGGGACTGCCGCCGCCGCGCGTCCTCGCCGGCATCCCGGGCCCGGATGCGCGCCTCTTCCTCGGCGTTCTCGCGGGCGTGCCGGTCGATGGCCTCGCGCGCAGCCGCCGACAGGCGGTCGGCGGGCGCGCTGTACTCGTCACCCGACGGCCCCATGCGCGGATCCAGGCGTGGATCGCGTGGGGTCACCGGGCGCCCTCGTCATGGTGCAGGGGCGGGCGCATGTCGCGGGACGGCAACAGCACTCAGCGGTCGCCGTTGCGGGCCAGCTTGGCGAGGATGAAGCCCGCGGCGAAGGCCACGCCGAACGATGCCAGCGGACGCTCGCGGACCAACTCGGCGGCCGAGTCGACCAGGTCCATGCCCTTCTCCATCAGCATGTCCACCTGCTCGCGCGCGGCGCCGCCGGCGCTCTCGGCCGCGGCGATGCCGGCCAGTGCGCTGTCGGCCAGGTCGGCCTTGATGGTCGCCTTGCCCAGCATGAGCTCGTCACCGGCCGCGCCGGCCGCACCCTTGATCGCGTGGCCGGCGTCGACCGCCGCCTGCTTGAGGTTGCTGCCGGCGTCACCGAGGTTGCTCTTCATTGCATCGGTCGAAGTGGGGGACATGGATGGATCTCCTGAAATTTCTGGGGTGGGGGTGGCGGTCGGCCCGCGGGGTCTCCGTGGGCGGCTACTGCATCTGCAGCACCCCTTGGCGACCGCCGCGCATGATGCGCAGCACCAACTGTGCGGGAGGCTGTGTGAAGCCTGCGCGGAAGCCGGGCAGGTCGTCGAAGCCGCCGGCGCTGGAGGCCACGATCACATCGTTGGCCATCAGCCCGCTGCGTGCCGCGGGGGAGCCTGCCGCCACCGCTTCCACCCACACCCCGGCCACGCGGCCGGACTGGCGCAGCCGTTCGGGCAGCTCGGCGATGGTCGCGCCGGCCAGGCGCGGGTCGATGGACGCCCCATCCACGCTGCGCGGTTGCTCGCGCAGCATGGTTGCCAGCGACAGCGGCTTGCCGTCGCGGCGGACCTCCAGCGTGATCGGGCTGCCCACCCGCTGCAGGCCCTCGAAGTTGCGCAGGGCGGCCGCGTCGTCGATGCGCTGGCCATTGGCCGAGAGGATTACGTCGCCACGCTTGATGCCGGCCTGCGCCGCTGCCGACCCTTCGTAGACGCGCGTGACCACCGCGCCGCGCGCTTCGCCCAGCGCCAGTGCCTGCGCCAGGCGGGCGTCGACCGTCTGCGTGTCCAGCCCCAGGGTGCCGCGCCGCACCTCGCCGGTGGCGACCAGCTGGGCCATGACCTCGCGCGCCAGGCTGGTGGGGATGGCGAAGCTCAGGCCGATGTTGCCGGCCATCGAGCCGCGCGGATTGAAGCTGGCGGTGTTGATCCCGACCAGTTGGCCGTTGAGGTTGACCAGTGCGCCGCCGGAGTTGCCCGGGTTGATCGAGGCGTCGGTCTGGATGAAGTTCTGGTAGCCCAGCCCGCGGATGCCCGAGCGCCCCACCGCCGAGACGATGCCGCTGGTGACCGTCTGGCTCAGCCCGAACGGGTTGCCCACCGCCACCACGAAGTCGCCCACCCGCAGTGCTTCGGAGTCGGCCAGCGGCAGCGCCTGCAGGTTGTCGGCCTCGATGCGCATCACCGCGATGTCGGTGTCGGGGTCGGAGCCGACGAACTCGGCCGGCAACGTGCGTCCATCGCTGAGCGTCACCGACACCTCGTCGGCGTTCTCGATCACGTGGTGGTTGGTCAGCAGGTAACCGTTGGCCGCGTCCACGATCACCCCCGAGCCCAGCGACTCGTTGATGCGCTCCTGCGGCACGTTGGGGAACAGGCGCCGGAACATCGGGTCGTTGGCGAACGGGTTGCGGATGCGCACCACCTGCTTGGTGTGCACGCTGACCACCGCCGGGGTGACCCGGGCCAGCATCGGCGCAAGCGACGGCATCGGCTGCCCGCCCACCGCGCCGGGCAGCGCGCCGGCGGTGGGCGCGGCGATGGCGGCGGGCGACGCGGCAGCCGGGGCGTGGAGCGCATCGCGCACGGCGGTGGCGGCAAATCCACCGAACGCCGCCGCCAGGGTGAGGGCGAGCAGGGTGCGGGTTGCAGGGGGCAGCGGGGTCTGGGACATGGGGGGCTCGTGGTCGGTTCGCGCGAATGGATCGGGGCACGGACGGCGTGCGCAGCGGCCAGGCTAAGGCTGCACAGGATATCGGCGGGCCGTTCAGTTTCGACCCCCCGGGGTAAATCGGCCATGAAAGACCGTCAGCGAGACGGCCTCCAGGGCAGGCCCGGCAGAGGCCGCGACGCCCTGGTCGGGTCGTCCATAGGGGCCACCAGCGTGCCCCGTTGGTCGGTGCATGTCGCCGCCCGGAGGTCATGCCCGCGCCCCGTGCCGGGGGTCAAAAAACGTTTGACAGCCCCGGGGGGCGGGCGTAGTTTGACCCCTCGCCTCGGACACTACATGTTGTGTCCATGGAACGGAAACGGCCCAACCTGAAGGGTTTTACCCGGGTTGCAAGGTTTCCGGGCGATGGCAGCCACCGAGCGCGCTGCCACCGGGGACGGGGTGCGGAACGGGGGCGGACAGGCCACAGGCGCAACGACGACACGACCGGCACGACGCGACGCACCCGCGGCGCGGGCAGGCCCTTCGCGCCGGCGGTGGCAGGAGCGTTGCCAGCAACACACAACCCGCAACACATACAACAAGAACACACCACCAGGAATCGGACCCGGCAGCCCCACGTGACCGGATCCCCAAGGGAGACAACACAAGCATGAGCACGGTGCGCCTCGAGGCGGTCAAGAAGGCAATGGACAGGGACATCGCGTTGCAGCCCGCGTCGATGGACATCTGGGACAAGAAGTACCGCCTGAAGACCAAGACCGGCGAGGCGGTGGACGCCGACATCGACGCCACCTACCGCCGCGTCGCCAAGGCGTTGTCCGGGGCCGAGTCCACCGCCGAGCTGCAGCAGTACTGGATGGAGCGCTTCACCTGGGCCCTGCGCCGCGGTGCGATCCCCGCCGGCCGCATCACGTCCAACGCCGGCGCGCTGGAGCACAAGCCTGCGACCTCCACGATCAACTGCACGGTGTCGGGCACCATCGAGGATTCGATGGACGGCATCCTGGACAAGGTCCACGAGGCCGGCCTGACGCTCAAGGCCGGCTGCGGCATCGGTTACGAATTCAGCACCCTGCGGCCGCGCGGCGCGTTCGTCGCCGGCGCCGGCGCGTATACCTCCGGCCCGATGTCCTTCATGGATATCTACGACAAGATGTGTTTCACCGTGTCCTCGGCCGGTGGCCGCCGCGGCGCTCAGATGGGCACCTTCGACGTCTCCCACCCGGACGTGAAGGACTTCATCCGCGCCAAGCGCGAGGACGGCCGCCTGCGCCAGTTCAACCTGTCACTGCTGATCACCGACGGCTTCATGGAAGCGGTGGCCAACGACAGCGACTGGCCGCTGGTGTTCCCGCTCAACATCAAGGAAAAGGGCGACGTCGACCTGGACGATGCCGGGCAGGTGGTGTGGCGCGAATGGCCGACCCACCGCAACTACGTCAGCCGCGAGGACGGCCTGGTCGCCTGCAGGGTCTACGGCCAGATCCGCGCCCGGCACCTGTGGGACATGATCATGGTCTCGACGTACGACTACGCCGAGCCGGGCTTCATCCTGATCGACCGCGTCAACGAGATGAACAACAACTGGTGGTGCGAGGCGATCCGCGCCACCAACCCGTGCGGCGAGCAGCCGCTGCCGCCCTACGGCGCCTGCCTGCTGGGCTCGGTCAACCTGACCAAGTTCGTGCGCAACCCCTTCACCGAACAGGCCACGTTCGACTGGGACGAGTACAAGGAAGTGGTGCGCGTGTTCACCCGCATGCTCGACAACGTGGTCGAGGTCAACGGCCTGCCGCTGCAGCAGCAGCGCGACGAGATCATTCGCAAGCGCCGCCATGGCATGGGCTTCCTCGGGCTGGGCAGCACCCTGACGATGATGCGCATGAAGTACGGCGAGGCCGCCTCGTGCGAGTTCACCGAGCGCATCGCCCGCGAGATGGCGATCGCCGGCTGGGAAACCGGGCTGGAGCTGGCCCGCGAAAAGGGCCCCGCGCCGATCATGGAAGAGGAGTTCGAGGTCACCGCCGAGATGCTGCGCAAGCGCCCGGAGATGAAGGCCGACGGCTGGAAGCTGGGCCAGGCGATCAAGGGCCGCGTGCTGCACGCCAAATACTCGCGCTACATGCAGCGCGTGGCCGAGGCCGCGCCGGAGCTTGCCGCCGAGCTGGCCGAAGTCGGGGCGCGCTTCACCCACCACAGCTCCATCGCCCCCACCGGCACCATCTCGCTGTCGCTGGCCAACAACGCCTCCAACGGCATCGAGCCGTCCTTCGCGCACCACTACAGCCGCAACGTGATCCGCGAAGGCAAGAAGTCCAAGGAAAAGGTCGACGTCTTCTCCTTCGAGCTGCTGGCCTACCGCGAGCTGGTCAACCCCAGGGCGATGCCGTACTCCGACGACGATGCCGCGCGCCTGCCGGACTACTTCATCAGCGCCGACGACATCACCCCCAAGGCGCACGTGGACGTGCAGGCCGCCGCGCAGAAGTGGGTCGACAGCTCGATCTCCAAGACCGCCAACGTCCCGACCGACTACCCGTACGAGGACTTCAAGGACATCTACACCTACGCCCACGCGCAGGGCCTGAAGGGCTGCACCACGTTCCGCTTCAACCCGGCCGCCTTCCAGGGCGTGCTGGTCAAGGAGGCGGACCTGGAGAACACCACCTACCGCTTCGAGCTCGAGGACGGCGCGGTGGTCGAGGTCAAGGGCAACGAACAGATCGAGTACGACGGCGAGATGCACACCGCCGCCAACCTGTTCGACGCGCTCAAAGAGGGCTACTACGGCAAGTTCTGACCGGTGCCGCCGCACGCGCGGCGCATCGCGGCGGGGGCGGCCGTACCGCCCCGCGCCGACCCCGGGCCGGGTCGGCGGACATCGAAACGGCCCGTGCGCCAAGGCTTGCAGGCGGTCGACGACAACGTCGGTTCACTGTGTTTTGCGCGCGCAGCAGGTATAGCATCGCTCCGTGGAACAACCTCCACTATTGCAACGCCACTTTTTACGCCCGTTAGGAGGGCTCATGAGCAACGGCAATGGAGTGACGGCGTCCCTGTCTCAGGCCGCCGAGAACGTCAAAGAAACCGCCATCAACGTGGGCGGCGTGATCGCCAGCACCGCCGAGGGCGCGCTCAAGTCGGCCCAGAAGACTGCAAAGAACGCACGCAAGTCCGCCAAGAAGGCGGTCGGCACCGCCAAGAAGAAGCTCGCCGCCGCCAGCGCCAATGCCAAGAAGGAAGCCGGCACGCTCAAGCGCAAGACCGCCGCCAAGAAGGCAGCCACCGCCAAGAAGGCGACGGCCAAGAAGGGCGCGGCCACCCGCAAGGCCACCACGGTGAAGAAGGCGACCAAGTCCGCGACCAAGAAGGCCGCGACCTCGGTGCGCAAGACCACCGCCAAGGCCGCCAGGAAGACGGCCGCGGCCAAGAAGACCGCCGTGCGCAAGACCGCTGGCAAGAAGGCCGCCGCCACCCGGGCCAAGAAGGCAGCGGTGCGCTCCACCGCCGCCAAGAAGGCCGCGGCCACCCGCGCGCGCACGTCGCCGGCCAAGAAGTCCGCGACCAGCAAGACGGCGACCCGCAAGACCGCAGGCAAGAAGGTCGCCAGCAAGAAGACCGCCAGCAAGAAGGTTGCCAGCAAGAAGGCCGTGAGCAAGAAGGCGCCTGCACGCAAGGTCGCCAGCAAGAAGGCCGCCCCGCGCAAGACCGTTGCCAAGGCACCGGTCCGCAAGGCCGCCGCCAAGCGACCGGCCGCACGCAAGTCCGCACGCAAGACGTCGTCCGCGACGCGCTGATCCGGCACCGCACCACCCGCCCTCCCCGTGACCCGGGGCGGGCGGCCCGGGCCCGGCCCGGCCGACACCACCCGCAGCACACCACGCACCACCGCACCAGGAGCAGGGCCGATGGCCGTCAAGATCGACCAGAAAATCAAGGGCTACAGCGTCGTCACCCCGGAAGAGCGTGCCAAGCAGGCCGCCGAGGCCGTCAGCCGCCAGGCCGCCGAAGCCGCCCAGCCCAAGGCCAACGTCATCCAGATGCACGAGAAGATCGAGCGCCCCGAGGTGCTGATCGGCTCCACCTACAAGATCAAGTCGCCGCTGTTCGAGCACGCGCTGTACGTGACCATCAACGACATCGTGCTCAACGCCGGCACCGAACACGAACACCGCCGCCCGTTCGAGATCTTCATCAACTCCAAGAACATGGACCACTTCCAGTGGATCGTGGCGCTGACGCGCATCATGAGCGCGGTGTTCCGCAAGGGCGGCGACGTGACCTTCGTGGTCGACGAGATGAAGGCCGTGTTCGACCCCAAGGGCGGCTACTTCAAGGCCGGCGGCGTGTACATGCCGTCCCTGGTCGCCGAGCTGGGCAGCATCGTCGAGGACCACCTCAAGTCGATCGGCATGATGCACGACCCGGAAATGAGCGATGCCCAGCGCGCGCTGATCGCCGAGAAGCGCGCCGCGTTCGCCGCGCTGGACTCAAAAAAAAACTCTGAAGTAGGCGTCCCCGCCGGCGACGACGCCAGCGGGGAGCTGTTCCCGGAGCCGAAGGTGCGCGGTGACGCGCGCCAGGAAGACGTGGAAGTCACCGGGGATGGCGGCGTCGCCTTCCCGCCCAGCGCGACCATGTGCCACAAGTGCAGTACGAAGGCCGTTGTGGTGATGGATGGGTGTGCTACTTGCTTGAATTGTGGGTATTCGAAGTGCGGGTGAGTTAGAAGTCTCGCCTTCACAGGGCAAGGGTCGCACGTCCGATCCCTGCGCCGCCCATCAATAAGACCCTTGATCTATAAGGTAATTCGAGAAAGCCGGCCCAGTGCCGGCTTTCTTTTTGACAGCGAATCACGCACGAACCGCTAGCTGCAGTCTCACTCTCAGCAACTCATCCTGCAGACGATCCGCTACAGTCCAGCATTGGGGTGAAGGCCATCGTGAGTGCACTTCCACGCGCTCGCCTTTCGGCGCTTCGTAGAGGCCAAGTCACCGCCGCAAGGACTTGGCGCAACAGGGGTCTGTCTACGTCGATGCATATCACTGCACGCAAAGAGCAGTTCAACCGAGCGTATGTCGGTGCACTGGCTGCACAGGCTGGCATCAACTCCGCAACTCCAAGTGTGGATAACGACAGCGTCGACATCGCCTTCTTTGGAAGGGATTTCGGCGGTCTAATCCGTGATCCACAGATCAGCTTCCAGCTGAAGTGCACCCACCTACTACTCAGGGTGGGGGGCGTCATTCGCTTTCCACTGAAGCGCAAGAACTATGACGATCTTCGGGACGTTCGCGTTGGCTGTCCGCGGTACTTGGCCTTGTTAGAAGTTCCCGAGTCTTGCGATGATTGGTCGCAACATATTGATGACGGGATGCTGCTTCGGTCGGGGTGCTACTGGGCCTCGTTGAAAGGACTGCCAGCAGTAGAACAAGAGACCATCACAGTCAGCTTGCCCCTCAGCAACCGCTTGACCGGAACCTCATTGACCTACCTTCTGTCGCTTGCAAGCGACCTGAGGGATCCATGAGCAGGATCACGCTAAGGCAACTTCGTGATTACTTGATCGCGCAAGCCTGGTCGCTCATAGCGGCTCCTAACGGCTTTGTAGAAGTGTGGAGGTACGCTTCGCAAGAAGGTGGCGAGGTATTACTTCCGACAGAACAGGCTAGTGACAAGGAATTCCTGCTGCACGAGGCGCTACGCAAGCTCGCCGCCAGCAAAGGGGCAACGGCTAGTGAACTCACCCAAGACATCCGCGACACGACCGAGAACGCAGTGTCGATTCGCGTTTCCCATCCCGACGTAAAGGACGGAAGCATTCCGCTTGAGGATGGAATTGCACTCAACAAGAACGCAAGAGAACTTCTATCTGCGGCAGCGTCGGCGGCTCTCGAGAAGCGCCCCCTCTATCTAGGTCGTCCCGCCGCTGCCGTAGCCGCACTACTGCAGAGCGCGCGACTCGGCCAGACGACACATGGCAGTTATGTGATCCACGTTTACTGTAAAGAGTCGACACGAGAAGATCAGCCGCGGGGCTTTGCGCGAATAGCTACTCAGACCCTCGGGTCTGCGCTACTCGGGCTGAACGAGGCCATCCAGCATTACAGCGAAGCGGGCAACCCAATCGCTTTCGAGCTTGCGTTCGCACGTGGCGCGAGCGCGAACCTTTGCGAAGCAGTAGCGCAGTTCTCAGGCAAGGACAGGTCGCGAACCGTCGAAATTTCGCTTAGCACGGATTCCGTGGATCAGCTAACGAAATCGCCGCGCACCTCGGTCACCTTCACACCGGACCAGCAGCCGTATCTACAAGCAGCCGCTGACTATTTTCGTCAGACATACACGTTAACGGACGTAACTGTCGTTGGTGTGGTCGAGCGCTTAACGCGCCGCGCAGAGCAAGAGGCGGGGCTAATCCATCTGGCTACAACTCTTACCAATGGGGCACAACGCAGTGTTGGAATTCCACTAGGTACTGAGGACTATGCAACGGCAATTCATGCACACGAGAACAAACAGCTTGTTCAAGTGAGCGGAAGCGTAATTGTGACTCCCCGGACGGCGAGCATGGTTGAACCAAAAGACTTCCGGGTACTGGGCAACTATGAACTCTTCCGAACACAGTAGGCAGCCAGCGTAGCCCGGGTAAGTGCAGCGCACCCGGGGTTGTCATGCATCACATCGCGGCAATCAAGAACAGGGGTCAGAGTCGACTTTCCGGAGCGACGGGGTCAGGTTCACTTCCACCGCTTTGAGCACTGGACTCTCGCCTTAGCGGGAATGACGCCTGGGTGGTCTGCCCCAGACCCGTAGGGCGGCGGGCAGGACGCCCGCCGTTTCCCGACCGAGCCATGGGTGAGGAGGTGCGCTTGCGAGCCATCGGCTCGCGCACCGAACGAACGCCCGCGCCGCAAGCGCGGGCCGGACTTTGGCCGCGAAGCGGACAAAGGCGAGTCGGGAAATCCCCGCGCCTCCGCACGCGAGGTGTCTGACCTGTCGGGGAAGGCCTTTTCTTTGGTTCCGTATCTTTTGGGCCAGCAAAAGAAATGAACTCGGCCGCCAGGCCGAAAGCTCCAATGAGCGAACAGGCCGCGGCCACACCCGAGCGGGGTCGAAACCATCGCGGTCAGGTTCACTTCCACAGCCTCGAGGCGCTGACGTCCCACTTTGGCAGGCACGCCGGCTGGGTGATCCGGCGCTTTCTCGTATGCCTCGCCGGCTGGCAACTCCCAAGGTCGGCATCGTCGCGGTCTGCCGGCAGCGTGAGGCGTCCGCTACTCCCGCCGCACCACCGCGGGACGCGACACACTCACCACCAGCGTGACCACCGTGATCGGCACCACGAAGCCGAGCATCGCCCCACTGAAGGCCCCCAGCGCGTCGTGCTCCTGCGCGGCGAGGATGAGGTAGGCCACGTAGGCGACGTAGTAGAAGATGAACACCGCGCCCTCCCAGCGGGCGATGGTGCGCCCGGTGAGGAAGACCGGCAGGCACGCGAAGGCCACCGCGAGCATCACCCAAAGGTCGAAGTTGAGCACCGACGGCGCCAGCGGCAGCCCGCTGGAGGACACCACGCCCGCCAAGCCCAGGCAGCCCAGGATGTTGAAGATATTGCTGCCGACGACGTTGCCGATGGCGATGTCCCGCTCCTTGCGGATGGCCGCCATGACCGAGGTGGCGACCTCCGGCATCGAGGTGCCTGCCGCAACGATGGTCAGGCCGATCACCAGGTCGCTGACGCCGATGGCCCGGGCCAGCTCGGTGGATGCATCCACCAGCCAGCTCGAGCCCAACACCAGCAGCCCGAGCCCGGCGGCGATCAGCAGCAACTGCAGCGGTAGGTTGCGCTTGCCCGTGTCGGCGCTCGGTGCGGTGCCGGCCACGGCCGCCGCCAGCGCGGCGTTTTGCTGCTCGCGCCGCGACTGCACGATCAGGAACACCACGTACGCCACCAGCAGCGCGAGCAGCGCGCCGGCCTCCAGCCGGCCGATGCGGCCGTCGAGGCCGAAGGTCAGCAGCAGCAACGACGCACCGATCATGATCGGCACCTCCTGCCGCACGATCTGGGCATTCACCAGCAGCGGGATGATCAGCGCCGAAACGCCCAGGATCAGCAGGATGTTGAAGATGTTGCTGCCCACCACGTTGCCCACCGCGATGTCCGTCTGCCCGTCGATGGCCGCGCCGACCGACACCGCGACCTCCGGCGAGCTGGTGCCGATCGCGACGATCGTCAGGCCCACGACCAGGGGCGATATGCCCAGCGACAACGCCAGCCGCGAGGCACCGCGCACGAGAAGCTCCGCCCCGAGCACCAGGGCAATGAGGCCGATGACGAACAGGACAAGCGTGGGCACGTGTGGATTCCTCTCCTGGGTGACTGGGGTGGGCCCCGGTTGGCGGGTTGCTGGTCTGGCCGGAAACAGGGTGGGCGAGCGATCAATGCACGTCAAAAACCGGTGATTCTCGCGTGTGCCTGCCGGCCAACGACTTGGCGACCGGCCCGATGACCGATGTCCTGGTCGCCTGTTCGGGGATCGGGGGTCCGGGATCGGGGTCAGGTTCTTACGGTGCGCACCGTACCCTGTCGCGCCCGGAGGAGCAGACGAGGCGAGGTGGCGCGCAGGTGGCGAGGGCCGCTGCACCGCCCCGGCACCGACGGACGCAGTAGTCCTGGACATGGCCGTGGGGACGCTCTATCCCGCGGATAGCAGGTCCAGGCGATAGGTCACAAAGACGGGCAACGCCGGGCCGGTTCGCCCCGAGCCGCTGCATCCGGACCGCCAGCGGCGTCGTATCGGATGCATTGCCCGCCGGGCGGCTTGCCCATGCGTGCGCGAGTCGTCCGGATCGTCCCCACCTGGAGGTTCACCGTGTCCAATCTGGTCCAGATCGTCTACATCAGCCGTTCGACCTTCAAGCCGTTTCCGGCCGAACGGGGGATCGAGCCAACGGTTGCGCGAATCCTCGCGCAGTCCCGGATCAACAACGCGCGGCGCGGGCTTGTCGGTGCCCTGTATTTTGGCGACGGCTGCTTCTTCCAGTGCCTGGAAGGAGAGAGCGACGAGGTCGACCGGCTTTACGCGGCGCTGCTGGAGGATCCGCGGCACAGCGACCTCAAGGTGCTCTCGCGCCGGCCGATCGACCACAGCGGCTTCGAGAGCTGGTCGATGAAGTACGTGCCACTCGACGCGCCGATGAAGGAATTGCTCGGGCAGCGCGGGATGGCGACCTTTGACCCCTACCACTTCGACGAGGAGACGGTCCGCCGCGTGCTCGAACTGCTCCGCACGAGGGTGGAGGCGGCGCCCGCTGTGCACCCGGCGGACGTGCAAGGAGAAGCCGACGGCGCCGGCAAGGCGTTGCGCTACGCACGTTGGGCCCTGGGGACGGCAGCGGCGGCGCTTCTGGTCGCAGCGGGCACGGCCGTCGCGTCGCTCGCTTGAATCCATGGGCGCCACCCGAACAGGACACGGCGAGCCCCGGACACACCGTCCCGCCAACCCGCTTGCGACCCCCTACCCCCCGGTCCACCATCGCCTATCCCACCCCGACCCCGGAGCTGCCATGCGCCTGCGCCTCGCCATCACCCTCGCCCTGCTGGGCGCCTCGACCCTGGCCGGCGCGCAGCAGCGCGACTGGTCCAAGGTCGAGATCGAATCCACCCCGCTGCGGATGGGTACGCACCTGCTGGAAGGCGTCGGCGGCAACATGGTCGCCAGCGTGGGCGACGACGGCACCTTCCTGGTCGACGACCAGTACGCGCCGCTCAACGACAAGATCCGCGCCGCGCTCAAGGCCATCGACGACCGGCCGGTGCGCTTCGTCATCAACACCCACTGGCACGGCGACCACACTGGCGGCAACGAGGCGTTCGGCGCCACCGGCGCGGTCATCGTGGCGCACGACAACGTGCGCAAGCGCATGAGCACCCAGCAGTTCACCGCCGACATGAAGCCGCGCGGCGAGCCTTCGCCCGAGGGCGCGTTGCCGGTGGTGACCTTCACCGAGGGCGTCACCCTGCACCTCAACGGCGACACCGTGCGCGTGGTGCACGTCGCCGACGCCCACACCGACGGCGACGCGCTGGTGAAGTTCGAGCGCGCCAACGTGCTGCACATGGGCGACACCTTCTTCCACGGCAGCTATCCCTTCATCGACAGCGCCTCGGGCGGCGACGTCGACGGCGTGCTGGTGGCCGTGCACCGGGGGCTGGAGCTGGCCGACGCGGACACCATCGTGGTCCCCGGCCACGGCGAGCGCACCGACCGCGCCGGCCTGGCCGCGTACGGCGCGCTGCTGCGCGGCTACCGCGACCGCATCGCGGCCATGAAGGCCGAGGGCCAGTCGCTGGAGGAGGTCATCGCCGCCAAGCCCACGGCGGCCACCGACGAGGCGATGGGCCAGGGCTTCATCAAGCCCGAGCAGCTGGTGCGCTCGATCTACGAGACGCTCTGACCGCCGCCGGGGGGCCGGCCAACGTGCAGGCGGCCCGGCCCCGGGTGCCGCCTCCGCGTATCCTGCGCACCCCCCCCGACGCGCCCCCTGGACCCCATGATCAACAACGACGTACTGCGCAGCGTGCGCTACATGCTGGACCTGGGCGACGGCCACGTCGCCGACATCGTGCAGCTGGCCGATGCCGACGCCGTGCTGGACAAGCACGACGTGCAGGCGTTCCTGCGCAGGGAGGACGAGCCCGGCTTCGCGCCGTTCGACGACCGCCTGCTCGGGCTGTTCCTCGATGGCCTGGTGATCCATTGCCGCGGCCGCACCGACGCACCGCCGCGCCCGCCGGAGAAGCGGGTGAACAACAACGTGGTGCTCAAGAAGCTGCGCGTCGCGTTCGAGCTGAAGGACGTGGACATGGTGGAGGTGTTCGAGTCCGCGGGGCGCCCGGTCACCAAGCCCGAACTGTCGGCGCTGTTCCGCCAGCCGGGCCACAAGAACTTCCGCCTGTGCGGCGACCAGCTGCTGCGCTACTTCCTGCGTGGCCTCACGCTGCGGGTGCGTGGCGACGAGGCGAACCGCTAGAACCGACCGGACTGGGCCAACGGGATTGGCCGACAGGATCGGAGCGGCCGTGTCCAAGCCGAACCTCGGCAGGCATCGGCCGACAGGGTCGAAAAACCCATGCGAAGGCCGGTGCGGTCCGCTGATTGACACCCCCGCGGACCCTGAATAAGCTCGCGCAGGACGCCTGCGCGTCACCAATCACCAGGGGGAACACATGAGAATCACCAGTCTATTGCTGGCGGCCGTCGTATTGGCGCCGATGTCCGCGGCGGCAGAGAACTGCACGCCCATCTCCAGCCTTCCGGCCACGATCGGCACACCGGGCAAGTACTGCCTGGTCGCCAACCATACGGTCAACCTCAATGCCGGCAACGCGATCACCATCGCAAGCAACGATGTAACTCTGGATTGCGATGGCCACGCCATCAAGAACACATCCACCGCCAACAACGGCAGTTCGGCCGGGATCCACGCCAACTCGCGCAATGGCATCACGGTCAAGAACTGCCGGGTCATGGGGGGCTTCACCAACGGCATCGACCTGTTCCAGATCAATTCCGGGGCGAATACCAGCTACTACAGCACGATCCAGGACAATTACATCGCCGGCCCCTTCCTCCACGGCATCCGCGCCTATGGCAGCGCCCTGGAGATCACCGGCAACCGCGTATATGACATCGGCGGACAGGCCGGCACCTATGCGATCGGCATCCGGGTTGGCGGGTCCGCAAACGGGTTCCGCCTGCACGTGGTGCGCGGCAACTACGTCGCCGGGACCAATTCGCCCTTCAGCGCGGCCTACGGCATCTTCAGCGACAACTCGCTGGTAAGCGCCTTCCTCGACAACGGCATCGTCGGCACGTCCCCGGCCGCCGGCAAGCCGGCATACGGCATGTACATCAAGGGCCAGCACAATCGCCTGGCTGACAACCATATCGTCGGCGTGGGCGCGCCGAACGAAGTGGGCATCCATGCCGACGACGCCACTTCGAGCTGTTTCGACAACTACCTGCGGGTGACGCTGAATACCCGCAACTGCGATGCGGGGCTGGGGAATTACTGAGCAGGCGACCATCGGCGATTCGCCGATGTGGAAGAGAAGCCTGCTGGTCTTGCTGGTCGTCGCTGCGCTTGCAGCGACGACCTTTTTATTGGTCTCTTCCCGGCAGGCGTTGCCTTCGCGGGAGACCAGCGGCGTGGACGAACCGCGGCCTGCGCAGCTTGAAGCGCCTGCCAGCCTCGACGCCGGTGGCGGATCGCAGGGCCGGAGGATGGGAACGAGGCGGGTCGTCGCCACGCGACTGGGCAATCCGCCGGGTCTGGAACTGCTGGGGCTCAGGTCCGGTCGCTATGAGGGCAAGGTCGGGGTCTCCTGCGGGTTTGCCGTCTGGCGCGGACGCAGCGATCCCCTGCCGTTCATCCTGGCTGGCAGGACGCTGACCACGGGGAGCGATGCCG
The DNA here is from genome assembly GCF_046600715.1 of Novilysobacter viscosus. Classification (NCBI taxonomy): domain Bacteria; kingdom Pseudomonadati; phylum Pseudomonadota; class Gammaproteobacteria; order Lysobacterales; family Lysobacteraceae; genus Novilysobacter; species Novilysobacter viscosus. The sequence continues at coordinate 125,280 of NZ_JBJMAV010000005.1, forward strand.
TTGCGCTTGCCGGGCGCGTCGATGGATGCGGGCAATTGGCCGACGACACTCCGGGCGCGACGCCGTAGCGGTGCGGGCGGGCGCCCGGAGTCGCTTGCCCATGGTCCTGCGTGGATCGCTCTGCTGATTCAAGCGTGCCTTCCAGGGCGAGAGTGGTGCAGCGAGGCCGGACGTATGCACGCACGATCGGCCGCGCTGCAGGGATGGGCGACCGACTACCCCACGGGCGGGTCCCGAGCCCATCCCACGTCGCCCTAGTGGCATCGCCATCGCACCGGTCACGATCGACCCGCGACACCCGTCTAGCGGGTGCGGCACCCGCCGCCCGGGTTACTCCTTTCACACCTCTATAAGGAATCGCAACAGATGAAGCAGGCATTGATTGGACTGATGTTGTTTGCCGCAGGCGCCGCGCTGGCGACCTGGTGGGCGGGCAACCGCGCCGACACCCGCACTGATACCGAGACCGGCGCCCCGTCCGCAACCGCACCCGCACCCGCACCCGCCAACGCAAACGCAAACGCAAACGCAAACGCCCATGCACCCGCTGCCGGCACCGCGGCGAGGCGCTACGCGCTGCAGGCCTGGGAAGGCTGCCGCCCGCTGCAGGCGGGGGATGCGTTCACCGGCCCGGTCACTCGCACGCTTTCGCTTTCCGACGGCAGCAGCGTCGAGGTGTCGCTGGTGCCTGCCACCCGTGAGAACGGGTCGCTGGTATTCGATACCCTGGTGAAGGCAACGGGCAGCAGTTCGCGCTCCCAGACCAGCTTCCAGTCGCCGCTGCTCGTGGACGGGGTGCTGATGCGTCCGGTGGACCTGGATCAGGTCTCGCGCGACGTCAGCGGTGCCGCCGCGTACCTGGACGGCCCGCATCCAATGGCGGACTAGCGGCGCAGTCCGGCGCGGACCGGCCATCGGCGCGTGGTGGTTGGATGTCCGTCCTGGGCCAAACGGCGGCACGCGCGGCACTGGCTGCCGCCACTCCTGCTCTGCGGTCGCGCCCAGGCGCCCGCGCAGGGAGGTGGTCCGCTATCACTTGCGCCCGACCTTCTGCCTGTCGGACTCCTGCGCCGCCAGGCCCGCCTGCACGCGCTCGATTTCCGCCGGCAGCGCCCGCTCCAGCCGCGCCAGGAGGTCGGTGGCGGCGGCACCATGGACCCTGCTGCCGGCCGTTGTCACCACGGTGACTTCGGTGGTCACGGTCTGGACCGATGTGGTGACCGGTACCGCGCGGGCGATGACCATCAATTCTTCACCCCGGTAGCGGATCGCATTCAAGCCCATCATCTGCGAGCGCCCCTCCCAGGTGACCCCGGGCATGGCCACCAGCAACTGGCCGACGGCGTTCCAGGTGTCGTTCATGCCGGCATGGACCGTGAGCTGCACGGGCGTGTCGACGACCACGGGCACTGGCGCCGGCGCAGGCTCCCGTGTGGGCTGGACACAGCCCGCCAGCGCGAGCGCGCAGCCGGTGGCAAGGACGGCGAGGAGTCTTGGGTGCATGGCGGCATTCGAGGCAATCGGCCGTGAAGGACGCGCATGGGGGCGCGCGCCGAGGGCGACGACGTGGACGAACGACTGCGTTGTCGCTGCGGCAGGTCGCCCCGGCCTTGCGCGTGGCTGACTTGGGGAACGATCGGTGCCGCCGCGCTAGCATGCGTGGCACTTCCGATGGAGCCACCGATGGCCGACCTTGACCGCTGGAGCATCAACGAATCGCTGCTCCAGTCCTATCGATCCCTGTTCATTTCCTCCCAGTCCTTCCTGCTGGCGGTGGGCGCCATCATGGTCGGCAAGGAGCGGCTGATCCTGCTGTCCGTGGCCTTCTTCGGCCTGGTGATGATCTGGATGATGTGGTTCCCCGCGGTCCGCGCGCGCCATCGCATCGTCGACTACTACAAATTCGCCGCTTCGCTGCCGCCGTCGCAGCGGGACGGACTGTGCAGCGAAGGGACATACGTGAAAAACCGTGCGGCCCGTACGGCGACCAACGAGGTCTTCGGCATCCGGACCAACTGGCGTGAAACCCGCTTGAAGCTCGACCTGCTCACGCCGCTGATGTTCACCGCCGTCTGGTTCGTGCTCATCCTGGAGGGCTGACCGACCAGGGCCGGGGGCCGAGGCCATGCGGCCCGGCGCGCGACAGGCTTCCTTTCCGCAGCGCCAGCGGCCAAGCTCGCCTGCCCCGTGGAAGGGGCCGGCCACCCAGGGAGAGTTGCGTGCCGCACGCCATCACCACTACCGAGCTGTTCCTGGTCGCGATGGCGATCATCTTCGCGGTGCCCTACCTGGTCTGGCGACTCGGGCGCATGGACTACGTCGCGCCACTGGTGGTGGTGCAGATCATCGCCGGCATCCTGTTGGGCCCGGGCGTGCTGGGCAAGGTCTACCCCGACTACTACGCCTTCGTGTTCACCCCCGACGTGGTGCAGGCGCTCAATGGCATCGCGTGGTGGGCGGTGATGCTGTTCGTGATGATCGCCGGCGTGGAACTGGACCTGCGCCAGGCCTGGAAGTACCGGCGCGAGAGCGGCATTACCGCAGGGCTGGCGTTGACGCTGCCGCTGCTGTGCGGCGCGGTGGTGGCTGTTGCGCTGCTGGCGTGGCCCGGCTGGCTGGGGTCGCAGGGCCAGCCCTGGCAGTTCGTGGTCGGCGTGGGCATGGCGTGCGCGGTGACGGCGCTGCCGATTCTGATCCTGCTGATGGAAAAGCTCGACATGCTGCGGGCCCCGCTGGGCCAGCGGATCCTGCGCTACGCCAGCCTCGATGACATCGCCATCTGGGGCGTGCTGGCGCTGGTCCTGATGGACTGGGAGCGCATAGGCCGCCAGGCCGCGTTCCTGGTCGTCTTCGCCATCGTGTGCGCGGGCTTCCGCCGGCTGATGCCCCGGCTGCCCGGGTCCGACCGCTGGTACGTCTCGCTGGTATGGCTTGCGGTCTGCGCACTGGGCGCGGACTGGGCGGGCCTGCACTACATGGTGGGCGCGTTCCTGGCCGGGGTGGTGATGGACGCCGAATGGTTCGACCAGGAATCCATGGACCGCCTGCGCCACCACGTGTTGCTGGTGATCATGCCGGTGTTCTTCCTCAGCACGGGACTGAAGACCGCGTGGTCGGTCGGTGGCGGCGCGGTGTTCCTGGCCGCGGGCGCGCTGCTGGTGGCGGCGGTGGCCGGCAAGCTGGCCGGCGTGCACATCGCCGGACGCCTGCTGGGCTGGCGCCCGGGCGAGGCAGCGGTGATCGGCTGGCTGCTGCAGACCAAGGCGCTGATCATGATCATCTTCGCCAACATCCTGCTGGACCGGTTGATCATCACCAATGCGATGTTCACCGCGCTGCTGCTGATGGCCGTGGCCAGCACCATGCTGAGCGTGCCGATGGTGGCGCCAAAGCTGCGCAGGCTGGCCGGTGGCGAACAGCCCGCTGCAGGCCCTGCCGACGCGGTGGAACACGCGCCCACGACCGCTCCCCCGGCGCGCTGACCAGCCGCGGGGACGGCGGCGCCGTCCCGGGTGCCGCCGTCCGGCGTAGTGAAACGGCGATTCAGGTGCGACGCGGCGGATTCACGCCATGCCGGCGCCGGTTTTCAGACCATGCGGGTTCACCTTTACCCGGTATGCCCCCCATGACCCGACCGACAACGAACCTGCTGGCACGCGCCGTCATGTGCGCGCTGCTGCCCGCCGCGCTGGTCGCGTGCGACGCCGACCCGGCCACCAACGCCGCCACCTCCGCCGTGGTGGATCCGGTAGCGGATGCCCGTGTCGCCGGTGACGGCCAGCCCATCGCCGGCGATGCGTCCGGCGCCGTGGCCGCGGGCCAGGCACCGGGCATGCCGGGCACGCCGGGCGGTTCGTCGTCCACCCTGCCGGTCGCACCGGGCGATACCGCCGGCAATGCGCAGGACGCGCCCGAGGGCGACGCCGATGCCGATGGAGAAGAGGACGCCGAACCCGTGCCGCCTGCGAAGGCCGCCGCGGCCGACGCCGACCTGGCCGACGACAGCACCTTGCGCCTGCAGGTCCTGCTTGAGCGAGCGCACTTCTCGCCGGGCGAGATCGATGGCAAGGGCGGCACCAACACCCGGCGGGCGCTGGCCGCGTACCAGCGGGCGCACGACCTGACCGTGGGCGACTCGCCCGACGAGGCCACCTGGGCCAAGCTCAACGAGGACACCGCGCCGATCCTGGTCGAGCACACGCTCAGCCAGGACGATGTCGCCGGCCCGTTCCGCGACACCCCGGCCAAGGTCGAGGAAATGGCCAAGCAAGAGGGCTTGCCGTACGAATCGGTCGAAGAGAAGGTCGGTGAACTCTTCCACGCCAACCCGGCAGTGATCGCCGAGTTCAACCCCGGCGTCGAACTCAAGGCCGGCCAGACCATCACCGTGCCGCACGTGGCAAGCGCCAAGACCTTGCCCAAGGGCACGCGCATCGTGGTCGACGAGTCCGACTCCGTGCTGCAGCTGCAGGACGACGCCGGCAAGGTGCTGGCGCAGTTCCCGGTGACCACCGGCAGCGCGCAGTTCCCGTTGCCGATCGGCGACTGGAAGGTCAACGGCGTCGCACGCAACCCGGTCTGGCATTTCGACCCCGAGCTGATCGCAGGCACGTCCGCCGATGCGCAGAAGGCCGAGATTCCGCCAGGTCCCAACAATCCGGTCGGCACCATCTGGATCGACCTGACCAAGGAGCACTACGGCATCCACGGAACGCCAGAGCCGGCCAAGATCGGCAAGACCGCGTCCAACGGGTGCATCCGCATGACCAACTGGTCGGCCGTCGCGCTGGGTAAGGTGGCCAAGCCGCAGATGGCCGTGGTGATGCAGAAGTAGGTGCCGGCGCCGGCGGGCCGCGGGAACGCGGCCCCGCCTGGCGATTCTGAAGCCCTGCAGGACAAGCAACGCAAGAAAAAACGGCGACCCTGGGGTCGCCGTTTTTCATGCGGGATGGTGCAAAGGATCAGCCCTTGCCGTTGCCGTTGCCCTTTCCGTTGCCCTTGTCGTTGCCCTTGTCGTTGCCCTTGTCGTTGCCTTTGCCCTTGTTGCCATCGTTGCCCCTTGCCGGCGGGCCGCCCTTGTCGTTGCCGCGCCCCGGGCCGCCGGCCTGGTCGGGCTTGCCCTTGCCGGGGCCGCCGGCGTGGGCCGGGGGACCGCCGCGGCCGGGGCCGTCGTTGCGCGAATTGCCCTTGCCGTTGCGCAGGTCGCGGTCAGGGCGCTTCGGCCAGTCCACCCGCACGTCGCGATCAACCGAGATCTCCCGGCCCCAGCGGCCGTAGGTGTCCACGGTGCCGCGCTTGAGCGCGTGGAACTCGGCCGAGCCCGGCTTGATGCCCATCTGCTGGGCCAGCACGCCCCAGCCCTGGCGCGGGTTGCGATCGTGGCGGTTGACCACGTCGATGCATGGCAGGCCCGTCGCATTTGCGATCGCGCAGGCGTAATAGACGTCTGCCGGCGCCCAGTTGCGGCGCTGCAGCAGGTCCAGCACCAGCGAACGCGGCGCACCGTAGCTGCTCGCCAGTTCGTTGATGAAGGGTTCGCGGTACTCCATGCCGTAGCGGTTGATCTCGTCCAGCCGGTTGTCCACCCACACATCACCGGTGCGGACGTTGTAGCCGATGGTCTGCGCGGCGGCCGGCGCAGCCACTGCCGCGAGGCCAAGGCCGGCGCACAGCGCCACTGCCAACAGGCGGGGGGATGTCTTGATGTTCTGCATGGGGGTTCTCCTCGTGGGTGTACCGGGTGATTCTGGCCCCACGCCCTGAAATCCGGGTGAGGCCGGCGGTGCCAGCGTGAACGGGGGATGCACCGGCAGCGCGATTCGCCTATCGTCGCCGTCTGCGGCCACGGCAGGCGGCGACAGGGCGAACAGAGATGAAGACAGGACGTGGCTTGCGGGCCAGCGCGGGCGTGATCGTGGCCGTCGGGCTGCTTTTCGGGGTGGTGGCCCCCGCATGCTGGGCAGCCGAGTCGGCCGGTCCTGCCCCCGCCGGGCGCAAGGCGTTCGACAAGACCGCCGGCGACGCCCTGGCATGGCCCTCGCCCTGGTCGGTAGGCACCACGCTCGTCTATGACCAGCACTACGAATCCAGCCGGGTCGAGGGCGGTGCAACGGTCCGCATCGTGGGCTCGGACGTGACCGAAATCGTCGTCGTGCAAGGCAGCGACGGCGGCGTGGTGCAACGCTGGACGGGTCGTGACCCCAGGTTCACCGGCGAGGGCCTGCCCGAAGCCATGGAATCGGTGATGGAGGCGGCGGTGGAATCGTTCCGCGACCTGGCACTCGACGTAGCCCTGGACGAGGACGGCGCCTACCGGGCGATCACCAACCTGGAGGCGGTGGCACCGCTGTACCGCGAAGTGCTGGAGCGGTCCATCGAGGCCGGCATCGCCGCTGGCGCGGGCGACAGTGCAGTCGACGAGGAGAAGGTTGCCGAGTACCGCAAGGCGATGGCCACCATGGTCGAGGCGCTTTCCTCGCCCAAGGTGCTCGAACCCGAACTGGCCAGCACGCCGGCGGCGCTGAACTTCATCAGCCACGGAGGCCTTGTGCCCGGTCGGCGCTACATCTTCGAAGACAGCTACGCCAACCCGCTGGGCACGGGCGATATCACCGCCCGCCACACCCTGCTGCTGGAGCCAATGGACGATGCGCCGGGCCGGGTCGGCGTGGAGTGGACGTCGCAGCCCGACCCGGCCGGCGTCACGAAGGCACTCGAGGCCTTCGTTTCCACCACCTTCGGTGCGGCACTGTCCGCCGAGGAGTTGCGCGGCGCAGTGGAGGGTCTCAGCGGCGGCGCGCACTTCTCCACGGAGGTGCGCTATGTCGTGGACGTGGCCACCGGCCGGGTCGAGCGCATGGAGATGGTCGAGACCCAGCACCTGAAGGACAGGCAGTCGACCGAGTTGACCCGGCTGACGCTGCGGCAGTAGCCCGGCGAGGTCGCGCCGCACTTCGCAGGCCGCGGCGATGTCGCCCCTCCACCTGGCGTTGAGCCGGTCGAGGTAGCCTGCACTCGACCCCGGGAGCCCGACATGGCCTTCGAAACCCAGTACCGGATGGACGAGCCCGCGCGCGCCGATGTCGACGGCTGGCCGGGCCTCACCGTGCTGGAATTCGGCGCGCCGTGGTGCGGGCACTGCATCGCGATTCAGCCGGCCTTGCGCGCGGTGCTGGACGATCTGGCCGACCTGCGCCACGTCAAGGTGGAGGACGGGCGCGCCCGCCCGTTGGGGCGGACGTTCCGGGTCAAGCTGTGGCCGACGCTGGTGCTGCTGCGCGACGGCGAGGAAGTATTGAGGCTGGTGCGCCCGTCGCAGGCGGACCTCGCCGGGCTGGCCGAGGCGCTGGACGCCGGCTGACCGCCGCCCGGGCCGGTGCCCGGGAGCCGAACGCACTGCACCGGTCGGCGGCACCCTTGCCCCTGCCACACGCGATACCGTTGCAGGTTTTCCACCCGCGCGATGTACCCAGGAGGACACCGATGAACACGACCACCGCTGCGACGTTGCCCGCAAGCCACTGGCTGATCGCCGTCATTGCCCTGCTGTGGAACCTGCTGGGGCTGGCGATGTTCGTGCTGCAGGTCACCCTGTCGCCGGAGGCGCTGGCCGCGCTGCCCGACGCGCAGCGCCGGGTGCATGAAGCCACGCCCGCCTGGATGAACATGGCCTTTGGCATTGCGGTGGTTGCCGGGGTGCTGGGCGCGGTCGCGCTGCTGCTTCGCAGGCGCTGGGCGGCGATGCTGTTCGCGGTGTCGCTGGCGGCGTTGGTGGTGCAGATACTGGGCGCGTTCCTGGCCACGCCGGCATGGGCCGCCCATGGCGTGGCCGGCCTGGCCATGCCGGTGCTGCTGCTGGTGATCGCGGGCGTACTCTGGGCCTATGCGCGCAAGGCCACGACGCGGGGCTGGCTGCGCTGACCGGGGCGGTGGCCGGTGGCGTCCCGGCGGGCCTCAGCAGGCGGCCAGGGCGACCTCCAGCGGCAGGTCCGGGTCCCAACGCCCGCGCCCGCCCAGGCCGGGCACTTCCAGCAACAGCGATGCGCCGATGACGTGCGCGCCCTGCCGCCGCGCCAGCTGCAGGCCGGCGGCGAGGGTGCCGCCGGTGGCGAGCACGTCGTCGACCAGCAGCACCCGGGCCGCCGGCGTGAGCGCGTCGGCGTGGATCTCCAGCCGATCCTGCCCGTATTCCAGCGCGTAGTTCTCCGCCAGCGTGGCCCGGGGCAGCTTGCCGGGCTTGCGCAACGGCACGAAGCCGGTACCCAGCGCCCGCGCCAAAGCGGCTCCCAGGATGAAGCCGCGTGACTCGATCCCCAGCACGGCATCCAGGGCCACGCCGCGCCACGGGTCGGCCAGGGCGTCGATGCAGGCGGCGAAGCCTTCGCCATCGGCCAGCAGCGGGGTGATGTCGCGAAAGTCGACACCTGGTGTGGGGAAGTCGGGAACATCCAGGATCAGTTCGGACCAGTGGGGCATGTCTGAGGCTCGGTGTGGTCGGCGGGGGGGGCGCGTCGCGTCGCCTGCGCGGCGCGCGCCCGATACTGCACGTTGCAAGACAAGGCAGGCGAGGCCTGGCGATGAGCGAGCGGCTGTTCCGAGACGATGTGCTTTTCACGCAACGGCTGCTGGCGGCCGACGGCCTGTACCGCGGCGCTATCGACGGGCTGTGGGGTCCAATCACCGAGGCAGCCTGGCAGGGGTTCCAGTCGCGCAGCCGCGCACTGCGCACCCGCATGGGGGAGTTCGACCTGCGCAGCGAAGCCGCGATCGGCACGCTGGCGCTGCCCGCGCAGGCGGCGGCCCGTGCCAGCCTGCGCCGGATCCTGGACGGTGGCTTCCAGGCCCGCATCATTTCCGGCACGCGCACGTGGGCGCAACAGAATGCCTTGTTCCGGCAGGGACGCTACGGCAACCCCGGTCCGGTGGTGACGCGTGCCCGCGGCGGGCAGAGCACGCACAACTTCGGCATCGCCTGGGACATCGGGCTGTTCACCGGCGCCGGCGGGTACGTGACCGATGCCGCCGCCTACGCAAGCGCGGCGCAGCACGGCAAGGGCGCCGGGGTCGAGTGGGGCGGTGACTGGACGGGCTTCCCGGACCCATCGCACTACCAGCTGGCGACGGGGGACGGAATCGCCACACTGCGCATGCGCTTCCAGGCCGGCCTGGGGCTCGCCTGACCCGCTGCCCGGCACGCCTGTGTCGCTGCAATCCGCTCGCGGCGGCCGTCCGGCGTCAGCTACCCGGGCCGGCCCAGGCCCAAGCCACCGCGGCCAGCAGCGCCAGCGCCAGCAGGCCGCGCGCGATGCGCTCGATCCGGTCGGCGGCCGACGATCCGGCAGCCGGCGATGCGCGCCGGTCGCTTCCCCCGTATTCCATGGTGACTCCCCCTGTCGCGCCATCAGACGCCTGCGCGCCGCGCGCGTCTGCGAACCGGGTCACAACGCGCGCGGGGCAGGGGCAGGCGCCGTCAATCAACCACGTCGTCGCCAAGGGTCGGCGTCCGCTCCGGGACCGTCCAGGCATAGACGACCGAATCGCCGACGATGCGCTGCGCCTCGGGCTGCCATTCGCCCATGTGGTAGTTGTGGGTGACGATCCGGGTGCCCGGATCGAGTGCCAGCAGGGCCGGCCGCAGGCGCAGGTTGAGCCGGGGCAGCAGGTACAGGGTGACCACGGTGGCATCGGACAGGTCGGCGTCGAACATGTCGCCCTGGATGAAGTCGACCTTGTCGGCCACGCCGGCCTTGCGCGCGCCGGCGTCGGCCTCGCGGATGCGGTCGGGGTCGATGTCGATGCCGACCCCGCGCGTGCCCCAGCGCCGGGCCGCGGTGATCGGAATGCGGCCGTCTCCCGAACCCAGGTCGACGAGTACGTCGGCGGGGCCGACGTCGGCCATATCGAGCATCACGTCGACCACCGCCTGCGGGGTCGGGACGTAAACCACGTCAGGGACCTGCCGCGCCGGCTCTCCGCCCGCGGGCGCAATCGAGGTCCGGTCGAAGGGATCGGAGCCGGGCTGCAGGGCATCGGTTGCGTCGACGCCACTCCCCGTCTGCGCGGTATCGGCGGCCGGGGCAGCGACGTCCTCAGTGGGATCTGCGGCGGCAGGGCCGGAGCGATTGCAGCCGGCAACCCCCAGCGCAAGCAGCAGGCAGGCGGCGAACAGGCGCGGCGACGAACGACGGGTGGTCATGCACGGTCTCCCGGGAGTCTGCGATCGGGCCAACGGGTTCCAGAGCGTCGCACCGTCCGCGCGCGCAAGCCACCGACCTCCTGCATCGACATGCCGCAGGACGTCCCGATAAGGCCGCCCCGGTGTGGGGGGCGCGAGCCGACCACGCCCCGGCACCCCGGCCTCCGGGGTGTCGCTTTTCCTGCATGGCGCGTCGCGTACGCTGCCAGGATGACGTTCCAACCCGATCGCTCTCCCGGACCCGTCGAGCTTTCGACTGCGCGCCGGTGGCTGCTGGCCGCGTGCCTGCTGGCACTGGCGGGCTGCGCGACCCAGTCGCCGCGCAACCCCCTCGCGCAGTGGCGCGGCTCGCCCAACTACGACGCGCGCGGGCCGCAGGCCATCGTCCTGCACCATACCCACATGGACAGCGCGCAGGCTGCCTTGCGAACCCTGCAGACGCGCAATCCGCATGGACGGGTCAGCGCCCACTACCTGGTGGGACGGGACGGTGCGCTGTACCAGCTGGTGTCGGAGGACGACCGCGCGTGGCATGCGGGTGCCTCGCGCTGGGGTGGCTGGCGTGACCTGAATTCGGCCTCGATCGGCATCGAGCTGGACAACAACGGCCGCGAGCCCTTCCCGGCGCCGCTGGTCGACACGTTGATTGCGTTGCTGGGCGACATCACGCGGCGCCATGGCATCCCCGGGCACCAGGTGCTGGCGCATGGCGACATCGCGCCCGCCCGCAAGCAGGACCCGGGTGCGCGCTTCCCCTGGCGGCGGCTGGCGGGGGCGGGGTTCGGCCTGTGGCCACGCGCCGGCCATGGGCCCGCGCCGGACGGATTCGACCCGTGGCTGGCGCTGCGGGCGATCGGGTACGACCTGCGCGATCGCGACGCGGTGGTCCGCGCCTTCAAGCGTCGCTACCGGGGCGTGGAGCCGGCTGCCGGCGCCCCGCTGGGGTTCGATCCCGCCGACCTGGGCATCCTCCACGACCTGCAGCGCCAGTTGCTGGATCTGCCGGTCCAGTGATTCGCGGACATGGGCGCCACGTGGCGGGGTGGAGGCGCTTACGGTCCCTACACGCCAGCGGGCCGACGCTGGTCGTGGCCGTCGCGGCGCCGGGTCCGGGCAGGGCCGCGGCCCCCAAACCGGACCGTGCGTCTTCGGCACACCATCGCCCGGTCGCGCATCCGCGTGGCGGCCGTACCCAGTCCAACCGGGAGCACGCCATGGAACGTTCAACATCCCGCCCACGCCTCCTGGCCGGTGCCATTGCGCTGGCCCTGCTGTCTTCGGTGCTGGCCGCCGCGCCGCTGCCTGCCGGGCAGGCCGACCGCACCACCCAGGCCTTCGACGCCGCCGACGACCTTCCGCCGCCACCGGTGGTGGACGCCACCGTACCGGTCGATCCGGAGGTCGACGCCATGAACGCCTCGCCACCGCCCAGTGTTCCCGTGCCTCGAGGTGAGTTGCAGACCGAAGGCGACGCCTGGGTCGCGCTGGACACCGATGGCGACGGGCGCGTCAGCCGTGCCGAAGCGCGTGAGAATGCGCGATTCAGCGCGCGATTCGGGTCAATGGATACCGATGGCGATGGACACGTCGGCCAGTCCGAGTTCGCCGCCTGGCTGGAGACGGGCGCGGGCAACCAGCCCGAGCCGGAAGAAGAGGATTAACCGAAGCTTCTGATCGACCCGTACCGGCAAGATGCCCGCCACCAGTCACCGGTGGCGGGCATTGCCGCATCGCGGGCCTGCCGTGCCTACGGCGTGGCGGGCGCGTCCGATGCCGCAGCCGGGGGCGACAGCCGCAACAGCCGTCCACCGCTTCCGTTGCGTTCGTCCTCCAGGATCCAGACGTCACCGTCGGGGCCCTGCTCCACTTCGCGGATGCGCTGGCCCATGTCGTAGCGTTCGACTTCGCGCGCGGACGTGCCGTCGAACTCGACCCGCACCAGTCCCTTCGCTGACAGGCCCCCGATCAGGCCGTCGCCCTGCCAGTCGGTAAAGCGGCCGCCCGAGTAGATGACGAAGCCGGCCGGTGAAATCACCGGCGTCCAGGTGATCTCCGGCGCGTTGAATTCCGGGCGGGTGTCGTGGTCGGGGATGTCGCGGCCGTCGTAGTGGTCGCCGTTGGAGACGACCGGATAGCCGTAGTTCTCCCCGCGCTCGATCAGGTTGAGCTCGTCGCCGCCGGCCGGGCCCATCTCGGGGCTCCAGAGTCGGCCCTGGGCGTCGAACGCCAGCCCCAGCATGTTGCGGTGCCCCAATGACCAGACCTGCGCGGCGACATCGCCCTGGTCGGCGAACGGGTTGTCGGCCGGCACGCTGCCGTCGTCGTTGAGGCGGATGATCTTGCCCAGGTTGGACGCCATGTCCTGCGCGGGGTCGAACTTCTGCCGCTCACCCGAGCTGATCCACAGCTTGCCGTCGGGGCCGAACGCGATGCGGTGGCCGTAGTGGCCGCGGCCGGTGACCTTGGGCACCTGGCGCCATATCACCTCGACGTCCGAGAGCGTGCCGCCGTCATCGGTCAGCGCCAGCGTGCCGCGGGCGACCACGCCGCCGCGGGTGTCGCCCTCGCCGGCTTCCGCATAGCTGATGTAGACCCGGCGGTTCCGGGCGAACCCGGGGTGCAGCACCACGTCGCCCAGGCCGCCCTGGCCGCCGTAGTCCACCTCCGGCACGCCGGCGACTTCAACCACGGTGGTCGACCCCGGGCCGTCGCCCAGCCAGACCAGCTTGAGCTTGCCCGGTTTCTCGGTGACCAGCAGCCGGCCATCGGGCAGGAACGTCATCGCCCAGGGCTCTTTGAACTGGGCGATTTCGGTGGTGGTGAACGGCCGGCCGTCGGTGGCGGCGGTGGAGTCGGTATCGGTGCCGGTCTGCGCGGGCGCTGCATCGTTCGTAGTGGTGCAGGCCGCGAGCAGCACGGCGAGGCAGGCGGCGGCCAGCGGGTGGCGCGCGCCCGGGCGTAGCGGTGCTTGGGTCATGGAATCCCTCCAGGGTTACAGATCAAAAGGCGATACGACGCAATGGGGTCTTGTGGAGGCAGCGGGCGGCGCCGGGCGGCAGGCGACGGGGCCTGAGGCCCCTGCACGGCGTCAGGCCATCACCGATGGTGCCTCGAACGGGAGCAGTTGGCCGCCGGCCCGGGTCATCGTCGGGGTTGCGGCGTCCAGCAGGGCCTTGTCGCCGTCGACCACCACCAGGATGTTGCCGGCCTGGATCTCGTCGTCGAACTTCGCACGTATCGGGTCGGGCAGCGACGAGCCGACCAGCGCGGAGGCCCAGCAGCCGACCATCGCCCCAGCCACCGTCACCGCCGCCGCGCCGGCGATGGTCAGGCCGATCGGGGCGACCACCACCGCAACCAGCCCCGCCAGCAGGCCGGCCGCGCCACCGTAGCCGGCGCCACGCAGCGCGGCGGGCATGAAGTCGGTGTCGGCCTCCTTGCGGTCGTCGGGGATGGATTCCAGCTCGATGTCCGAGCGCGCAACCAGCAGCAGGTCGTCGTCATTGATGCCGACGCTGCGCGCGGCGTCCATCACGGCGGTGGCGGTGGCCAGATCGGGGGTGCTCAGGACGTGTCGGGTTTTCATCGGCGAAGTGTCCGCGGGCGGCCGGGGCGCGGGGCCGTCGCCCGGCTTGACGTGGCGGAGCGCCCTTGGATCGTGCATGCCGGACTGGCCGCTGGCGCATCCGCTGGTCCATGAGCTTTGCGCTCCCGCGGTTACCGGTGCGTGATGGCTGGGCTCGTCCCGCTGCGGCGGTGTTCACGGCGATGCCGATAGCCTCGACCGGTCCGTTCCCGGAGAACCGCCATGCGCAGGATCATCCTGTCCATCGTCGTCCTCGGCGTCGCGAGCGTGCTCGCCGCGTGCCGGGGCGAGCCCCCGGCGCCGGTGATGGATACCGCGGCACCGGCGACCGCCGACACCGCGGCCGAGCCCGCGCGCTCGACCGAGACCGGCACCGTACCCGTGCCGCGCTCCGCCGCCATCAGTGCCGCCGTGCCGGACTTCGTGGGCCGCACGTGGCGGGTGGCGTATTCGTCGGCAGTCGCCGAAGGCACCCGCTACCGCTTCCACGCGGACGGGCGGCTGGAGATCGTCGGCCCCGGCTCCGAACCGATCACCGGCAGTTGGCGGATGCTGGAGGACGCTCGCATTGAAATGACCGAAGACGGCCTCGCGTATCCGGTGGACATCGTTGAACAGACCCGCCGCCTGTTGCGCCTGCGCAGCCACAACCCCGGTGAGCCGGTGGACATCGCGATGGTGCCGGCGTCGTGAGCGGGCTGCACGAACTGGACATCCGCTGCCCCTACTGCGGTGAACCGCTGCAGGTACAGGTCGATGCCTCCGGCGGGGAGGCCCAATGGGTGGAGGACTGCCAGGTGTGCTGCCGGCCGATGGAGCTGGCGCTGTACATCGCGGATGACGGCGCGATCTCGCTCCTCGCCCGCACCGATGACGACGCGTAGCACCCAAGTGGCTGGGGGCCGTTCGTAAAGGTTGTGTTGTGTTCAGCCGCCAGCGGCAATGCCGCACGCTCGAACCCGCGGCGAAGCGCTTACCCGCTCACGTTTTTCCCGATGCCTAGCCCGGTCGCGCCCCCGGCGCGTTAAGCCGAGGTAATGCGTACTTCCGGGTGGGGCAGTCGGTTCATGCGTTCGTCGGCAGGGTGACGGCCGTGCGGCGGCAGTCAACAAGACCGCACGGCGGGCTTCGCCCGGTTCGACATTTTCAGTCCCCCACTTGCCGGGTCCTCCTCGGGACCCGGTCTTTTCCAGGAGAATTCCATGACCCGTTCCCCCCAGGCGGCGCTGCTCGCCACCGTGATCGCAATGGTACTGGCCGCGCCCGCCGCTTTCGCGCAGGACCCGGGGGCCCCACCGTCCGAGCCCACCGCTGCCGCGGCTACCACCGCGCCGGAGGATCGCAAGCTCGGCTGGGCCGATGTCGATAGCAACCAGGATGGCAACGTCGGCAAGGACGAGTCCGCCGCCGTGCCGGCGCTCGGCCAGGTGTTCGACCAGGCCGACGTCGACGCCGATGGCCAGCTGACGCCGCAGGAGTACCAGGCCTTCGTCGCCAAGGTGCAGGCCGACGGCGGCGCGCCCACGCCGACAGGTGCCGGCAACGCCTCCGACAGCGGGCAGTAGCCCACGCGATCCCGCTGCTGCGGGTCCCTCCGTCGAAGTCCGGGGCGTGTGCGGTCCGGGCGGGCGGTTCCCCTGCGTGGTGGGCGGCTCCGGCCGCCCGTCTTGCTTGCGCTGCAAGCCGTTCGTGCTCGCGTTGCGGGACGTGCCGCCACGTTCGACTCGCCAGGGGCCTTGGCATACTGGTCGCATGACGCTTCCGTGCGACGCCCGTTCCGACACCTCGCCTGCCGCCACCCCAATCCGACTGGTGGGGTTCGACGCCGACGACACCCTGTGGCGCAGCCAGGACTACTTCGACGCCGCGCAGCTGGAGTTCGAGCGCATCGTCGGCGGCTACGTGGACCTCCAGGACGCGCGCGTCCACGAACGCCTGTACGAGGTCGAGAAAGGCAACCTGGCCCTGTTCGGCTACGGCGTGAAAGGCATGGTGCTGTCTATGGTCGAAGCGGCGGTGGCGATCACCGACGCACGCATCCAGGCCGTCGACCTGCACCGCATCGTCGGCCTGGGTAAGGAGCTGCTGCGCCATCCGGTCGAACTGCTCCCGGGCGTGCCCGAGGCGGTGGAGGCGATCGCAGGACACTACGAGGTCGTATTGATCACCAAGGGCGATCTGTTCCACCAGGAAGCCAAGGTGCGCCAGTGCGGCCTGGCCGACCGCTTCCGGCGGATCGAGGTCGTCAGCGAGAAGGACCCGGCAACCTACGCGCGGGTGCTGGCCGAATTCGGGCTGCCGGCCGCGGCGTTCGTGATGATCGGGAACTCGTTGCGTTCCGACATCGCACCCGTGCTCGAGCTGGGCGGCTGGGGCATCCACACCCCGTACCACACGACCTGGGCGTACGAGACCGTGGCCGAGGTGGCGGCCGATGCGCCGCGCATGCTGCACGCCACCTCGGCGGGCGAATGGGTGGAGGCGGTCGACCGGGTATCGCGCAGGGCCCGAGGGGCCTGATGGCTGCATCGGTACTGGCGCCACCGCCACCACGGCGTGCCAGCAGATGACGCGCCGCAGCGCAGGCTGAACGGCCACCGCTACCGCGCACGCAGGGGCTTCGCCTGCATGCGCATGGTTAAAAGCATGTTCATTGGCGCTCGTCCAAGGTCGGGGTTCGCGGAGATGTCCAGTCCGCACCGACCCAGAGCGTAAGGAGAGTGAAAATGGCCACCATGACCCGCTGGTTCGCCCCGGTTGTGCTCGCTGCGGGACTTGGCGTCGCGGGCTTGGCACCCGCCCCCGCCCAGGCCCAGAGCAGCCAGGACGTCGCACGCATGATCGTCGATGTCGCCGACGTGATCTTCCGTGGCGGACAGCCCTACTACCGCCACGGCGACTACGGTCGCGACGACCGCCTGGTCATCGTGCGGGACCGCTGGGGCCGCCCCACCTACTACCGCGATGCGCCGCGCCGCTCGGCCTACCGCAACGGCCCGCCGTATGGCAATGCCTACGGCTATTACGCCAACGGCCCGGGCAGCCGCGACGTGCGTTGCAAGAAGAACGGCCGATGCGAGGTCCGTTATTACGACCCGCGCTACGACCGCAAGCGCTGGGACCGCGATGACGATCGCCGCGACCGGCGCCACCACCGTCGCGACCGCGACGATGACTGACACGGCCGGCTGAACGCCGCGAACCACCGGAACGGCACCCCAACGGGTGCCGTTCCGCATTTTCTGGCTTATCGTCGCGGCTCCGGTGGCCCGTGTTGGCCGCTGTCGGAGTCCGCCCATGCGCACACCCCCCCCACGCACCGATCGCCGTCCTGCACAGCGCGCCTCGCGCCATGCACGGGCGCTGTCCGCCTTCGCCCTGTTGGCCGCGCTGGCGAGCGCGCCCACCGCAGCGCAGGGCACGCTGGACTGCCAGCTGGAGTTCAACCTGGCCGGGTGGTCGGTGTTCTACAAGACCGCATCGGGCAGCGGCACGGTCAGTTGCAACGACGGCCAGCGCCTGGCGGTGAAGATCGAAAGCCGGGGCGGCGGGCTAAGCTTCGGCAAGTCGCGCATCGACAACGGCGTGGGCGAGTTTTCCGGCGTCGGGCGCATAGAAGATGTATTGGGAACCTATGCGGCCGCGGAGGCACACGCGGGTGCGGGCAGGTCGAGCAAGGCGCAGGTGGTCACCAACGGCGACATTTCACTGGCGCTCGCCGGCACCGGGCAGGGCTGGGACGTCGGCGTGGCGTTCGGCAAGTTCACGATCTCGCGATGACCATCGAGCGTCCATCGCTGCGTCGCAACGCTCTGCTTGCCTGCGTCGTGCTGGCAGCGGCGGGCCTGGCGGGTGCGCCCGTCGTGCCCGCCTCGCCCCAGGCCCAGCCAAGGGTCCCGGCCGGACAGTCCAGCACCCCCGGCGCGGAAATGCCGGCCACGGCGGCGGGAACGGGCGATCCGTGGCTCGATGCCTACCGGGATGACATCGATACGTACGGCCGCCAGTACCGCGCCGCCTTCGTCGACGAACTCGTGCGCTACTACGCGGCGCCGCGGGCGATGGCAGTGGAACTGCTGGACAACGGCGGTTGGCGACCGGGTGACCTCTACCTCGCCTGTGCCATCTCCCAGCGACGGGGCCGGCCGTGTCGCCACGCCGTCGAGCGCTTCGACCCGTCGGTGGGCTGGGCGCCACTGCTGGAGTCGCAGGACATGGCGGCCGGTTCCCCCGACCTGCATCGGATCAAGCGTGCGCTGGTGGCGACGTACCGGCGATGGGCCAGGCCGATCCTGCTCGACGCCGGCCTGCAGGCCGACTTCCCGGACCTGGCCCGCGATCCGGGCAACCGCTTCGTGGCACCGGACGCCACCGCGGAGGCGGCGGTCGATGGCACCCACTAGCGGCGGGTCATCGATAGGCGCGGGCGTGCAGCAGGGCGGCTGCCACTGCGGTCGCGTCCGTTTCGAAGTCGAGGTGCCCGCCCGGCCCACGTTGCTCGATTGCACCTGCTCGATCTGCCGGAAGACGGGCTACCTGCACCTCATCGTCGGGGCTCCACGCTTCCGCCTGCTGCAGGGCCAGGACGCGCTGGCCGAGTACCGGTTCAATACCGGGGTGGCGCGGCACCTGTTCTGTCGACACTGCGGAATCAAGTCGTACTACGTGCCGCGCAGCCACCCGGACGCGATCAGCGTGAACGCCCGGTGCCTGGATGCGGGTGTTCCGGCGGATGCCGCCCTGGTCGTGTTCGACGACGCCAACCGCGGGGCCGCCACCGCCGCCCTCGCGCTCCAGACCTGACCGCTGATGCCGATGGACACCTCGCCGACGCCCGCATCCCCCGGCCCTTCAAAATGCGCGGACGGGATCCGCGTGGTCGACTATGACGACCGTTGGCGCGCCGACTTCGCGCGGCTCAACATCGAGTGGCTGGAGCGGTGGTTCGTGGTCGAGCCGATCGACCGCGAGGTGCTTTCCGACCCGGCGACTCACATTCTTGCCGGCGGTGGGCGGGTGCTGTTCGCCGTCGATCCGGATGGACGCGCGCTGGGCACGGTGGCGCTCCTGCACACGGGCGGCGGCGTGTTCGAGCTCACCAAGATGGCGGTCGATCCGGCCTCGCGCGGCCGCGGGATCGGTCGCCGGCTGGTGCAGGGGGCGCTGCGCACCTTCGCCGGGATGGAGGGACGCGAACTGTTCCTGGAGTCCAGCAGCAAGCTCGGCCCGGCGCTGGCGCTGTACGAAAGCGTGGGCTTCGTCCACCACCCCGCGCCGCGCCCGGGGTCTCACTACGCCCGCGCCGACGTCTACATGGTCTGGGAGCCGGGCACCGGCTGAAGGCCCGGGGTCGCGGTCCGTACAATGGCCGGCCATGCCGACCCGTCCCGACATTTCGCCCGAGTACCTGCGCCTGTCGGTTGCCCCGATGATGGACTGGACGGATACCCATTGCCGCGTGTTCCACCGGCTTCTGGCCCCCCACGCGCGGCTCTACAGCGAAATGGTGCACGCCAACGCGGTCATCCACGGCGACCGCACGCGGTTGCTGGCCATGGACCCGGTGGAGCACCCGGTGGCACTGCAATTGGGGGGCAGCGAACCGGCACTGCTCGCGCAGGCCGCGCGCATCGGCGCCGAGCACGGCTTCGACGAAATCAACCTCAACTGCGGCTGCCCGTCGGACCGCGTGCAGGCGGGTCGCTTCGGCGCGTGCCTGATGCGCGAACCCGCGCTGGTGGCCGAATCCGTGGCTGCGATGATCGACGCGGTTCCGCCGCACGTCCCGGTGACGGTGAAGTGCCGCCTCGGGGTGGACGATGACCACGATTACGGACGCTTCGCCGGCTTTGTCGATGCCATAGCGCAGGCCGGCTGCGGGATGTTCGTGGTGCATGCCCGGAACGCCTGGCTGCAGGGCCTGAGCCCGAAGGAAAACCGGGAGGTTCCGCCGCTGCGCTACGAATGGGCCTACCGGCTCAAGCGCGAGCGGCCCGGGCTGGTGGTGCTGGTCAACGGCGGCATCGCGAGCGCAGAGGAGGCTACCGCGCACCTGGAGCGCGTCGATGGCGCGATGCTGGGCCGCGCCGCGTACCACGATCCCTACCTGCTGCACGTGCTGGAACACCGTTGGTTCGGCGCGCCGCTGCGTACCCGCGGCGAACTGCTGCGCGCGCTGCGCCCATATGTCGAATCCCGGCTCGCCGCCGGCGTCTACCTCAAGCACATCGTGCGACACCTGCTGGGCCTGTTCGCGGGCCAGCCCGGGGGACGCGCCTTCCGGCAGGTGTTGAGCGAAGGCGGGCATCGGCCAGGGGCGGACTGGTCGCTGGTCGAGCAGGCGCTCTCGCTGACCGAGCGCGAATACCCCGCGCCGGTTCGGGTGGCGGGAGCGACGGCATGATCACGCGTGACGCCGCGCGGTTCGCCGCCCATGCCGCCACGCTGGCGCCCGACTTCGGGCCCGCCACTGCACGCGGCGCGTTCCTGGTCGCGCCGGACGGATTCGCGCTGGCGCAGGAGTCCGCCTCCGACAACCGCTACATGGCCGCGGGTACGGCCTTCGACGCGGCGCGGGCACTGGCGCAGCACCGTGCGCTGCACCGCGCGCTGTCGGCGACCTTGCCCACGGTGTGCTTTCCGGGTGATCCGGCCACGCCCGACGCCCTGTTCCCCAACAACGTATTCGCCACCGCGCGACCGGATGCAGCCGCGCCCACCGGTGCGGCCCCACGCTTCATCGTGGGCCGCATGCGCCACCCGGTCCGTCAGCGCGAGGCGGCACGGGCCGACATCCGTGGCTTCTTCGGCGACGTGCTCGGTTACCGGCCGATGGACCTGTCAACGCAGGACCAGCCGTGCGAGCTGACCGGTGCGCTGGTGATCGACCGCGCCCGCGGCATCGCCGTGGCCGGGCTGTCGGAACGCTGCAGTGAGGCGGGTGCCCGGCTGATGCACGAAGCCTTCGGCCTGCGTGCCACGCTGCTGGCCGACCTCGCGCCGGGCGAATACCACACCAACGTCGTGCTGGCGCTGCTGGCCGGGCGTGCGGCACTGGTGGCCCCGGCGGGCTTCGCCGGGCCGGCGGTGATCGAGGCCTTGGAGGCGGTGTATCCCGGCCGCGTGGTCCAGCTGTCGCCGGCCGAGCATGCCGCCTTCGCCGGCAACGCCATCGCGTTGGGCGCGGACACGGTGTGGATGAGCGCGGGGGCGGGCGCCGCACTGACCGCCAACTCGCGCGCCGCGCTCGCGGACGCAGGGTTGCGGCTGCATACGGTCGAGTTGGATGCGCTGGAGGCCGCCGGCGGCTCCCTGCGCTGCTGCGTCGGCGAAATCTACTGACGCCGCGCGTTCGGCATGCGCGCCCGGGCCTGAACGCGACCGCGGATGTGAAGAAAAAGTTCATTGCCGATTCACTGCCCACTGACAAGAATGCCCACCTGACCCGCAGATCCTGGCTGCCGTTCGACCCGATACCGGGCCGAGCCGGGCGGCCTTCCGGAGCACCATGATCCGTTTGCTCACTGCCACCGTCCTCCTCGTCCTGCTGGCCATGATCGGTCCGCTTGGCGAAGCCCGGGCGCAATCCGCCCCGCAGCGCGAATCGCCCGCCCGGCATGACCGGGGCGAACGTGGTGAAGACCGCCGCGCCCTGTCAGACGCCGTGCGCCGCGTGGAGCGCCGCACCGGTGGCCAGGTGCTCAGTGCCGAGCGCGTGCCGTTCGACGGTCGCAACGTCAACCGGGTGAAGGTGCTCGATGCAAGCGGACGCATCCGTGTCTACATGGACGATCCGCGTGCGCCGCGCGCGGCGGATCAGGTGCAGCGCCGTACACGCGGCGACGACGACTGACGCCCCAATCTGACGCGGTCGGCCACCGCCCCATCGCGTTACCCCGCAGTGTCTTGGCAGGTGGCCACGTTCGATTCGTACCCATCCAGAACAAGAACCAGACACGGGAGTCACCATGCGCATTCTGCTGGTCGAAGACGAGGCGCCGCTGCGCGAAACCCTGGCCGCGCGCCTGAAGCGCGAGGGCTTCGCGGTCGATGCCGCACAGGACGGCGAAGAAGGCCTGTACATGGGCCGCGAGGTGCCCTTCGACCTGGGCATCATCGACCTGGGCCTGCCGAAGATGTCGGGCATGGAGCTGATCAAGGCCCTGCGCGATGAAGGCAAGAAGTTCCCGGTGCTGATCCTCACTGCGCGTTCGAGCTGGCAGGACAAGGTCGAGGGCCTCAAGCAGGGCGCCGACGACTACCTGGTGAAGCCCTTCCATGTCGAGGAGCTGCTGGCGCGGCTCAACGCGCTCGTGCGTCGCGCGGCGGGCTGGAGCAAGCCCAGCCTGGAATGCGGGCCGGTGACGCTCGACCTGGCCGCGCAGACCGTCAGCGTGCACGGCAGCAACGTGGACCTGACCAGCTACGAGTACAAGGTGCTCGAGTACCTGATGATGCACGCCGGGGAGCTGGTGTCGAAGGCCGACCTGACCGAGCACATCTACCAGCAGGATTTCGACCGCGACTCCAACGTGCTGGAGGTCTTCATCGGCCGCCTGCGCAAGAAGCTGGACCCCGACGGCAGCCTCAAGCCGATCGAGACCGTTCGCGGCCGCGGCTACCGCTTCGCGATCCCGCGCAGCGGCGAGTAGTCCCCACCACCGACACCGGCGCGGGTGAACCGCACCGGCGTCCGTGCGACCATCGCGGACCGCACCCGCAACCATCCGCGCGATCCGCACATGAGCTGGGGCCAACCCCGATCCCTCCAGGCACGACAGTTGCTGGCGGCCAGTCTCGGACTGCTCGCCTTCCTTGCGTTGGCCGGCTATGCCCTGGACCGGGCATTCCTGGAAACCGCGGAGAGCAACCTGCGCCAGCGCCTCAAGAGCTATGCCCTGGCCTACGCGGCCGAGGGCGAGTTCGCCCGCAGCGGCGAGTTCATTCCACCGTACGAATCCATCGACCCGCGGCTGGAAATGCCGGGCAGCGGGCTGTACGCGGAAGTGGTGTTCCCCAACGGCCATTGGGACTCGCCTTCGGCGGTGGGCCCCGACCTGCCGGCCGGCACCATGCTGCCGCCACGGACCGAGCGCTTCGAAGGCCCCCTGCCGATCACCGAGCTGGACGGGGCGCCCGGCGAGGCGTACCGCTTCGGCTACGGGGTGATCCAGGACCCGGGCGACGCGCGCGGTGAATTCCCGTACACGATCTACATCCTGGAAAACACCACGCAGCTCTCGCGCCAGGTGGAAGTGTTCCGCGAGGCATTGTGGCAGTACCTGGGTGGCGCGGGCCTGATCCTGCTGCTGCTGCAGGGGCTGATCCTGCGCTGGAGCCTGTTGCCGCTGCGGCGCGTGATCGACGAGCTCAAGCGCGTCCAGCGCGGCCTGGCCTCGCGCATGAGCGAACGCCACCCGCGCGAACTCGAGCCGCTCACGGAAAGCATCAACGCCTTCATTGAAAGCGAGCGCGAAAACCTGGACCGCCAGCGCAATACGCTGGCCGACCTCGCGCACAGCCTCAAGACGCCGCTTGCGGTGCTGCGCGCGCGACTGGAAGACCAGGCGCCGGAGGCCGAGCTGCGCGAGGAGGTGGACCACCAGTTGCGGCGCATGGGCGACCTGGTGTCCTACCAGCTGGCGAGGGCGGCCTCGGGGGGCCACGCACTGTTCGCCGCGCCGATCCCGATCGAGCCCCATGCCGAGCAGATCGTGCGCGGCCTGGAGAAGGTGTATGCGTCCAAGGGCGTGCTGTGCGAATTCGACCTGGCCGAGGGGGTGCAGTTCCATGGCGAGCCCGGCGACCTGCAGGAACTGCTGGGCAACCTGCTGGAGAACGCGTTCAAGTGGGCAGGCGCGCGCGTGCTGCTGACCGTGCGTCCCGGCGAAGTCGCCGGCAACCGGCGGCCGGGCCTGCTGCTGGCCGTGGACGACGACGGCCCCGGGATCCCCGAGGAAAAAGTCGCGCTGATCCTCCAGCGCGGCGTGCGCGGCGACGAGCGCGTGCATGGACACGGCATCGGCCTGGCGATCGTGCAGGACATCGTGCGCAGCTACCGGGGCACGCTGGACGTGTCGCCGTCAGCGGAGCTGGGCGGGACGCGCTTCGAAGTGCAACTGCCGCCCGGGTTGTGATGGCCCCGGTGGCCGCTCAGGCGCTTGCGAAAGGCGATTCCCCGTAGAAGCGCCGCAGGTGCGCGGCTACGTCGGGCATCACTTCGCGCAGCAGGGCCGGGTCGCTGAAGTGGTACTCGGTGGCGACTGCGAAGAACTCCTCGGGCGCCTCGGCGGCGTAGCCGTCGATGGGGGTCTGGACGCCCGCTTCCACCTGCGCGCCCAGCGCGTCGTAGGCCTGCTGGAAGTCGCGGGCCCACGCTTTCTGCCAGGGCCGGGGCAATGGCGGGGTGCCGTCGAGCAGGCCATCGAGCGCGTCGATCTTGTGCGCCATCTCGTGGGTGGCCACGCAGAAGCCGGCGGTGGGGTCCTGGCAGTCGGCGAGGACATCGGCCCATGACAGCACCAGCGGCCCGGACTGCCACGCCTCGCCGATCAACTCGTCCTCCCATTCGTGCATGACGCCGGCGGCGTCGACGTGGGTGCGGTTCACCCGGAACGCCTCGGGGTAGACGATCAGCTGCGACCAGCCCTGCAGGCCGGCTTCGCCAAACTCAAGCAGCGGCAGGCAGCACAGCGCGGCCAACATGCAGCGCTGGCTCGGGTCCAGCTGCAACTCACCGATCGGGGTGATGGTCTTCTCGTGCAGGAATCGCGCTGCGAGGTTGCGCAGCCGGGCCTCGCGCGCGTGGTCCAGCGGCTGCAACCACGGCAGCGCATCGCGGGCATCGCGCCACACGGCGGGATTTATGGAATCGGGTGCGCCGCGCAGGCGCTTGAACAGACCGAACAAGGCGGTCCCGGCGTCGGGCTAGCGGAACATCCCCGGGAGGTAACTGTGCCAGCGCGGCGATTGCAGCCGTCCGTTGGTTGGCGCATCACCATGCACGCTGGGCAGGGCCTTGCTCTCACGCGCCGGGCGCACGTCGGCCGGGGTGGCGGTGGACGCCTTCCCGGCGGGGGTCTCGGTGGTGGCCTGGTCGCACGCGCCGCTGCCGGGGGTGCTGTACTTGACTTCACGGGCCGCGATCGAGGCACTCGCCAACACCAAGGCGCACGCGAGCGGCAAGCACAGGTGGCGCAATCGGGTCATCTCGGTGTCCTCGGCGGTGGGCGGAGTCCGGCCAGTTCGGGACTATAGCGCGATTGCGCGGACGGCCGCAGTGGGCCCGTGCCCACCCCGGCCCACCCCGGACGGGAGCCTATCCCGTCGGCAGGCAGTGCCGGACTTCGACGATGCGGTCCAGCCAGATGTCGTGCACCTGCGCCGATTCGGGCATCTCCAGCGCCCGGTCCTCGATCCGGACCAGGCCGTTCATGCCCTCGCGCCCGGCCGGGTCCACGAACGCCTGCAGTGTGGGCCGCGCCGACACCGTGCCGCGCACGTGGCACTCGTCGTCCAGGTGCAGCTCCACGTGCGCGTCGTTGGGCAGCTGGGCGACCAGCGCCTGCAGCCGGTCGATGTCAGCGGGGTCGGTGTATACGCGCTCGACGGTGGCGGTCATTCGGCATCCGATTGGGTTCGGCGGGGACGGAAAGCCTACGCCGGGCCCGTCCCGGCCGCGGTGAAACCCGCTGGGCAGGGGAGGATTGCGCGCCGCGCGTGTCTTGGCCACAGTGGCCGGCCACCGTGCCGGGTCTCCCATGGAACCGCGCGCCACGCTCCACCTGCTGCTGCATGTCGCCGTGCCCGCGCTGCTGGCGTGGGGGCTGTACCGCGAGCGTTTCTGGAGGGCCTTCGCACTGATGCAGCTGGCGTGGCTGATCGACCTGGACCACCTGCTGGCGGATCCGGTCTATGCCCCGGGGCGGTGCAGCATCGGCTTCCACCCGCTGCACACTGCACCCGCGATCGGCGTCTACGCGCTTTTGGCCCTGCCGCGGCGCACACGCATCGTCGGCATCGGCCTGCTGGTCCATGTCGCCCTGGACGCGCTGGACTGCCTGTTGATGCGCACCTGATACGCCACGGATGCCCCCGGCCGGGGACAACTGCACGAATCCTTCGCGCGGCAACCGCGCTGCCGTAACGCGCCAACGCCTACCGTCGGACTCCCGATCATCCAAGGAGTTTCCATGTCGACCACGCCGATGCCGCGCATTCCCGCCAACACCCTGGTCATGGTGGCCGATGGCACGGGCGCACGCCTGTTCCGCAATGCCGGTACCGACTCGCGCCTGTCCCTCCACCAGGACGGCATGCTGGAGCCGAAGGACCTGGACGAAGAGGGTCCGTCGGGGGTGATGCCGCCCGAATCGGACACCCGCATCGACGAGGCCACCTTTGCCAAGCAACTGGCCCAGCGCCTCAACGAGGGCGCGTTGCGCCAGGAATACGAGCACGTGGTGCTGGTGGCCGACCCGCGCACGCTGGGCCTGATGCGCCCGCTGCTGCACAAGGAAGTGGACCAGCGCATGGTCGCCGAGCTTGCCAAGACCCTCACCGGCTCGCCGCTGGCCGACATCGAGCGCGCGCTGTCGGCGCCCTGATGCAGGGCCCCGACCCCCGCATGCGGGACCACCATGGAGCCGGTTGACTGGCTGGGCTGGGCGGCGTCCGCGGTGCTGCTGGCAACGCTCGGCCGCCAGGTCTACAAGGAGTGGAAGGAGCGCCGCACCGACGGGCTGTCGCAATGGCTGTTCGTCGGCCAACTGACCGCCAGCATCGGCTTCACCGTCTACAGCTGGCTGGTAGGCAACTGGGTGTTCGTGGTCACCAACCTGGCGTTGCTGGTGACCGCGGTCATCGGCCAGTTGATCTACCGGCGCAATCGCCGGCTGGCCGCCAGCGAAGGGGAATGCAGGACCGCCTGACCCCGCCGTCGCTGGCGACACCGGCATCACGATGCGCCCAGCATGCTCGACGGCCCGCCCCGCGATGCTTCCGGAGTCCCCATGGCCCGCCCCGTCTGGTCCGGCACGCTTTCCTTCGGCCTGCTCAACATTCCCGTCTCGCTGATGTCGGGCGAGCGCAGGACCGACATCTCGTTCCGCATGCTCGACTCGCGCGACAACACGCCGATCCGCTACGAGCGGGTCAACGCCGAAACCGGCGAGGAAGTGGCCTGGAAGGACATCGTCAAGGCGTTCGAGTACGACAAGGGCAGCTACGTCGTCCTGGAGCCCGGTGACATCAAGTCGGCCGCGCCCGAAAGCCACGGCGCGATCGAGGTCGAAGCGTTCGTGGAGCGCGAGTCGGTCGGCCCGCAGTACTTCGAGAAACCCTACGTGCTGGTCCCTGCGAAGAAGGCCGAGAAGGGCTACGTGCTGCTGCGCGAATCCCTGGCCCGCACCGGCAAGGTTGGCGTCGCGCGCGTGGTCATCCGCACCCGCGAGAACCTGTGCGCGATCATCCCGTGCGGTCATGCGCTGATGCTGCTGATGATGCGCTTCCCGCAGGAGCTGGTGGACGTGGACGAGTACCGCATCCCCGAGGGCGCGAAGGGCGACTACCGCATCAGCGACAAGGAGCTGGCGTTCTCCGAACAGCTGATCGAAACCATGTCCGGGGAGTGGGAACCGGACAGCTACCGCGACGAGTTCCGCGAGCGGTTGCAGGAAGTCATCCAGAAGCGGATGAAGGCCAAGGGCGTGGTCGAGCGCGACGAGGACGAACCGGACGTGCCGGAAGACGCGGCCACCAACGTGGTCGACTTCATGGCGCTGCTGCAGCAGTCGATCGACCGCAATGCGCGCACGCCCGCCAAGAAGAACGCCGCCAAGGCCACGAAGGCCACCAAGGCATCGAAGGCGACCAAAGCCACCAAGGCGAGCAAGGCGGCGAAGACGAAACCGAAGGCGTCGAAAGGGACGGCGAAGGCGGCGGCGAAGCCCGCCGCCAAGAAGACCGCCAAGGCCGCCAGCAAGAAGACCTCTGCCCGGTCAAAGCCACGAAAGGCCGCCTGACCCGGACGGCCGACTGAATGAGCCTGCGCGAGTACGCACGCAAACGGCGTTTCGACGCCACCCCCGAGCCCAGCGGCGAGGGGGTGATGCCACGCAGCGGGCGCAGGCCGATCTTCGTCGTGCAACTGCACCATGCGCGTGCGCGCCATTACGACTTCAGGCTGGAGATGGACGGCGCGCTCAAGAGCTGGGCGGTGCCCAAGGGCCCCTCGCTGCGGCCGGGCGAGAAGCGGCTTGCGGTCGAGGTGGAAGACCACCCGCTGGACTACGCGTCGTTTGAAGGCGACATCCCCGAAGGCCAGTACGGTGCGGGCCATGTCGACGTGTTCGACCACGGCGTGTGGAGCAGCCAGCGCGATCCCCTGGAGTCTCTGGCGGCGGGCAAGCTCGACTTCGCCCTGGATGGCGCGGTGCTGCGCGGCGGCTGGAAGCTGGTGCGCACCGGCATGCGCGGCTCCAAGCCGCAGTGGCTGCTGATCAAGCGCGACGACGCCGGGGCCGCCGACGCCGATGCCGACGACTTCGTCCCGGCCGACAAGGGCGGGACGGGCCGGGCCGGGCCCGCTGCCCGGTCGCGCAAGCGCTCGAACGCGGCGGCAACGTCCACCCCGGCGGCGACCAGGCCGACCGGGCGTGCGAAGGCGGCGGGGCGCCCGGCCTGGGCCACGCGTGCCCGGGCACTGGAGGGCGCGCGCGACTGGGCCGGTCCGATGCCGCAGCCGCAGCTGGCCACCCCGCGGCCCTCCGCTCCGGCGGGCGACGCCTGGCTGCACGAGTTGAAGTGGGACGGTTACCGGATGCTCGCCGACATCGAGGAGGGCTGCGTCCGGCTGCGTTCCCGCAACGGGCTCGACTGGACCGGCGAGCACCCGCGCATCGTCGCCGCGCTGGAGGCGCTGGGCCTGCAGCACGGCTGCCTGGATGGCGAACTGATCGCGCTGGACCGCGAGGGCCGCAGCGATTTCGCCGCGCTCCAGCGCACCCTGTCGGGCAGCGCCACGGCGACGCTGCGCTACGTGGTGTTCGACCTGCCGGTGCTCGAACACGTCGACCTGGCGCGCACGGCGCTGGTCGATCGCAAGGCGCTGCTGGACGAACTGCTGGCCACGGGCGACGCCGGGGCAGTTGCCTACAGCCAGCACATCGTCGGCCACGGCGCACGGGTGTTCGAGGCCAGCGGTGGGCAGGGGATGGAGGGGATCGTCAGCAAGGCGGTGGACGCGGCCTATACCCCGGGTCGCTCGACCACGTGGCTGAAGATCAAGCACTCGCAGGCCGACGAGTTCGTCATCGTCGGCTACACCGCGCCGAAAGGGTCCCGCCGCGGCTTCGGTTCGCTGTTGCTGGCGACGTATGAGGCCGGGACGATGCGCTACGTCGGTCGCGTCGGCACCGGCTTCAACGACGCACTGCTGCGGCGCCTGGGCGACCGGCTGCGTGCGGCGCAGGTCCCCGGGGCGGTGCTGGAATTGCCCGCGCACGTGCCCTTCAAGACGGGCGACGTGCACTGGGTGGAACCGGCGGTGGTGGTGGAAGTGGCCTACCGCGGCTGGGGCAAGGAAGGACTGCTGCGGCATGCCAGCTTCATGCGCATCCGCGATGACAAGGGAGCAGGCGACGTGGGTGACCCGGCACCGGCCGTACAGGCCACCATCAGCAGTCCCGACCGGGTGGTGTACCCCGGGCTGGGCCTGACCAAGCAGGACGTGGCCGACTACTACCGGTCGATCGCGCCCCATCTGCTGCCGGAGGTGGTCAACCGGCCGCTCTCGCTGCTGCGCTGCCCCGACGGCGCCTCCGGCACGTGCTTCTTCCAGAAGCACCGCGCCGACGCGCTGGGGGCGGGTGTCCACTCCACCCCGATCACGGGCAAGGACGGGAGCGAATCGGCCTACCTGTTCATCGACGACCTCGCCGGGCTGATGGACCTGGTGCAGATGAACACCCTCGAACTGCACCCGTGGGGCGCGCGCGTAGGGGATGTCGAGCACCCCGACCGGCTGGTGTTCGACCTGGACCCGGGCGAGGGCGTGGACTGGAAGGCGGTCATCGCCGGCGCGCGCGACATCCGCGACAAGCTCCAGCAGGCCGGGCTCACGGGCTTCGTCCGCCTGTCCGGCGGCAAGGGCCTGCACGTCGTCGTGCCGATCCAGCGGGGGCCGACGTGGGCCCAGGTTCGCGACTTCTGCGAAGCCTTCGCCGATGCGATGGCCACGCACCAGCCCACGCGCTACGTGGCCACCGCCAGCAAGGCCAAGCGCAACGGGGTGATCTTCATCGACTGGCTGCGCAACGGTCGTGGCGCGACCAGCGTGGCCAGCTGGTCATTGCGCGCGCGCGAACAGGCCGGCGTCGCCGTGCCACTGCGCTGGTCGGAACTGGGTCGGACGCGGTCGGGCGCGGACTACCCGATGGCGCGCGCGTTGCAGCGCGCGGCACGGCTCAAGGGCGATGCGTGGGACGGCTGGGACGCGGCGACGCGACAGACGCTGCCGACGTTCAAGCAGGTGCAGTAGTGGCGGGACACCCCGGTGCCCCAGGGTGCTTCCAGTGTCCGGCGCGGGGCTTCAGGCGGATTCGCGGGCGCTGATCCAGCCGTTGCGCACCAGGGGTGCGATCGCTTCCCACTCGGTCCCATGCCGGGCGCAAAGTCGCGGCCAGCCGGCCGCCAGTCGCATCCGGACGTCGTCCCACCCCATGTCGCCGTACAGGCGCCGTGCTTCGACGCCGTAGGTCAGGGCCAGCGATTCGATTTCCCGTGGCAACGGATCCGAATGTACCGCCGACACGTCCCCAACACGATGCGTAACCATCATGCCTTGCTCCAGTGTCCTTACCCCCGGGTCAAGAACTCTACCCCCGTCGTGTTAAAGAGGGGTTACCGCGTCACTGGCTTGCGACGGACGGCGGGGTGAGCGACCGCCGCTCCATGCCGCGCGGGCGGCAGGTACACCGGTTGCGGCGCTGCAGGCCGGGCCTTTGCGTGTACTCGCCCACTCTGCGTACCGCCGGTCGGGCAGCAACCCGCAGGCGCCGATTGCGGATGGGCGGTAGAAGAAGCCGGTCGAGGCACGTTCGGGCCTCAACCCCGGCCTTCACGCGGCGGCGCCCACCGCTTGAGCAGCATCGACCGACCACGTCCACGAGGCATCGCATGCGTCCAATCGCAGATGGAATCCACAACCCGGCCCGCGGCAGCCGCCATCGACGCGACGGGGGTCGGGCATGACCCCGCGCAAGCCGGATGCACCACGTGGGCCGCGCCTGCTTCGCGCGACACTGCTGTTCGCCGTAGGCCTGCTGGCCGGCGCCAACCTGCTGTACTTCGTGATGACCCGCGACACGCCGCCCACGTCCTACCCCAGCGTGGGCAGCCCCGCCGCCAAGCCTGAAGCCGCCCGCGACGCTACCGCACGGTCCCCGGGCACGGCGCCGGCGCCCACCTCGTCGCCCCGCGCGCCCGCGCGGCGCGCCCCGGGCGCCGACTCGACGCCGCGCAGGGAAGGGCCCCCACGGTCGGTGATGCGCACTGTCGGTCCTGCGGGCTTGGTGATCCCGGTGCAGGGCATCGCGCCGGAAAGCCTCCAGGACACCTTCAACGATGCCCGTGGGCAGAGCCGCGTGCATGACGCCATCGACATCATGGCGCCGCGCGGCACGCCGGTCCTGGCGGTGGCGGACGGCACCGTGGAAAAACTGTTCACCAGCGCTGCGGGCGGCATCACGCTCTACCAGTTCGAGCCCGATAGTCGCTACGTCTACTACTACGCCCACCTTGACCGCTACGCGGCGGGGCTGGAAGAGGGTGACACCCTGCGGCGCGGACAGGTGATCGGCTATGTCGGCAGCACCGGCAACGCCAGCCCCGACGCCCCCCACCTGCACTTCGCGATCTTCCTGCTGGGCCCGGAGAAGCGGTGGTGGGACGGCACGGCGATCAACCCCTATCCGCTGCTGGGCGGGCGGCGGGGCTGGAGCGGCGGGTAAGTCGCGCCAGCGCGCGGGCAAGCGGCAGGCAACGCGGGTCGCAAGAAGGCGGAGGCGGTCGCTTCAACCGGGCGTGGCCGGAGCAGCGTTGAAGTCAGTCCAGCAGCGGCGCCAGCGCGGGCCACACGTGCTCAAGCAGGCGCGGCTGTGCCGATGCCACCGGGTGCAGGTTGTCGCCCTGGAAGGCGGCCTCGTCCAGCGCGATGGGTTCGAGCAGGAACGGCAGCAGCGCGGTGTCGTAGCGTTCGGCCAGAGCGCTGTAGTTGCCCTCGAACGCGCGCGTGTACTCCGCCCCCAGGTTGGGGGGCATGCGCATGCCGACCAGCAACACCTCGGCACCGACGCCGTGCGCCGCGCCGATCATGCGGGCGAGGTTGATGCGGGTCTGCAGCGTCGGCAGGCCGCGCAGGCCGTCGTTGGCGCCCAGTTCGATCACCACCACGTCGGGCCGGTGCCGGCGCACCTCACCGACGATCCGCGACGCACCGCCGGCGCTGGTCTCGCCGCTGACGCTGGCATTGACCACTTTCCAGCCCGGGCGCTCACGCGCCAGTCGCCTGGCCAGCAGCGCGACCCAGCCCTCCGACGCGCGCAAGCCGTAGGCGGCCGAGAGGGAATCGCCCATCACCAGCACGGTGCCTGGGGCGGTCGGGGCAGTGCGCGCGGCCGCGGGCTGTGCCAACGCCGGCAGGGTGGCCGCCCATGCCAGCACCAGCAAACCGATGGCACATTGAACCCGGCCGCACCATGCCGCATATCTGGACGTCATCTGTTCGTATCTCCATTCATTGCGCGGTATTCCCGGCGCCGGGACTCCCGGAGCGACCGGGATCCGCAGCTTGCCCGCAGCACGGGCCTGCGTGTCAACCGCGACTGCAACATCCCTTTCCAGCAGAGTCCCCATGGCCGACCGACCCGACCCCATCCCCCGCACGCGGCACCCGGCGCTCCACGTCGACGGCCTGGGCAAGCGCGTGTCGCTGCCCTCGGGCGAACTGACCATTCTCGAGGGTCTGTCGTTCGACATCGCCCACGGCGATACGGTGGCGATCGTCGGCGCCTCCGGGTCGGGCAAGAGCACGCTGCTGTCGCTGATGGCGGGGTTGGACACGCCCAGCGACGGGCGGGTGGTGCTGGACGGCACCGTGCTGTCATCGCTGGACGAGGACGGGCGCGCGAAGGTGCGCGGCGAGCGGGTGGGCTTCGTGTTCCAGAATTTCCAGCTGCTGCCGTCGCTGACCGCGCTGGAGAACGTGATGCTGCCGCTGGAGCTGCGCGGCGACAACGACGTTGAGGCGCCGGCGCGGGCGATCCTCGAGCAGGTCGGCCTGGGCGAGCGCCTGGGCCACTATCCGCGCCAGCTCTCGGGCGGCGAGCAGCAGCGCGTGGCGCTGGCGCGGGCGTTCGTGACCCGGCCCGCGCTGCTGTTCGCCGACGAACCCACGGGCAACCTCGACACGACCACCGGGCAGGCGATCATCGAGTTGCTGTTCGAGCTCAACCGCGCGGCCGGCACCACCCTGGTGCTGGTCACGCATGACGACCACCTGGCCGTGCGCTGCCGCCACCGGTTGCGGCTGGACGGCGGGCGGCTGGTCGAAGACGAGCGCCAGGCGGCATGACCGCGCCGGTGAAGCCCGGGCCTGTCGCACCCGTGCCGGTGTCGATCGGCCCGGCGCGCATCGCCACGCTCGCCTGGCGCCAGCTGCGCCGCGACCTGGCCGCCGGCGACGTGCGCATCCTGCTGGCGGCGCTGGTGCTGGCGGTGGTGGCGGTGACCGCGGTGGGTTTCGTCACCGACCGCGCCGAGCGTGCGCTGGCCATCGAAGCCAATCGCCTGCTGGGCGGCGACGCGGTCGTGCGCGGCAACGCCCCGACGACGGGTGCCATCGATGCCGCCGCGAACGCGCCGGGCCTGCGGCGCACCCGCACGGTGGAACTCGACAGCATGGTCCGGGTCGGCCAGGGCGAGGGCGCCCAATTGCGGCTGGGCGACCTGCGCGCGCTGGGCGAGGGGTTCCCGCTGCGCGGACAATTCATGGTGATCGATGCACCGGCGGGCACGCCGCGGGCCGCGACCGGCATTCCCGCCCCCGGCACGCTGTGGATGAGCCAGGCCGGCGCGGAGACGCTGGGGGCAGGCCTGGGCGACGAGATCGGGATCGGCCGGTCGCAGTTGAGCCTGGCCGCGCTGGTCACCCAGGAGCCCGACGCCGCGCTGGACTACTTCAACGTCGCGCCCAAGGTGTTCCTCAATCTCGCCGATCTGGAGGCGACCGGGCTCGTGCAGGAGGGCAGCCGACTGCGCCACCGGCTGGTGGTGGCCGGTGACAGCAACGCGGTGGAGCGGTTCGTCGCACTCGCGCGCGACAACCTTGGGCGCGGGCAACGCCTTGAGACCATCCAGGACGCGCGGCCGGAGATCCGCTCGGCACTCGACCGCGCCGGGCGCTTCCTCGGCCTCGCGGCGCTGGTATCGGTGGTGCTGGCGGCCGTGGCCGTGGCCATGGCCGCGCGCCGCCACAGCGAGCGCCACCTGTCCGGCACCGCGGTGATGCGCTGCCTGGGCGCCAGCCAGCGCACCCTGGTCGGCGTGCACGTGGGCGAACTGCTGTTGCTGGGACTGCTGGCCAGCGCGGTGGGCGTGGCGATCGCCTTCGCGCTGCAGTGGGGGATCGGTGCGTGGCTGGAAAGCGCACTGGCGATGTCGATTCCCGCCGCCGGGCCGATGCCGGCGCTGCAGGGCTTCGCGGTCGGACTGGTGGTGCTGATGGCATTCGGTGCGCCCCCGGTGCTGGCACTGCGGCGGGTGCCGGCATTGCGGGTGCTGCGTCGCGACCTCGACCCGACCGAACCCAGCGCCTGGGCGGTGGGCGCGGTGGGCCTGGGTGGG
The DNA here is from genome assembly GCF_046600715.1 of Novilysobacter viscosus. Lineage (NCBI taxonomy): Bacteria > Pseudomonadati > Pseudomonadota > Gammaproteobacteria > Lysobacterales > Lysobacteraceae > Novilysobacter > Novilysobacter viscosus. Next base: position 159,962 of record NZ_JBJMAV010000005.1, read on the forward strand.
CTGGCGGCGTTGCTGTGGTGGAAGGCGGGTTCGCCGGAACTGGCGACCGCGATGCTGCTGGGCATCGTCGCCACGCTGGCGGTGCTGGCACTGCTGGCGTGGGGGCTGATCGTGCTGGTGCGCCGGTTGCGGAGCCGGCTGCGGGGCAGCCTGCGCTACGGTCTGGCCAACGTCAGCCGCCGCGCCGGCACCAGCGTGGCGCAGATCGCGGCGCTCGGGCTCGGGCTGATGGCGCTGCTGCTGCTCACCTTCGTGCGCACCGACCTGCTGGACCGATGGCAGCTGGCGCTGTCGGCCGAGGCGCCCAACCGTTTCATCATCAACGTGCAGGACGACCAGGTGGACGACGTGCGCGGCTTCATCGCTGCGCGCGGCGTGTCCGATCCGGTCCTGTTCCCGATGATCCGCGCGCGCCTGTCCAGCCACAACGGCGAGGCGGTGAGCGGGGAGGACTACGAGGAAGAGGGTGGTCGAGCGCGGCGCCGCGCCGACCGCGAGTTCAACCTGTCGGTGGTCGACGCCCTGCGCGAGGACAACCAGGTCGTCGCCGGCGAGTTCTGGGACAGCGCGGCGCCGGCCTCGCCGGAACTGTCGATCGAGGAGGACTTCGCCGAGTCGCTCGGCTGGAAGCTCGGCGATACGGTCGGCTTCGACATCGCCGGCCAGCCGTTCGAGGGCACCGTCACCAGCCTGCGCAGCGTCGACTGGGAAAGCTTCCAGCCGAACTTCTTCGTGGTGGCCTCGCCGGGGGCGCTGGACGGGTTCGCCGCCAGCCACATCACCGCGGTGCACGTGCCGGCCACGGACACCGGCTTCACCGGTGCGCTGGTCGAGCGGTTCCCCAACCTGTCGGTGATCGATGTCGACGCGGTGCTCAACCAGGTGCGCAGCACCGCCGACCAGGTTTCGACCGTGGTCGAGGTGGTGTTCTATTTCTCGCTCGCCGCCGGCCTGCTGGTGCTGATGGCGGCGGTCAGCGCCAGCCAGGACGAGCGCTTGCTGGAGGGCGGGGTGATGCGCGTGCTCGGCGGCAGCCGGCGGCAACTGCGGCTGGCGCAGGCGTCGGAGTTCGCCGCGATCGGCCTGCTGTCGGGCCTGGTGGCCGCGATCGCGGCCTCGCTGCTGGCGGGTGTGGTGGCCACGCAGGTGTTCGACCTGCCGTGGCAGCCGAACTGGGCGATGGCCGCGGTCGGCGGCGCGCTGGGCACGGCCGCCGCGCTGGTGGCCGGGCTGTTCGCCACCCGCCGTGTACTGGACGCACCGCCATCGGTGACCCTGCGCGAATTGCAGGGTTGAGCGACCGCGCGCCGCGCCGGGGTCAGGTGGCGCCGGTCAAGGCCGCCTGCAACGCATCCACGCCGTAGGGCTTCTGCAGGCAGGCATCGGCCAGGCAGCCGTCGGCAAGTGTCGAGATGTCGTCACCGGTCGCCAGCACCACCCGCAGCGCGGGCTGGCGCTCGCGCGCCTGGCGGGCGAGTTCCACCCCGTGCATGTCGGGCAGGTGGACATCGGTCAGCAGCACGTCGCCACCGGCCTCCAGTGCACGCAGCGCTGCCTGCGCGGTGCCGACCGCCTGCACCCGGTGTCCCAGCCGCGAAAGCAGGTGCGCGGTGACCTGCCGGTTGTCGGCATCGTCCTCCGCGAACACCACCCGCAGGCCGTGGACCGGTGCGGGCGTGGGCGCCGGCTGGGGGGGCAGGCCCGCATCGTTGGAGGCGGCGGGTATCGCGGTGCCGCCGCGAGGTGCCGCCGACGCATCGCCACGGTCCAGCGCGTGGCGCAGGCGACGGGCGAGGTCCTCGCGACGGTAGGGCTTGTGCAGCAACTCCACGCCCGGATCCAGCCGGCCGCCGTGGAACACCACGTCGTCGGTGTAGCCGGAGGTGAACAGCACCGCCACCCCGGGTAGCAACAGCCGCGCGCGGCGCGCCAGCTCCGGACTCTGCAACGGCCCGGGCATCACCACGTCGGTGAAGACCAGGTCCGCCCGCGTGCCGGTCTCCAACAGGTCCAGCGCCGACCGTGCATCGTCGGCATGCACCACCCGGTAGCCCAGCGAGCGGATCGTCTCGACCACGCTGCCGCGGACCGCGGCGTCGTCTTCCACCACCAGCACCGTTTCGCTGCCGCCGCGTATCGGACCGGTGTCGGGGTCGGCCAGCGGGGTGGCCGGCTGGTCGCTGCGAGGCAGGTGGATGGTGACCGTGGTGCCCTTGCCGGGCGCGCTGTCCAGGGTGATCTGGCCGCCGCTCTGGCGCACGAAACCGTACGCCATGCTCAGCCCCAGCCCGGTGCCGCGTCCCTCCGGTTTGGTCGTGTAGAAGGGCTCGAACGCGCGCCGCACGACCTCGTCGGGCATGCCGTGGCCGGTGTCGATGATGGCCAGCTCGACGTAGTCGCCGGGCTGCAGCTCCGGGTGCACGCGGTCATTCGCCGACACATGCGTGTTGCGCGCGCGGATCCGCAGCCCGCCGCCGTGCTCCATGGCGTCGCGCGCGTTGATCGCCAGGTTGAGCACGGCGTTCTCCAGCTGGTGCGGGTCGGCCTCCACCGTGGACAACGCCGGGTCGATCTCGACCTGCAGCTCGATGCGCTCGCCCAGCGTGCGCCGCAGCAGGTCGTCCAGCCGCTGCAGGCGCTCGCCCAGGTCCAGCACCACCGGGGCCAGCGGCTGCTGGCGTGCGAAGGCCAGCAGTTGAGAGGCCAGCTTGGCGCCGCGTTCGACTGCGTCCAGCGCCGCGTCCACGTGGCGGCCGGCGTGGACGCCCAGACCGATCTCGCCGGCAAGCAGCTGCAGGTTGGCGCCGATGACCTGCAGCACGTTGTTGAAATCGTGCGCGACCCCGCCGGTCAGCTTGCCCACCGCCTCCATCTTCTGTGCCTGCAGCAGGGCGGCTTCGCTCTCTTCCAGCGCATGGGTGCGCGCCTGGACCAGGTCCTCCAGGTGGGTGCGGTACTGCTCCAGTTCGGCCTGCGCCAGTGCCTGCGGGGTGATGTCATGGCCCTGCACGAAGATGCCGATCACCGTGCCCCGGGCGTCGCGTACCGGCTGGTAGACGAAGTCGACGAATGCATCCTGGATCGTGCCCGGCTCGGCGCCACCGACCTGCACGCGCATGCCGCGGCCGACAAAGGGTTGACCCGAGGCGTAGACCTTGTCCAGTAGCTCGACGTAGCCCTGCCCCACCACCTCCGGGAGCGCCTCGTGCACCGGCTTGCCCACCACGTCGGCCTTGTTGACCAGCTTGAGGTACGCGGCATTTGCCAGCTCGAAGCGGTGCTCCGGCCCCGAAAGGTAGGCCATGAAACCGGGTGCGACCTCGAACAGCTTGAGCAGGTGGCGGCTCTGGGATTCCAGTTCGCGGTTCTTGGCCTGCACGCTCTGCGCGCGGTGCAGCACGCCCACCTGCACGTGGCCCGGCTGCGGTGTGTCGGTCGCCCGGCGCTGCGCCAGCTCGGTCTCCATGCGGTGCAGGCCGGTCACGTCGACGGTGTGCTGCAGCACGTGCGTCACGCGGCCGTCGGCGTCGGGCACGGGGGTGTGGGTGGCGCTCCAGAAGCGCTCCTCGAACACGGTGCCACCATCGGCGGCGGTGAGCGGGATGCAGTAGCGGATGAAACCCAGGCTGTGCGGCTCGCCGGTGTCGACGGCATGCCGCAGCGAATCGCGCAGCTCGCGCACGGCTTCGTGGCCGGGGTCGTGCAGATCGTCCGGGTCGCCCGGGAAGGCGTCGAACAGCGACATGCCGAGCAGCTCCTCGCGGGTGCGCCCGGTCACCGCCAGGTAGCTTGAATTCATCCAGACGTAGCGCAGGTCCCGGTCCAACACCATGTAGGGGTTGGGCGAGCGGTCCATCAGCGCGGCGTAATCGATCACGTTGGGCGTTCCCTGGGTCCCCGGTGGGCGAGGACCCGGCGCGTCGCGCGCGCCGTGGCCGCCATGGGCGGCCGAGAAGTCCACCCCCGATTGTGCGCGTTTGGGGTGTTCGCACGGGGTCAAGGCCACGGGCGTGCCGGGCACGGCGTGGTCAGGCCGCCCGGATCAGGCCGCTCGAATCACGTCGCCCGGATCACGTCGCCCGGAACGGGGCGCTGCAAAAGGAAGGGACGGCCCGCGTACGGACCGTCCCCGGTTGGTGCCGCATCACCGACGAGTGTGCTGCGGCACCGGAACGCGTGGTGACGCCGGGTCCTGGATCAGGAGCCGGGCATCAGCACCGTGTCGACGACGTGGATCACGCCGTTGCTGCTGCGAAGATCGACGGTGGTGACAGTGGCGACGTTGCCCTGCGCATCGGTGATGGTCACGCCACCGGCCGGGTTGGCCTTGGCGACCAGCTCGCCGCCGGACACCGTGGCGAGGCGGGCCTCGCCGTTGCCGGCTTCGATCTGCGCCATGAGTGCGGCTGCATCCACGCTGCCCTCGACCACGTGGTAGGTGAGCACGCTGCCCAGCTCGTCCTTGCGGGCGGGTTCGAGCAGGCCGTCGACCGTTCCGGCCGGCAGTGCGTCGAACGCGGCGTTGGTCGGAGCGAACACGGTGTACGGGCCCGGGCCCTGCAGCGTCTCGACCAGTCCGGCGGCCTGGACCGCCGAGACCAGCGTGGAGTGGTCGGGCGAGTTGGATGCGTTGGCGACGATGTCCATGTCGGCACCCGGAGCAGCAGGGTCGGCCATCGGGTCGGTGACCGGATCAAGGGTGGGGTCGGCGAGCGCCGGATCCGGGGTGGTGGCGACGATGTCGGTGTCGGCGTCGGTGTTGTCGGCACACGCGGACAGGGCGAGGCCGGACATCAGCGCGAGGGTAAGCAGTTTGGTCTTCATGGGAACTCCCGTGGGGGTTGGGTGGGCGTCGGCCGGCATCCATTGGCGTCGGCCGGGCGGTGGTGGACAGGTGGTGCGGAACGCCTGGAGCGTGCAAGGCACCGCGCAAGCCGGCTGCGTCAGCCCGGGGCGCACGATGCGGACCACGCTACGCAGGTCGGTGTAGGCAGGACGTCCCGACCGTGTGGTGAAGTCGTTAAGTCCCGTCCAGCCCTGCGGCGATCCTGCGCCGGTGGCCTTGGCCCCCAGAGCGCCTGTCAGCTACGAGGCAGGCGGGCCGGGGGATGCAGCCGACCCTGCGCCGCGTGGGGTGGCAAGTTGGCCAGCGCCGCCGTGCGCGATCGCTGGCAGGGATCAGGCGTCGACCGGTCCCGGGCTGGCCTGGAAGCGGCGCGCGTAGTCGCGCTCGGAGGACACCCGTTCCACCTCGTCATCCCCCAGTTCCGGTGGCGCGTACACGGCGTAGGCGACGTGTTCGTCCCGCCGGCCGACATGGTGCAGCCGGTAGCGGGGCTGGCCGCTACCGGTGTTTTCCGGGTAATGGCGCGGCGGATGGGCGCCGGCCAGGTCCAGTTCGCTGTTGTCGACCGTGCCGCCAATGAACAGGGCTCGCATGGAAACTCCTCGTACTCGCGGGGAAGCACGCAGGGTGGGCGGGCACCTGTTGGGTGCGCATGAAACCCGCGTTCGCCGTTTGCAAACGCAGGTACGCGGTTCAGGCCAAGGTGTCGACTGCTGGATACAAGCGTCCCCCCGCTACAGGCCCGGTGTCGCCCCCACGCGGCGGTGTGCCCTGTGCTGCCAGAGCAACCAGGCCGTATGGCCGGCCAATGCGATGGCGATCGCCATCGCCACCCACGCCGCGGTATCGGCACCGGGCAGGTCGCTGCGCGACTGGCGCAGGTAGACCGCCGCCAGGCCCCACAACGCCGCTGCCGCGAAGGCCGGATGGCCGCGCAGCCGCTGGTTGAGCACCATCAGCAGCACTGCGGCCGCCGCGAACAGGGCCAGGCTCCAGCCGAGCAGGGAGCGGCCATCGAAGACCTCGTAGGCCACCAGCACCTGGGCGGTGTTGAGGAAGGCCGCCAGCGACAACCAGCCGGCATGCAGTGCAAGCGGCGAAGTGGCCCACAGGCCCTGCCCCCTCAACGGCGACGGATCGCGGGCCAGGATGATCGCAGCGGCGGCGATGCATGCCAGCGCGCCCCAGATCACCAGCAGCGCCACCCCGAACCACTGCTGCGAGAACACCGGCATCCACAGTGCGGTGAGCGCGAAGCCCGCCGCCGCCAGCGGGCGCGCCCGTTCCAGTGCCCGCGACGCGGCGCGCGCGCGCCACTGCCAGACCCCGAACGCCACGTCCCAGGCGAAGATCAGGCCCCAGATCGAGAACGCATAGCCCGCCGCGACCAGCAGGGTGGGGTAGCGGTCCGAGATGGTCCCGTTGTCGGGTCCGAGGGCGCCGGTGCTGGACAGCCAGGCGATAAGCGGCATCAGCAGCGCCAACACGATTACGGCAACACGCATGGCAACCCTCCTGGCGGACGACGCCACAGCATGGCCTGCTTCCGGTGAAGCCGGTGCCGAAAAACCGGCCGCGCGGGCGGCGCGTAGAATCGCCGGCCCCGTCCCACGGACTGCCCGATGAGCGTGCGCATGCGCGATGCCGACCCCGCGCTGGAAACCCTGCTGCTGCCACTGGCCGAGGGCCGGCTGGACTGGCCGGCCGGCGGCGTGCTGTTCCTGCGCGCGCGCGACGGCTGGCCGCTGCATGCCGCGCCACGCCCGGGCCTGGTCGCCGAGCAGAGCTTCCGCCCCGACGCGCAGGCGCTGGAAGCATCCGGGATCGAACTGGTCGGCCCCGGCGACGCCCGCCGCTACCCGCTGGTGATGCTGCTGCCGCCGCGCCAGCGTGACGAGTCGCGGGCGCTGATGGCGCGTGCGCTCGCCTCGCTCGCGCCGGGCGGGCGCGTGCTGGCGTGCGTGCCCAACAGCGAGGGTGCGCGCTCGGCCGAGCAGGACCTGGCGGCGATCGCCGGGCCGGTGGAGACGATCAGCAAGAACAAGTGCCGAGTGTTCTGGACCGCGCCGCTGACCGCCGCGGCCGACCCGGCACTGGCGGCACGCTGGCAGGCGCTGGACGACGTGCGCACGATCGACGACCCGCGCTTTGCCAGCCGGCCCGGGGTGTTTGCATGGGACCGCATCGACCCGGCTTCCCGTTTGTTGGCAGAACACCTGCCGGACGACCTGGGCGGGGTGGCGGCCGACCTGGGCGCCGGCTTCGGCTACCTGTCGGTGGAACTGCTGGAGCGCTGCCCGGGCGTTGCCTCGCTGCACCTGTACGAAGCCGAGTCGCGTGCCCTGGAACTGGCGCGACAAAACCTGGCACCGTTCGCACAGAGGGCCGCGCTGGAGTTCCGCTGGCACGACGTCACCACCGGGCTGCCGCAGGCGTACGACGTCATCGTCACCAACCCGCCGTTCCACACCCAGAGCCGCGCCGACCGGCCCGACATCGGCCGGCGCTTCATCGCCGTTGCCGCGCAGGCGCTGCGCCCGGGCGGGCGGTTATGGCTGGTGGCCAACCGGCACCTTCCGTACGAATCGGTGCTCGACGCCAGCTTCGGCGAAGTGCGCACGGTGGCCCAGCGCGACGGCTTCAAGGTGATCGAGGCGGTCAAGGCGATACCCGCGCGGCCGGAGCGTGCGCCCAGGCCGTTCGACCGCACCGCCGCCCGCAACGCGCACCGGTAAGGCCACCCGAATGAAACTGGTCAAGCTGATCGCCAACCTCGGCTACGGCAGCCGCAAGCAGGTCGCCTCGATGTTCCGCGAAGGCCGCATCACCGACGCCACCGGCGAGGTGCTGTACGCCGACGACCGCGTCGACCACGCCGCCATCCGCATCGACGGCGAGCCCCTGGACCCGCCGGCGGGCCTTGCGCTGATGGTGCACAAGCCGGTGGGCTACACCTGTTCCACCAAGGACAGCGGCCGCGTCGTCTACGACCTGCTCCCGCCCCGCTTCCGCCTGCGCGCGCCGCTGCTTTCCACCGTCGGCCGGTTGGACCGGGACACCAGCGGGATGCTGTTGATGACCGACGACGGGCAACTGCTGCACCGCATCGTGTCCCCCAGGGCGCGGCTGCCGAAGGTCTACGAGGCGACGCTCGCCAGCGACCTGCGCGGCGGCGAGGCGGCCACCTTCGCCAGCGGCACGCTCCTGCTGGAGTCGGAGAACAGCCCGCTGGCGCCGGCGGCGATGGAGGTGCTGGGGCCGCGGCAGGCGCGGATCACCCTGACCGAGGGCCGCTACCACCAGGTGCGCCGGATGTTCGCCGCGGTCGGCAACCACGTCGAGGCGTTGCACCGTCCGCGCGTGGGCGGGCTGTCGCTGGGCGACCTGCCCGCGGGACAGTGGCGGGTACTGGACGCGGACGACCTGTCGACGCTGTTCGACGTGTAGGAGCGGCTTTACCCGCGAGCCGCAAACCGGACCTGAAGGAACGGCCCGGTCGCGACGGCAAACCGGACCGTTGTAGAAGCGACGTCAGTCGCGACCGCGTCGCCTCCACCCGCCCGGGATCGCGACTTACGTCGCTCCTACACATGTGTTGCGACGGCGGCCGCGGCTGGAACTCCCCCACCGGCGCCGCGCGGGCGGCTTCAGTCGTCCTGCAACAGCCGCCGATACCCGTCCTCCCCCAGCCGCTCCAGCGTGGCCAGGTTGCGCTCCACGATCACGTCCGGGTCGGGGAACGCCGCCACCGCGCGCTCGACGCTGGCCTCGCGCAGCAGGTGCAGGGTCGGGTAGGGCGAGCGGTTGGTGCAGTTGCCGGCATCGTCAGGGTAGGTGCCGGCGAACACGTAGTCGGGGTGGAAGCTGGCCACCTGGATCTCCCCTTCCAGCCCCAGCGCGTCCACCGCGGCGTCTGCCTGGTCGAGGAAGTCGTTGTAGTCGAGGAAGTCGCCCAGCACGTGCGGGTGCACGATCAGCGTGGTGTCCACCACGTCGGGGTCGACCTCGGCCAGCCATGCCAGTTCAGCCGCCAACTCTTCAAGCAACGCATCGGGCGTGGTCGCCTCGCTGAGCACGTAGCGCACCTGGTCGCGGACGTGCACGGCCTTGGCGAACGGACACAGGTTCAGGCCGATGACCGCGCGCTGGAGCCAGCGCCGGGTGGCGGTGATCGGGTCTTCGCCCGTGTCCACGTGGTGGGTCGCCGGTCAGGGGCGACGGACGGCGCGCGCGTCGCGCTCAGTCACGGAAGTTGTCGAACTGCAGCGGCCGCTCGAACTCGCCCGCCTTAAGCAGCGCCATCGCCGACTGCAGGTCGTCGCGCTTCTTGCCGTTCACCCGCAGCTTGTCGCCGTTGATCTGCGAATCGACCTTGAGCTTGGCGTCCTTGAGCGCGGCCTGGATCTTCTTGGCCAGCTCGCGCTCGATCCCCTGCTTGACGGTGATGGACTGGCGCGCGCCGGCCAGGTTGCTCTCGACCTCACCGAACTCCAGGCAGCGGGCGTCGATGCCGCGGGCGATCAGGCGCGCGCGCAGGATGTCCTCCATCTGCTTGAGCTGGAATTCGCTGGGCGCGGACTGCTTGATGGTCTGGTCGTCGAGCTCGAACGTGGCCTCCACGCCCTTGAAGTCGAACCGGGTGGAGAGCTCGCGGTTGGCCTGGTCGACGGCATTGGTCAATTCGTGCTGGTCGACTTCCGAGACGATGTCGAAGGAGGGCATGGCTGGGCTCCGCGGAAAACGGGAAGCCTACCCTGACCGCCCGGTGCTGGCAGCCGGCCCGGACGGGGCAGGCTTCCCCGGTCATGGGTTGGGGCGGTCGCGGGGGGAACGGCGCCGCAGGTGGAAGCGGACCGTGCCCCGCGGGGGCGGGTCCCAGCCGGCGGGCGGCGGCTCGACCGCGAGCCGGTCGCCGGTGACCCCGCGGGCGACCAGCGCCAGCCGCAGCGCGTGGGCGCGCTGGATGTCGAAGTGCGGGGCGCGGCCTGCCGGCGCACCCGTTGCGCTGATCGACAGGCGCCACCCGCGCTCGGCGTCGAGCAGGCGCGCAAGCGCATCCACGTGGACGGCCGCCTCGGGGGGCAGGTCGCGGGCGCCGTTGGGGGCAGGCAGCACCAGCGTGGCGGTACCGCGACCGTCCAGCCCGCTGCGCCATTGCCCCCCGGTCACCGCGCGCCCCGCGATGGGCATCGGCCCGGTAACGTCGGCGGTGGTCAATGCCGCGTCGTCCGGTCCGCGGGTGGCCACCGCCGGTGCAACGGAGCGGGGGCCTTGCCCGCCGGCAGGCAGCCCCGGGCGTCCGCAGCCTGCCGCCATCCCGGCGGCCAGCAGCACCGACAGCACCCGACCCGCGCCGGTGCGAGCGGTGAGCGGCACGGAGGTTCGGGTCTGGCACGGCATGCGGACTCCAAGAACAGGCGGCCGGGAGGGCCTGCAGGGTTCAACGTGGAAAGCCGGCACAACCAGACGTGGCCGCCTGGCCACCGATTCACGCATCCGCCCGGTAAGCTGCCGGCCCCGCCTTTTCGACCCCGCCCATGCCCCTGCTGCTGGTGCCCCTGTTGTTGCTGGCGGTGGTCGCGTTGTGGGCGTGCCTGCTGCCGCTGGCCCTGCTCAACCGCTACCGGCGCGGCCGTGCCCGTCGCCGGGCGGTGGCCTGGGTGGTCGGGGGCAATGCGTGGCTGCTGGGGGCGGGTGCGCTGCTGTTCCTCGTGGGCGCCCTGGTGGTGGGTGCCTGGCGGCCGCTGGCGCCCGTCGAGGCACTGGCCGGCCTGCTCGCGGGGATGTTGCTGGGTTGGCTCGGGCTGCGGCTCACGCGCTTCGAAGCCACGCCTACGGGACTGCTCTATACCGCCAACCGCTGGCTGGTGCTGGCGCTGACGGTCATGGTCGCGGCGCGCCTCGCGCTGGCGTTGTGGCAGGGCTGGCACCTGTGGCAGGCCGACGCCGCCACCGGCCAGTGGCTGGATGCGCAGGCCGGGCTGTTGCTGGCCGGCGGGCTGCTGCTGGGTCATTACCTGGCCTACACCTGGGGCCTGCGGCACCGGCTGCGCCACGGCTGGGTGCGGTGAGCGGCTCCGCGCCCCGGGTTGCGTCGCCGAACGCGCGCGCGGTGGTGTCCATGGCGCTGGCGGTGGGCTGTTTCTCGCTGATGGACGCCGGGCTCAAGCTGCTGACCGAGCACTACCCGTCGCTGCAGGTGGCCGCGCTGCGCGGAGCGGCGTCGCTGCCGCTGGTGCTGGCGTGGGCGTTGGCGACGGCGCCGGCGATCAGCCTGGTGCGCGTGCGCTGGTCGCTGCAACTGATGCGAGGCGGCCTGGGCGTGGTGATGATGGTCGCGTTCGTCCATGCCTTGCAGACGCTGCCGCTTTCGACCGCCTACACGATCTTCTTCGTCGCCCCGCTGCTGATCACCGCGCTGTCGGTGCCGATCCTGCGCGAGCGCGTCGGCCCCCGCCGCTGGACCGCGATCATCGTGGGCATGCTCGGCGTGCTGGTGGTGCTGCGCCCGAGCGGCGAGGGCATGTTCACCCTGGCGGGACTGGCGGTACTGGCCGCGGCCACCGCCTACGCGGTGTCGGCCATCGGCGTGCGGGTGCTGGCGCGGACCGACAACGTGCAGTCGATGATGGTGTGGTTCCTGGTGGTGATCGCGCTCGGGGCGGGCGCCCTGGCGTTGCCCGGATGGGTGCGGCTGCGCTGGGCCGACGGCTGGCTGATCGCCGGGGTCGGGCTGATGGGCGCGCTGGGCCAGTACGCGATCACCCAGGCCTTCCGCATCGGCGAGGCCTCGCTGGTGGCACCGATCGAGTACACCGCGCTGATCTGGGGGGTTGGCCTGGACGTCGCGCTGTGGGGCGTGCTGCCCGACAGCGTGACCTGGCTGGGTGCGGCGATCATCGTCGCCAGCGGGCTTTACCTGCTGCGACGCGAGCGCGTCCACGTCGAGGCCGAGCACCCCTGAGACCGGAACCCTTGCCCCGCCCGGGGCCGGGCGCCCGCTGGGCCCGCCGTCGATGCGGTTGGCGCGGTCATCGTGCACCGGCCACAATACGGGTCTCGCGCATGTCGGAGCCCTACGATGGCTGAGTTGAAGGAAGCACGCGTTCCCGACATCGGGGATTTCGACGCGGTGCCGGTGATCGAGCTGCTGGTGTCCGTAGGCGACACGGTCACCCAGGACCAGGGGCTGGTCACGCTGGAGTCGGACAAGGCCACGATGGAAGTGCCGGCGCCGTTCGCCGGCGTGGTGCGCGAGGTCAAGGTCAAGGTCGGCGACAGCATCGGCGAAGGTGCCGTGGTGGCGATGATCGAGCCGGACGCGGGCGACGCGGCCGCCGATGACGTCGGGAAGGGCGGCGCCGGCAAGGCCGCCACAGCTGAAACCCGGCCCCAGCCGGAGAAGACGCCCGCACCCGAAGCCGGGGAGAAGTCCGCGACCGCGGGAGCCGACAAGCAGGTAGAACCGGTCTCCACCCAGGATGGTTCCGACCGCATCGCAGAGCGCGACACCGGCGACGGCCAGCGCAGCGAGCCGCGCTCCCCGCCCGTCGCGTTCGACGCCGGCGAGCTGATGCCCGACCAGGTGCCTTACGCCAGCCCCGCGGTGCGCCTGTTCGCCCGCGAGCTGGGCGTGGACCTCACGCGTGTGACCGGCAGCGAGCGCGGCGGCCGCATCACCCGCGACGACGTGCAGGGGTTCGTCAAGCAGGCGATGGAAGGTGGCGCTGCAGCCGGCGGCCGTGCGGCGGCGTCCGCAGGCGGCGGCCTGGACCTGCTGCCGTGGCCAAAGGTCGACTTCGCCAAGTTCGGCGAGATCGAGACCCGCGAGCTCTCGCGCATCCAGAAGCTGTCGGGCGCGAACCTCGCGCGCAACTGGGCGATGATCCCGCACGTCACCCAGTTCGACGACGCCGACATCACCGAGCTGGAAGCGCTGCGCGTGGCGCTCAACAAGGAAAGCGAGAAGCGCAAGGACGGCACCAAGCTGACCATGCTGGCGTTCCTGATGAAGGCGGCGGTCAGCGCGCTGCAGCAGTATCCCGACTTCAACGCCTCGCTGGATCCCAACGGGACGCTGGTGCTGAAGAAGTACTTCCACATCGGCTTCGCCGCCGACACGCCCAACGGGCTGGTGGTGCCGGTGGTGCGCGACTGCGACAGCAAAGGCGTCATGCAGATCGCGCGTGAAACCGGCGAGCTGGCAGCCAAGGCGCGCGAAGGCAAGCTGGGACCGGCGCAGATGAGTGGCGGCTGCTTCTCGATCAGCTCGCTGGGCGGCATCGGCGGTACCGCGTTCACCCCGATCGTCAACGCGCCGGAGGTGGCGATCCTCGGTGTTTCCCGGGCGGCGATGAAGCCGGTCTGGGACGGCAAGGCATTCCAGCCGCGGCTGGTGCTGCCGCTGTCGCTGAGCTACGACCACCGGGTGATCGACGGCGCCGCCGCGGCGCGCTTCACCGCGACCCTGGCCCAGCTGCTGGGCGACCTGCGCCGCGCGCTGCTGTGAGGCGTTGATGGCGACGGCCGCACCAGGCGATCGGCTCGGAGACGCGGGCGAGCGCGTTCGCGATTCCGCCCACGAAGGGCTTGATCACGCCAAGGACATGCTCGACTACGAGCTGATCCCCATCGAAGGCATGAGCCTTGCCCTGGGCGAGCTCCTGGGCGCGGCGCTGGCGCTGGTTGCGGTGTGGTTCGTATCGGTGCTGGCCCGCCGCGCACTGGCGCGCTACGGCCGCCGCGCCGGCACCAACGCCGCCTCCCTGTACACCGTCTCGCGCCTGGTGCACTACGTGCTGCTGGCGGTGGGCGTGGTGCTGGCGCTGGAGATGGCAGGCATTCCGGTGGGCAAGTTCACCGTCTTCGCCGGCGCGCTCGGCGTGGGCCTGGGCTTCGGCCTGCAGGCGATCTTCAACAACTTCGTGTCGGGCCTGATCCTGCTGTTCGACAAGTCGCTGAAGGTGGGCGATTTCGTCGAGCTCGATGCCGACCTGCGCGGCACGGTCCGCGACATCAACATCCGCGCCACCCGCATCACCACCAACGACAACATCGACATCCTGGTGCCGAACTCCGAGTTCGTCAGCGGCCGGGTGGTGAACTGGACCCACCGTGAAACCCGGCGGCGCCTGCGCGTCGAGTTCGCGGTCGCCTACGGGGTCGACAAGGAGCGGGTGAAAAAGGCCGCGCTCGAGGCCGCGTCACGCGTGCCCTTCACCCGCGCGATGGAAGGCGACGACCGCCCGCAGGTCTGGCTGGTGGGCTTCGGCGACAGCGCGGTGGAGTTCATCCTGGCGGTCTGGTTGACCGAGGAGGCCGCGCGCCGCAACGCCGCGATCCAGGCCGCCTACCTGTGGGAGCTGGACACCTCGTTGAAGGAACACGGGATCGAGATCCCGTTCCCGCAGCGCGACCTGCACCTGCGAAGTGCGTTCGGCCTGGAAGGTGAAGAGGCGCGCGAATGGCTGCGCGGTCCCCGCGGCAAGCACGACGCGACCGGGCCCACCACGCGGTCCCCCACCGCCGACCAGGAGCCCCCCGAGCTCAGCGCGCGCGAGCGCAGCGAGCTGTCGGGCAACGACGCCCAGGAAGACGCACAGCGGGAAATCGAGCACGAGGCCGAAACGGTCGAGGGCGACGCGCAGGACGGGGCCGAACGCGGCCCGGAGCGCGACTGACGAGGAGTGGCAGGCATGGCAGAGATCGAGGTCAAGGTTCCGGACATCGGCGATTTCGACAGCGTCCCGGTGATCGAGCTGCTGGTGGCGGTGGGCGACACCGTCGCCGTTGACCAGGGGCTGGTCACGCTGGAGTCGGACAAGGCCACGATGGAGGTGCCCTCCAGCGCGGCAGGCGTGGTCAAGACGTTGAAGGTCAACATCGGTGACGCGGTGGCCGAAGGCGCGGTGATCGCGCTGCTGGAAACCGAAGGCGACGGCGACCCCGCGAAAGGTGCCGACGAGGCGAAGGGTGCCGGCCGGTCCGGTGCGAAGCAGGAAGCCGCCGCGCCCACTGCGGCGCCCGAAGCCGGCGAGGCCCCGTCATCGGCCAAGGCCGATGGGGCGCTTTCGCGCACGGGCCCGCAGCCGGCCGCCGCGAGCGGCCGCGCGGCGGATCTCGAGTGCCGGATGCTGGTCCTGGGCGCGGGCCCGGGGGGCTATACCGCCGCGTTCCGCGCCGCCGACCTGGGGCTGGATACGGTGCTGGTGGAGCGCTACGACGCACTTGGCGGCGTGTGCCTCAACGTCGGCTGCATCCCGTCAAAGGCGTTGCTGCACGCGGCTGCGGTGGTGGACGAGGCCGCGCACGCGTCCGACTACGGC
This sequence comes from Novilysobacter viscosus, assembly GCF_046600715.1. NCBI lineage: Bacteria > Pseudomonadati > Pseudomonadota > Gammaproteobacteria > Lysobacterales > Lysobacteraceae > Novilysobacter > Novilysobacter viscosus. The sequence goes on from NZ_JBJMAV010000005.1 coordinate 175,133, forward strand.
ATCGATTTCGGCACGCCGAAGATCACCCTCGACAAACTGCGCACGTACAAGGAGAAGGTCGTAGGCCAGCTGACCAAGGGCCTGGCCGGCATGGCCAAGCAGCGCAAGGTGCGCGTGGTCAACGGCACCGGCCGGTTCGTCTCCGCCAACGAGATCGAGGTGGCGGGCACGGACGGAAAGCCGACCCTGGTGCGCTTCGAGCAGTGCATCATCGCCGCCGGCTCGCGGGCGGTGAAGCTGCCGATGTTCCCGTGGGACGACCCGCGGGTGATGGACTCCACCGATGCGCTCGAGCTGGCCGAAGTGCCGAAAAAGCTGCTCGTCGTCGGCGGCGGCATCATCGGCCTGGAGATGGCGACGGTGTACCGCGTGCTGGGCAGCCAGGTGACCGTGGTCGAGTTCATGGACCAGCTGATGCCGGGCGCCGACAAGGACCTGGTCAAGCCGCTGGCCGAGCGGCTGAAGAAGCAGGGTGTGTCCGTCCACCTGAAGACCCGCGTGGTCGACGCCAAGGCGCAGAAGAACGGCATCGCGGTGCAGTACGAGGGCGACAACGCGCCCGAGGCCAGGATTTTCGACCGCGTGCTGGTGGCGGTCGGGCGCTCACCCAATGGAGGCGCCCTCGATGCCGCCAAGGCGGGGGTCGAAGTCAGCGAGCGCGGGTTCATTCCGGTCGACCGGCAGATGCGCACCACCGCCCAGCACATCTTCGCCATCGGCGACCTGGTCGGGCAGCCGATGCTGGCCCACAAGGCCACCCACGAAGGCAAGCTCGCCGCGGAAGTCGCCGCCGGAGAGAAGAAGGAGTGGGTGGCCCGGGTGATCCCGTCGGTGGCCTATACCGATCCGGAAATCGCATGGGTCGGCGTCACCGAGGCCGAAGCCCGGGAGAAGGGGCTGAAGGTCGGAGTGGGCCGGTTCCCGTGGGCCGCCAGCGGCCGTGCGATCGGCATCGGCCGCACCGAGGGCTTCACCAAGCTGCTGTTCGACGAGGCGACCCAGCGGGTGATCGGCGGTGGCATCGTCGGGGTGCACGCCGGCGACCTGATCGCCGAGGTCGCGCTTGCGATCGAGATGGGCTGCGAGGTCGCCGACATCGGCCACACCATCCACCCCCATCCCACCCTTAGCGAATCGGTGGGCATGGCCGCCGAGGTCTACGACGGCACCATCACCGATCTCTACATCCCCAAGCGCAAGTAGCCGGTAGCCCGGGTAGGCGCGGCGCACGTCGCCGCGAGGAAGCCCGCCTGCCTGCGCCGCCGAAACGAACCGAAGCGCGCCCTGCCGCGGGCGCGCGGTGCGGTCTTCGGCCTGGGCGCTGGGCACACTCTGCCAGGTCGATGTCGAGAGAGCCGGCGCGGCAACCCGGACAAGGCGAAGCCCCGGCGGATCAGGCCGGGGCTCCGGGGCCCACCGCTGCTTTGCCATTGACGAGGAGAGAGTGGCGGGGGGCGAACAGGTCTGACCGGCGCGCGGGTGAAAGGTTCCCGGGACCCGGTGTCGACCGTCGGGCAGTGCTTCCGGCCCCCCGCGCGACCGCGTGTCAGGCCAGTGGATGGGGCAGCCGGGCCGCCCTGCGGCGGCGCTCCACGCGAATCCACGCCTTCCCGTGCAGGTGGAGGGCGACCGTGTAGCAGGCGAGCTCCAGCCGCTAAAGTGCCCCTCCGACCGGTGCACTGCGGGTCATCCGGTACCCGGCGGGGGGAAGGCCATGAGGGCGTGTACCGCCGCGAACCCGGGCGTCCAGTCCAGGGCAGGGGCGCCATCGCGGGGGGAATCCGATCTTCCTGCCGCCGGGTGCACGGGTCCAATCGATTGATGCACGGGGGCCGATAGTCGTTCCCGATCGAAATGGACGCCCGGCCGTGCCCAGCCCCCCTCGCCAAGCACCTTTGGCGGTTGCCCGAAGTGCTCACGCGTTCTATACTTTTGCGGCTCACCGGGGCGCTTTCGCCCGACTCCCGCGGAACCCGCGTGTACGATCCCTTGCAAGCAGGCCAACGCCTGGCACGCCGAACGGCGGCCTGGCAGGCCGGAACGACAGCGCTGCTGGCCTTGGCGCTGCTGCTGCAGGGGGTTTCGCACGCGATCGCGGCAGCGGTCGGAGGGGCGGCGATGCTGGTCGGCGGGGTGCTCGCGGCACGACTCATGGTCGGCGGCGGGGTCATGCCCGCCGGGGCGGTGATGGCACGCTGGTTCGCCGGCGTCGTGCTCAAGCTGGCGCTGGTTTTCACCGTGCTGCTGCTGGGCCTGGGCGCATGGCGCCTGCCACCGTTGGCATTGCTGGCGGGTGTCGTGGTCGCGCTGCTGACGCAGCTGCTGGCCGCGGCCCGCCACTGATCGGACAACTTCAACTTCTTAACGGGTTCAGGACACATGGCGGGCGAGGCGGAACTGACTCCCACCGGGTACATCCAACACCACCTCCAGAACCTGACGGCGTCGGTCGGCGAGGGGAGTTTCTGGACCCTGCACGTGGATACCCTGGTAACGGCGGTCCTGATGGGCCTGCTGATCGTGTTCGCCTTCTGGACGGCCACGCGCAACGCTACCGCCGGCGTGCCGGGCAAGTGGCAGGCGTTCGTCGAGATCTGCCTGGAGTTCGTCGACCGCCAGGCCAAGGACACCTACCACGGACCCAGCAAGCTGGTGACGCCCATCGCGATCACCCTGTTCTTCTGGATCCTGATGATGAACCTGCTGAAGATGATCCCGGCGGACTTCATCGCGGTGCCGCTGACCTGGGTCGGCGTGCACTACTGGAAGCCGGTCCCGACCGCAGACGTCAACGCCACGCTCGGCCTGTCGATCAGCGTGTTCTTCCTGATGCTGTTCTTCGCGTTGCGCGCCAAGGGCCTGGGGGGGTTCACCAAGGAGTTCCTGACCGCGCCGTTCGGCAAGTGGATGATGCCGTTCAACCTGATCCTCAACACCGTCGAGTGGCTGAGCAAGCCGATCTCGCTGGCGATGCGACTGTTCGGCAACATGTTCGGCGGCGAGATCGTGTTCCTGCTGATCTGGGTCCTGGGCGGCGCGGGCATCCTCGGCGCGTTCGCCGGTGGCCTGTTCGGCCTGGGCTGGATGCTGTTCCACCTGCTGGTGATCCCGCTGCAGGCCTTCATCTTCATGATGTTGTCGATCGTCTACCTCAGCCTTTCGGAAGACGCCCACTGATGCCTGCTTGAAGGGCATCTGCTGCACCCAGGGCGGCTGCCAACGCACGACCCGTTTTCGCTTCATCCATCCTCGTACCAACCCTTAAGCACACGTTTCGGAGACCACCATGGAAATCCTTGCCCACCTCGCTTCGGTTCAGGCCTCGACCGTTCTGGCCATCGGCATCATGATCGGCCTCGCCGCCCTCGGCGCCGGTATCGGCCTGGCCATCATGGCCGGCAAGTTCCTCGAGTCGGCCGCCCGCCAGCCGGAGCTGATCCCGGTCCTGCAGGTCCGCATGTTCATCACCGCCGGCCTGATCGACGCCGCGTTCATCATCACCGTCGCCGTCGCGCTGCTGCTGGCCTTCGCCAATCCGCTGGCGTCGGCCCTGCTGGCCCAGGCCGCGCAGGTCGCCGGCTAAGCACCGGTCGCAAACCGCGACACCGGCACCGTGCCGGCGTCGCGGCGATGAAGGGTCGGTGCCCTCCGGCACCGACACCCCTCTCAGCACTGGCAGAGCCTTACGCATGAATATCAACCTCACGCTGTTCGCCCAGGCGCTGGCCTTCGCCGCGTTGATCTGGATCATCGCCACCAAGATCTGGCCGCCGCTGCTGGCCGCTATCGAGGAGCGCCAGAAGAAGATCGCCGAAGGCCTGGCCGCGGCCGACAACAGCCAGAAGGCGCTGGCCCAGGCCCAGGAAAAGGTCGACGCGAACCTGCGCGAAGCGCGTGGCAAGGCCAACGAGATCATCGACCAGGCCCACCAGCGCGCCAACCAGATCGTCGAGCAGGCCAAGAACGACGCCATCGCCGAGGCCGAGCGGCAGAAGGCGCTGGCACTGGCCGAGATCGATTCCTCCGCGACCCGAGCGCGCGAAGACCTGCGTCGCCACGTCTCCGCCCTGGCGGTGACCGGTGCCGAGCGCCTGCTCAAGCGAGAGATCGACGCCAGCGCCCACAAGGCGCTGCTGGACGAACTCGCGGCCGAGATCTGACCGCGCCATGAGCCAGCCCCTGACCCTTGCCCGTCCCTACGCCCGCGCAGCGTTCGCGTTGGCACGCGATGCCGGTCGCGCCGCGGAGTGGTCCCACGCGCTGGCGCTCGCCGCCCGCGTGTCGGCCGATCCCCGGGTGCACGGCCTGCTCGGCCACCCGCAGCTGAGCGATGCCGATGCGGTCATGCTGCTTGCGCCGGAGGGTGCCGACGACGCATTCGGCCGCTTCATCGCGCTGCTGGCCGACAACCGCCGGCTGCCGTTGCTGCCGGAAATCGCCGGCATGTACGAGGATCTGCGCGCCGACGCCGACCGCGTGGTCAAGGCCCACGTGACGGCGGCGAGCGCCTTGCCTGCGACGGAACTCGAATCGATCCGCGCCGCACTCAAGCGCCGCTTCGGTCGCGAGGTCGAGATCGAGACCTCGGTCGACGAATCGCTGATCGGCGGAGCGGTGATCGACGCCGGCGACGTGGTCATCGACGGTTCGCTCAAGGGCAAGCTCGCCCGCCTGCATTCGACGCTGACCCAGTAACGAGACACAAGGACCGGGACCGCGCCATGGCGCCCCCGGCTCCGGTTCCCGCTCCGCCCTACTCGTTCCTACAACAGTTTGATCCAACCGCGACGGCAGCCCGCCGCACGCGTTCGAGGAATCCCAAATGTCTACCACCCAGCTCAACCCGTCCGAAATCAGCGAACTGATCAAGGCCCGCATCGAGAAGGTCAAGCTGTCCGCCGAAGCGCGCAACGAAGGCACCGTGACCTCCGTGTCCGACGGCATCGTGCGCATCCACGGCCTGGCCGACGCGATGCAGGGCGAGATGATCGAGCTGCCGGCATCCGAAGGCGGCACCGCGACCTACGCCCTGGCGCTGAACCTCGAGCGCGACTCGGTCGGCGCGGTGGTGCTGGGCGACTACGAGCACCTGCGCGAAGGCGACGTGGCCAAGACCACCGGCCGCATCCTCGAAGTGCCGGTCGGCACCGAGCTGCTGGGTCGCGTGGTCAACGCACTGGGCGAGCCCATCGACGGCAAGGGCCCGATCAACACCAGCCTGACCGCGCCGGTCGAGCGCGTGGCCCCGGGCGTGATCTGGCGCAAGTCGGTCGACCAGCCGGTGCAGACCGGTTACAAGTCGGTCGACGCCATGATCCCGATCGGCCGCGGCCAGCGCGAACTGGTCATTGGCGACCGCCAGACCGGCAAGACCGCGCTCGCCATCGACGCGGTGATCAACCAGAAGGGCACCGGCATCAAGTGCGTGTACGTCGCGATCGGGCAGAAGGCCTCGACCGTGTCCAACATCGTGCGCAAGCTGGAAGAGAACGGCGCGATGGCCCACACCATCGTGGTCGCCGCCACCGCGTCCGAGTCGGCCGCGATGCAGTACATCTCCGCGTACGCCGGCTGCACCATGGGCGAGTACTTCATGGACCGCGGCCAGGATGCGCTGATCGTGTACGACGACCTGTCCAAGCAGGCCGTCGCCTACCGCCAGATCTCGCTGCTGCTCAAGCGCCCGCCGGGCCGCGAAGCCTATCCGGGCGACGTGTTCTACCTGCACAGCCGCCTGCTGGAGCGCGCCGCGCGCGTGTCCGAGGAATACGTCGAGAAGTTCACCAACGGCGAGGTCAAGGGCCAGACCGGTTCGCTGACCGCGCTGCCGATCATCGAGACCCAGGCCGGCGACGTCTCGGCGTTCGTGCCGACCAACGTGATCTCGATCACCGACGGCCAGATCTTCCTGGAAACCGACCTGTTCAACGCCGGCATCCGCCCGGCCGTGAACGCCGGCATCTCGGTGTCGCGCGTCGGCGGCGCCGCCCAGACCAAGATCATCAAGAAGCTCTCGGGCGGCATCCGCATCGCGCTCGCCCAGTACCGCGAGCTGGCGGCGTTCGCCCAGTTCGCATCCGACCTGGACGAAGCCACCCGCAAGCAGCTCGAGCGCGGCCAGCGCGTCACCGAGCTGATGAAGCAGAAGCAGTACGCGCCGATGTCCATCGCCATGCAGGCGCTGTCTATCTACGCCGTCAACGAGGGTTACCTGGACGACGTGCCGGTCGGCAAGATCGGTTCGTTCGAGGAGGGCCTGCATGCCCACTTCACCAACACCCAGGGCGAGCTGGTCGACACGATCAACGGCAGCGGCAAGTGGGACGACGGCATCGAGGCCAGCTTCAAGAAGGGCATCGAAGAGTTCAAGCAGACCGGCAGCTGGTAACGGCGGGCCCGGCTGGAGGCAGCGGGCGAGAGCGGGCGACCGGGTCCGGTTGGATCCGCTTCAGCCCCGCCCTCCATCACCTCCCCGGCGTCCAACCCCCACACCAGCCAACCAAGCGAGAAGAGACATGGCAGGCGGCAGAGAAATCAAGACCAAGATCAAGAGCGTGCAGAACACCCGCAAGGTGACGCGCGCGCTCGAGATGGTGTCCGCCTCCAAGATCCGGAAGGCGCAGGAGCGGATGAAGACCTCGCGGCCCTACGCGCGGGTCATGAAGCAGGTCATCGGCCACCTGGCCCAGGCCAATTCCGACTACCAGCACCCCTACATGACCGAGCGCGCCAACCCCAGGCGCGTGGGTTACGTGATCGTCTCGTCCGACCGCGGCCTGGCCGGCGGCCTCAACAACAACCTGTTCCGCAAGCTGCTGGGCGAGTTCCGCAGCTGGCAGGCGCAGGGCGTCGAGATCGACGTGGTAACCATCGGCCAGAAGGCCTCGGTGTTCTTCCGCCGGATCAAGGTCAACATGCTGGCCTCGGTCACCCACCTGGACGACGCCCCGAAGCTGGAGCAGCTGGTGGGCGTGGTCAAGGTGATGCTTGACGCGTACAGCGAAGGCACCATCGACCGGGTGTTCATCTGCTACAACGATTTCGTCAACACGATGACCCAGCGCGCGGCGTTCGACCAGCTGCTGCCGCTGCCGGCGCCGGAAACGCAGGTCGCCAAGCATGACTGGGACTACATCTACGAACCCGACGCCGAGTCCGTGCTCGACCACGTGCTGACGCGCTACATCGAGTCGCTGGTCTACCAGGCGGTGCTCGAGAACGTGGCCTCCGAGCATGCCGCGCGCATGGTCGCGATGAAGGCCGCCAGCGACAACGCCAACAAGCTGATCGACACCCTGCAACTGGTCTACAACAAGGCCCGGCAGGCGGCGATCACCCAGGAAATTTCCGAGATCGTCGGCGGCGCCGCGGCGGTCTGATCCCTTTTTCCCCGCAGGTGCGCCCGTCGCGCCCGCACAGCAGCATTAGAGAGTCTGAGGACACAGTGATGAGCAACCAGGGCAAGATCGTCCAGATCATCGGCGCCGTCGTCGACGTGGAGTTTCCGCGCGATGGCGTGCCGCGCGTGTATGACGCACTGAAGGTGGACAACACCGCCATCACGCTGGAAGTCCAGCAGCAGCTGGGTGACGGCGTGGTCCGCACCATCGCGCTGGGCTCGACCGACGGCCTCAAGCGCAACCTGGTGGCCACCAACACCGGCAAGGCGATCTCCGTGCCGGTCGGCATGGGCACCCTGGGCCGCATCATGGACGTGCTCGGCCGCCCGATCGACGAGGCCGGCCCGGTCGACGCCGCGGACCACTGGGAAATCCACCGCGACGCGCCCAGCTACGAGGAGCAGTCCTCGACCAACGAGCTGCTGGAAACCGGCATCAAGGTCATCGACCTGATGTGCCCGTTCGCCAAGGGCGGCAAGGTCGGCCTGTTCGGCGGCGCCGGCGTGGGCAAGACCGTCAACATGATGGAGCTCATCAACAATATCGCCAAGGCGCACGAGGGCCTGTCGGTGTTCGCCGGCGTGGGTGAGCGTACCCGCGAGGGCAACGACTTCTACCACGAGATGAAGGACTCCAACGTCCTCGACAAGGTCGCGATGGTGTACGGCCAGATGAACGAGCCGCCGGGCAACCGCCTGCGCGTCGCGCTGACCGGCCTGACCATGGCCGAGTACTTCCGCGACGACAAGGATCCGGCGACCGGCAAGGGGCGCGACATCCTGTTCTTCGTGGACAACATCTACCGCTACACCCTGGCCGGCACCGAGGTCTCGGCGCTGCTGGGCCGCATGCCGTCGGCGGTGGGCTACCAGCCCACCCTGGCCGAGGAAATGGGCGTGCTGCAGGAGCGCATCACCTCGACCAAGACCGGCTCGATCACCTCGATCCAGGCCGTGTACGTGCCCGCCGACGACCTGACCGACCCGTCCCCGGCGACCACCTTCGCCCACCTCGACGCCACCGTCGTGCTGTCGCGAAACATCGCCTCGCTGGGTATCTACCCGGCCGTCGACCCGCTGGACTCCACCTCGCGCCAGCTCGACCCGAACGTGATCGGCAACGAGCACTACGACGTCGCGCGCAAGGTCCAGGCGACGCTGCAGAAGTACAAGGAGCTCAAGGACATCATCGCCATCCTGGGCATGGACGAGCTGTCCGAAGAGGACAAGCAGGCCGTGTCGCGCGCGCGCAAGATCGAGCGCTTCTTCAGCCAGCCCTTCCACGTCGCCGAGGTATTCACCGGTTCGCCGGGCAAGTACGTCACCCTCAAGGACACGATCCGTGGCTTCAAGGGGATCGTCGAAGGCGAGTACGACCACCTGCCCGAGCAGGCGTTCTACATGGTCGGCGCGATCGAGGAAGCGGTCGAGAAGGCCAAGAAGATGGGCGTGGAGGCGTAACAGCCCGGCTACGGGCTGGGTTTTCGGGACACCGGCGCGAGCCGGCACCCGACTCCCCGGCCCCTGATCCCGGTACCTGTCTCCGAACCCCAGCCGCATCGAGCCAAGCGAGAGCCCCATGAGCACATTCCGCTGCGACATCGTCAGTGCCGAGGAAGAGATCTTCCACGGCGAAGCCGAGCTGCTGGTTGCCACCGGCGAGATCGGTGAACTGGGCATCGCGCCCAAGCACGCCCCGCTGATCACCCGCCTCAAGCCCGGCAAGGTCGTGGTGACGCTGCCCGGCGGCGAGCAGCTGGACTTCGCCGTCTCCGGCGGGATCCTCGAGGTCCAGCCGACGGTCGTGACCGTGCTGGCCGATACGGCGGTACGCGCCCAGGACATCGACGAGGCCTCCGTCCGCGCCGCCAAGGAAGAAGCAGAGCGGGCGCTGGCGGGTCGCGGCGAGAAGATGGAAGTGGCCGAGGCGCAGGCCAAGCTGGCCGAGGCGATGGCCCAGCTACAGGCGCTGGAGCGCCTGCGCAAGAACATGAAGCACTGACGCGTCGCTCGACCAGGCCGCGATCAGACCGCGAAGGGCCGGCATTGCCGGCCCTTCGCGTATGTGGGGTCCGCCGCGCGGGCCACGGGACGATCACGCAGGCCGAGCGAGCGCCCGCACCCTGTATCAGCGTCGATAGACCCAGTGTCGCGACAGCAGGAAGCCGACCCCGCCGAGCACCAGCTCCACCCCGGGCTTGGCCAGCCACGTCCACTTCAGGCCCACCGCATCGTCGATCGCACCGATTGCCCAGGTGCTTGCCAGCGTGGTCAACAGCCACATCATCGCGAAGCGGCCGAACTGGCGCCGACCGATCCGGGTCTCGTCGCCGGCGAAGGTGATCCGGCCATTGAGCCAGAAGCCCAGCAATGCGCCGCTGACACGCCCTGCGACGTTGGCCGGTTCCACCGGCATGCCCAGGTGGCTCAGCCCCACCATGACCCCCCAATCCAGCAGCCACTGGACCATGCCGATCGCCAGGTAATGGCGACCCTGCCGGCCCAGGCTCATGCGCGGTCCCGACGGTGCGGCCCGCGTGCATGGGCAGGTGCCACCCCCGGCAGCGTGGGCGTGGCTGGAGCAGGCACGGGGATTCCGCGGCGGTCGGGGGTCGTTCGGAGGCGCGGCACCGCGGCATCCTAACAGCGGTGGCGGCTAGAATCCGCACCTTGTCCCCGCCCTGGAGCCCCCATGCCCGCACCGTTGCACGTCGTCATCCTCGCTGCCGGAGAGGGCAAGCGGATGCGTTCGTCAGTGCCCAAGGTCCTGCAGCCGATCGCCGGACGCCCGATGCTCGGCCACGTGATCGATACCGCCCGCGCGCTGGCGCCGGCGGGTATCCACGTGGTCTACGGGCACGGCGGCGACGCGGTGCGTGACGCCTTTTCCGGCGAGACCGACCTGAACTGGTCCGAGCAGCGCCAGCGCCTGGGCACCGGCCATGCCGTGCAACAAGCCATGCCCGACGTCCCCACCGAGGCACGGGTGCTGGTGCTGTACGGCGACGTGCCGCTGATTGCCGCAGACACACTGCAACGCCTGCTCGATGCCCCCGGCCGCATCGCGGTGCTGGTGGCGGACCTGGCCGATCCCACCGGCTACGGACGCATCGTCCGCGATGCCGAAGGCAAGGTGGCGCGGATCGTCGAGCACAAGGACGCCGACGACGACCAGCGCGAGATCCGCACCGTCAACACCGGCATCCTGGTGGCCGACGGCGAGCCGTTGCGGCGCTGGCTGGACGGGCTTGGCAACGAGAACGCGCAGGGCGAGTACTACCTGACCGACGTGTTTGCCGCGGCCACGGGCGAATACGATGCCGCCGAGATGGTGCACGTGCGCGAACCAATCGAGGTGGAGGGCGCCAACGACCGCTGGCAGCTGTCGCAGCTCGAACGCGCATTCCAGCTTCGCGCCGCGCGTGCGTTGTGCGTGGACGGCGCGCGCCTGGCCGACCCGGCGCGCATCGACGTGCGCGGCACCGTCAAGGTCGACCGCGACGTGGCGATCGATGTCGACGTGGTGCTGGAGGGGGACGTCGAACTGGGCGAGGGTGTGGTCATCGGTCCCTTCTGCCGCCTGCGCAACGTTCGCCTCGGCCCCGGCACCGAAGTACGGGCGCACTGCGACCTGGACGGGGTGGTGGTGGAGGGTTCGGCGACGATCGGTCCGTTCGCGCGGCTGCGCCCGGGCACGGTGCTGGCCGACGGCGTGCACATCGGCAACTTCGTGGAAACCAAGGCCACCCGGATGGGCGTGTCCAGCAAGGCCAACCACCTCACCTACCTGGGCGATGCGGTTGTCGGCAGCGGCGTCAACATCGGCGCCGGGACGATCACCTGCAACTACGACGGCGCCAACAAGTCGGTGACCACCATCGAGGACGGCGCCTTCATCGGCTCCAACACCTCCCTGGTCGCGCCGGTAACCGTGGGCAAGGACGCCACGATCGCGGCGGGGTCGGTGATCACCCGCCCTGCGCCTGCGGGCCAGCTCAGCGTGGCCCGGGGGCGCCAGTCGGTGGTGGAAGGTTGGCAGAGGCCCGTGAAGCAACCCAAGTAGCATGTGCCCGGCCGCCGCGGCCAGGCCAGCGATAGGGCGTCCGGCGTCGCGCTGCAGGGTTTCGGGGCGAGATTCGCTGCCCGGGCCTGGGGGCCACGGGCGCCGGCGCGGAGTGCCCGGCGGGACCTAAACGGCTAGACTGCGCGATCCCCTGAAGGAGCTCGCCGCGCATGTGTGGAATCGTTGGCGCGATCGCCGATCGCGATGTGGTCCCGGTCCTCATCGAGGGACTCAAGCGGCTGGAATATCGCGGCTACGATTCGGCCGGCATCGCTGTGCTGGACGAGGATGGCGTGCGCCGGGTGCGCCGCACGGGGCGGGTGTCGGAGATGGAAGCGGCGGCGCAGGCCGAGGGCGTGCATGCGCGGCTGGGCATCGGCCACACCCGCTGGGCCACGCACGGCGGCGTCACCGAAGCCAACGCCCACCCGCACGTCAGCTTCAACGAGCTGGCGGTGGTGCACAACGGCATCATCGAGAACCACGACGAGCAGCGGGGGCGCCTGCGCCAGGCCGGCTACACGTTCGAGTCCGAGACCGACACCGAGGTCATCGCCCACCTGATCCACCACCACCAGAAGGCCGGTGGCGACCTGCTGCAGGCGGTGCAGCGGGCCACGCGCGAACTGACCGGCGCCTACGCCATCGCCGTGGTCAGTGCGCGCGATCCGGGGCGCATGATCGCCGCACGCATGGGTTGTCCGCTGCTGGTCGGCCTGGGCGAAGGCGAGAATTTCATCGCCAGCGACGTCTCGGCGATCGTGCAGGCCACGCGCCGGGTGATCTTCCTGGAGGAGGGAGACACCGCGGAGGTCACCCGCGAATCGGTGCGCGTGTTCGACGGCGAGGGCGCGGCCATCGACCGCGAGGTGCATGTATCGGACGTGTCGCTCGCATCGCTGGAGCTGGGCCCGTACCGCCACTTCATGCAGAAGGAGATCCATGAGCAGCCGCGCGCGGTCGCCGACACCATCGAGGCGGTGATCGACAACAACGGGTTCTCGGCGGAGCTGTTCGGCAGCCAGGCCGCGGACGTGCTGGACGGCGTGGAGGGCGTGCAGATCCTGGCCTGCGGGACCAGCTACTACGCCGGCCTCACCGCTCGCTATTGGATCGAGTCGATCGCCGGGCTGCCGTGCTCGGTGGAAATCGCCAGCGAGTACCGTTACCGGCGCGCGGTGGCCAATCCCCGACACCTCGTGGTGACGATCTCGCAGTCGGGGGAAACGCTCGACACGATGGAAGCGCTGAAGTACGCCAAGTCGCTGGGCCACGACAGGACGCTGTCGATCTGCAACGTGCCCGAGAGCGCCATCCCGCGCGCCAGCCGGCTGGTCTACTACACCCGCGCGGGCGCCGAGATCGGCGTCGCCTCGACCAAGGCCTTCACCACGCAGCTGGTCGCGCTGTTCACCCTGACCGCCACCCTGGCGAAGCTCGGCGGCCGGCTGGACGAAGCGCAGGAAGCCGGCTTCGTCGACGCGCTGCGCCACCTGCCCGGCAGCGTGCAGCATGCGCTCAACCTGGAGCCACAGATCATTGCTTGGGCGGACCGCTTCGCCCCGCGCGAGCACGCATTGTTCCTGGGGCGCGGCGTGCACTATCCGATCGCACTGGAAGGCGCGCTCAAACTCAAGGAGATCTCCTACATCCACGCCGAGGCCTACCCGGCCGGCGAGCTCAAGCACGGGCCGCTGGCGCTGGTGGACGCCAACATGCCGGTGGTGGTGATCGCCCCCAACGACAGCCTGCTTGAGAAGGTGAAATCCAACATCCAGGAAGTGCGCGCGCGTGGCGGCGAGATGTTCGTGTTCGCCGACGCGGACAGCCACTTCGGAGAATCCGAGCAGGTCCACGTCATCCGCACCCCGCGCCACGTCGGCGTGCTCAGCCCCATCGTTCACGCCATCCCGGTGCAGCTGCTGGCCTACCACGCGGCGCTGGCGCGCGGCACCGACGTCGACAAGCCGCGCAACCTGGCCAAGTCGGTGACGGTGGAGTAGCTGGGGGCTCCCCAGCTACTCGCCCGAGCGGCTCCAGCCGCATGGGGTTACGCGTAGGTGCGACGTGAGTCGCGAACCTTCGACACCTCGAATGGCCGTCGCGACTTGAACGTCGCTCCTGCAGGGGTAGCCGGCGCCTAGTGCCCCGGGTCCCAGCGCAACGTCAGGAACCATTCCCGCCCCGGCTGGTTGTAGAACGATGCGGTCTCGTAGTCGCGGTCGAACACGTTGGCAACGCGTGCCTGCACCGTCCACGCGGGACCGATCGCGTACTCGGCGCGCAGGTCGAGCGTTGCGTAGCCCCCCAATCGACGGGTGTTGCCCACATCGTCGAACCGCGACCCCTCCGCCACGCCCGTCAGGCCGATGCGCAGGGCGCCGTAGGGGCGATCCAGGTCCAGCCGCGCACTGTGCCGGGCCCGCCGTGGAAGCTCGTTGCCGGCGTTGAAGCCCGAGCCCCGGTTCTCGGTGTCTAGCACGCTGATGCTGCCGGCCAGGGCCCAGGCCGAGAGTTCGGCATCCACCCCCAGTTCCGCACCGCGCATGCGGGCACGCTCGATGTTGTTGGGCAGGAACAGTGCCGCGTCGTATGCGATCAGGTCCTCGACGCGAGTGTCGAAGGCATCCAGCCGCCACATTATTGTGCCGGCGTCCCACGCCAGCCCGGCGTCCCAGCTGCGCGACGACTCCGGTCGCAGCGTCGGGTTGCCGAAGAACGGGAAGTACAGTTCGTTGAACGTCGGCGCCTTGAACGCGGTTCCATAGCCCGCGCTCAGGCGCCAGCCACCCCCAAGCGACAACCCCCATGCGGCGCTGCCGGTGGTGGCCTGGCCGAACTGCCGGTTGTCGTCGTGTCGGAGCGCGGCCTGCAGCGAATGTCGCCCGAGCGTGCCCTGGTACTGGCCGAACGCGGCGCGGGTGTCGCGCTCGGTGCGGTCGTAGGCGGTGGTGCTGCCGACGCGGTCGCGCAGCCAGTCCGCGCCCACCGTCAGCAGGTGGCCCTCGGCCAGCGCGACGTCGGCCTGCACGCTGGCGCTGTCGCGATCGGTTTCGAAGTAGCCGATGGACGTGCCGCCGATGAAGTTGTCGGAGGCATCGGTGTTGCGGCCCGCCCCCAGCGCCAGGGTCAGCGCATCGGAGGGCGTCCAGGTGGCGCGCGCCCCCAGCACCTGCTGGGTGGTCTCGGAGTAGTCGGTGAAGTCGCCATCGAACTCGTTCTCGCCGTGCGCCCTCAGCGCCTGGGCCTGCAACTCGACGGTGGTGCCGAGATCGAGTCCACCGCGCAGCGATACCGAGCGGTTCCGGTAGCCGTCCGCATCCGGTTGCGGTGCGGCAATGAAACAGCCGCCGGAAAACGGCGTGGGCGTTGCGACGTCGCAGGCATCGATGCCATCGGTACGCTGGTAGCCGGCGTCGATGCCGAACCAGGCGGCCTGGCTGCCGCCGCCGATGCCGGCGCTCGCCTCGCGGCGCCCATGGCTGCCGACGGTGGCATTGGCGCGTGGCGAGATCCCGCCGTGGTCGCGGCGGGTGAACACCTGGATGACGCCGCCGATCGCCTCGCTGCCGTACAGGCTGGAGCGTGGGCCACGCACGATTTCCACGCGGTCGATCATCGACAGGGGCAGGTCCTGGAACGAGACCAGGCCGGACGTCGCCGAGCCCACGCGCACGCCGTCGACCAGCACCAGAACGTGGTCGGATTCCGCGCCGCGCATGAACACGGTGGTGAGCTTGCCCTGGCCGCCCTGGTTGGAGATCGCCACGCCGGCGCGGCCCCGCAGCAGCTCGGGCAGCGATCGGGCCTGGCTGCGGATGATGGCGTCGCGATCGATCACCTCCACCGGCGCCAGCGTTGCGTTGGCGCTCACCGGGGTGCGCGTGGCGGTGACCACCACCTCGTCGAGGTCGCGCGCCGTTTCGGACTGCGCGTGGGCGGACAGGGGTAGCGCGAGGGCGCAGGCGAGGATCGACAGGCGAAGCTGCATCGGGACGTCTCCATCGCACGGCCAGGCCGTGCCGGTGTCAGGGAGTCGGATGCAGGGGCAATGGGCCGCGAAATCGGACGAACAGCGCCGGCGTCGCCGCCGCAATGCCCTCCGCATCGCAACCAGTCAGCATCAAGGCCGGTCTCCGGACTCGCGAGTGGAAGGGATTCCTTCCGGCCCAGGCGCCTTCCCGTGGCTGCTGCTGCAGCCCAGTGGCGGATGCCGTGGCTTGACTCGCTTACCGTTGCGGGGGCAGTGCCGGGCTGGCCGCGTTGGCGGCGTCACCGGCTTCCCGTTTCAACCCGTCGGCAGGACGCCGCCGGGTCACCTTGAAGCGGCGCGCAGTGTACGGGATCGGCTCGGGTTGGGCGAGTGTCCGATGAAGTTGGATCGCGACGCGCGGTCGCGGCGGTTCAACGCCGCCAGTCGGGCTCGTCGTCGTCCGGGCGCATCGCCACGGTGTCCTCGGTCAGCACCGTGGTGCGTACCGGCCCTGGAGTGGGCTTGTAGCGCGGCGGGGGCAGCTTGTCGATCGCGACACCGGCCGCGCTGACCAGTTCCTGGCGTCGCGCTTCCGGTACCTCCTGCCAATGGCAGTCCTGCAACGCGCCTTCGATCGCATACAGCAGGCTGAGCGTGGGCTTGAACCCGGCGCGCTTGACGCGCATGAAGGCCTCGACGGTCCCGGCCTCGGCCAGTTCCTCGCGCGTGCGCAGCCCGACCTGCCGCAACCACGCCGCGGACTTGGGGCCGATGTTGCGCATCTTCTCGCTGCTCATCCCATTGCCTCCACGAAGGCCGCGGCAATCGCCTCGACGCCGCGCTGGTCATCGGCATCGAAGCGCGACGGCAACGGGCTGTCGATGTCGAGCACGCCAATCAACGCACCACCCCGCACCAGCGGCACCACGATCTCCGAACGCGAGGCCGCGTCGCAGGCGATGTGGCCCGGGAAGGCATGCACGTCGTCGACCCGCTGGGTGGTGCGCTCGCGCGCGGCCGCGCCGCACACGCCCCGGTCCATCGGGATGCGCACGCAGGCGGGCAGGCCCTGGAACGGCCCGACGACCAGCTCCGTGCCATCGAAGAAGTAGAAGCCCGCCCAGTTGAGGTCGGGGAGCCCGTGGTACAGCAGGGCGGCCAGGTTGGCGGCGTTGGCGATGCGGTCGCGCTCGCCCGACATCAGCCCGCGGGCCTGCTCCAGGAGCTGCGAGTACTGCTCCGGCTTGTTGCCGGTGAGTGGGGTGGCGGCAAACATGGCGCGAGTGTAGCAGCGCCCCCGCCATCGCCTTACCATCGGCCGATCCCGAAAAACGGAGCACTTGACATGGACCTGTCGCGCCTGCCGGTGCAGAACGGCTTCCGACTGCGTGGAGCGGCCGTGAGCCGAGTGGAAACCTTCGTCGATGCCGCCTTCGCGTTCGCGGTCACGCTGCTGGTGGTGTCCTTCGGCAGCGTGCCCGACAGCTTCGAGGCCCTCTACGAGGCACTGCGCCGGTTGCCGGCGTTCGTTGCCGGCTTCGCGATCCTGGCGCTGTTCTGGCACGCCCACCATCGCCTGTTCCGCAGGGTTGGACTGGAGGACTTCACCATCGTGGTGCTGAGTCTGGCGCTGGTGGCGGCGACGTTGTTCTACGTGTACCCGTTGCGGATGGTGATGTCGGCGGCCATGGGCTTCTTTACCGGAGGCTGGGCGGTCAGCGAATTCCGCATCGACAACATGTCGCAGTTCAGCACGATCTTCGTGATCTACGGCGTCGGCTTCGCGGTGCTGGCGGGGCTTATCGTCGCCTTGAACGTGCACGCGCTGCGTCGCAGCAGCCAGTTGCGACTGGATGCGGCCGAGCGCCAGTTGCTTGAATCGGAAGTCGTCGTGCACCTGGTCTACATCGCCTGCGCCGTGCTCTCGATGGCCATCGCGCTGCTGCTCCCGGCGCGACCCGGCTGGTGGATGGCATTGCCGGGCATGGCCTATGGGCTGTTGGGCGTCGCACTGCCGATCTATGCAGGCGTGGCCCAGCGCCGTTTGCAGGCCGCGCTGGAGCTCAGGACCCACCCGTGAAAAGCGTTTTCGTCACCGGTACCGATACCGGCATCGGCAAGTCGGTCGCCAGCGCGGCACTGCTGCATGCAATGCGCGCGCGCGGGTTGGCTGCGGTGGGCATGAAACCGGTGGCCAGCGGGTGTATCGAAACCGCGCAGGGCTGGCGCAACGACGACGCACTGCTGCTGCAGGCGGCAAGCCAGCCCCGCCCGGCGTATGCCGACATCAATCCGTACGCGCTGCCTGCACCGCTGGCCCCCGAGATCGCCGCGGCCGAGGCCGGGGTGGAGGTGGCGCTGGCCCCGATCCTCGCCGCCTACCGGCGCCTGGCCGGGGCCGCCGATGCGGTCGTGGTGGAGGGGGTGGGTGGCTGGGCCGCTCCGCTGTCAGCGTCGCTCGACCAGGCCGACCTGGTGCGCGCGCTCGACCTGCCGGTGGTGATGGTGGTGGGACTGAGGCTGGGCTGCCAGAGCCACGCGCGGCTCACCGCGCGGGCGATCCAGGCCGACGGCCTTCGGCTGGCCGGCTGGATCGGCAACGCCGTGGACCCCGGGATGGAGCGCCCCGCCGAGGTCATCGCCCTGTTGCACGCTCGCCTCCCCGCCCCGTGCTGGGGTTGCCTGCCGTACCGGGCCCCACCGCACCCGGCCGACCTGGGGCGCCTTTTGACGTTGGGGGACTGAAGGAAAGGGCCCTGCCTCACCCGGACTGGATTCGAATGCCGGTCCTCGTGCACCGGGGGAGGTGACCCCGACTTCCGGCATGGGGCGGCGCACGGGGACATCGCTAAACTGGGCGGTACAGAATTAACCCTCCGAGGCCCGGCATGCGCCGTACTGCTCTGTTTTCCGGAATCGTGCTGCTCGCCCTCGCCGGGCTGGCCGGATGTGGCGGCGACGACGCAGACGGTGCCCCCGCAGCCGCGGGCGGACCCCCGGGTGGCATGCAGCTGCCGGTGGAGACGGTCACCATCCAGCCGCGGCCGCTGCAGTCGGGCCTGGATACCGTCGGCAGCCTGCGCGCCGACGAGTCGGTGGTGGTACGCCCCGAGGTGGCCGGCCGCATCCAGCGCATCCACTTCACCGAGGGCGGCACGGTTCGCGCGGGCCAACCGCTGTTCACCCTCGACGCCAGCCTGGCGCGTGCCAGCTACAACGAAGCCGCCGCCAACCTGGCCAACAGCCGCAGCGCCAACACCCGCGCTCAGGAGCTGGCCCGTGACCAGTTGATCGCGCGGTCCGATGCCGACAACACCCGCGCTGCACTGGCCGTGGACCGTGCGCGCGTCGCCTCGGCGCAGGCGGCGCTGGCCAAGATGACGCTGACCGCACCGTTCTCCGGCCAGGTGGGCCTGCGCGAGGTCAGCGTCGGCGAGTTCGTCAACGTCGGCCAGGACCTGGTCACCCTGGTGCGCCTGGATCCGATCGAGGTGGATTTCTCGCTGCCCGAAACGGCGATGTCGCAGTTGCGAACGGGGCAGAACATCCGCTTGACGGTGGACGCGTATCCGGACGACACCTTCGGCGGCGAGGTGGTCGCCATCGACCCGGTGATCGATCCGGCCAGTCGCAGCGCGCGGGTGCGCGCGCGCATCCCCAACCCGGACGGCCGCCTGCACCCGGGCCAGTTCGCCCGCCTGCAGCTGCAGACCGGTGCCGGCGGCGATGCGCTGATGGTGCCCGAGCAGGCCCTGATGCAGGACGGCGAGACCCGCTACGTCTACACCGTGGTGGACGGCAAGGCCAAGCGCACGCCGATCACCACCGGCGTGCGCGTGCCCGGTTTCTTCCAGGTGGTGGAAGGCCTGCAGGCGGGGGACGTGGTGATCACCGCCGGACAGGCCAAGCCGATGATGCAGGACGGCATGCCGGTGGTGTCGGTGCCTCCCGGCGGCGCCTCGGCCGCGGCACCGGCCGGCCAGGCGGCCCGTGCACAAGCGCCTGCCGCGGAGTCACCGGCGGGCCCGTCCGAGACAACCGGGCCGGACGCCTCGGCCGAGGTGAAGTAGCTCCCGCGAAGGAGGGGGCGCGGCTTCGACCCCCGCATCCAGACCACCGCTCCCCGGCTTCGGCTTCGCCGCCGCGCCCAAACCGCCCTCCGGGCACATAGATCCAGCACAACCCATGTGACTTCACCTCCGGGCGGCATCGCCGTCCACGTCGGCTCCAGTCGATCTGGACCGACGCGAGGGGAACGATCAACGAAGGAATCGAGGCCCCCCCATGGTCCTGTCCGACATTTCCATCCGCCGCCCGGTCTTCGCCACGGTCATCAACCTGGTGGTGCTGCTGGTGGGCCTGATCGCCTACGACCGCCTGTCGGTCCGGCAGATCCCCAACGTCGACACCCCGGTGGTGACGGTCAACACCAGCTACCCCGGCGCCAGCGCCCAGGTGATCGAATCGCAGGTCACCCAGCCCATCGAGGATGCGCTGTCGGGCGTGGAAGGCATCGAGTACATGCAGTCCGTCAGCCGCGAGCAGTCCAGCCAGGTGACGATCCGCTTCCGGCTGGATCGGGACCCCGACGGCGCCGCGTCCGACGTGCGCGATCGCGTCGGCCAGGCGCGTGGGTTCCTGCCCGACGAGGTCGACGAGCCGATCATCCAGAAGCAGGAGGCCGACCAGCAGCCGATCATCTACCTGGCGTTCTCATCCGACCGCCACTCGCGGGTGGAGATGGCCGACATCGCCGAGCGGCTGGTCAAGGACCGCATCCAGACCATCCCCGGCGTCGCCCAGGCGCAGGTCTTCTCCAGCACCTACGCCATGCGCGTGTGGCTGCAGCCGCAGCGCCTGGCCGGGTTCGGCCTGACCCCGGCAGACGTGGAAGCCGCGCTGCGCGCGCAGAACGTGGAGATCCCCGCCGGGCGCGTGGAAGGCAGCACACGTGAGTTCACCGTGCTGTCGGAAACCGACCTGCAAACGCCGGAGGAATTCGGCGCGGTGATCCTGGGCAATGTGGATGGCAGCCTGGTCCGGCTTCGCGACGTGGCGCGGGTCGAGCTGGGGTCGCAGGAGGAGCGCTTCCGCGCCCGCTTCAACGGCACCAACGCGGTGCCGCTGGCCATCGTCAAGCAGGCCGTCGCCAACCCGCTGGATATTTCAGAAGCACTCAAGGTGATGCTGCCCCGGATCCAGTCCTCGCTGCCGGAAGGCATGAACATCGAGATCGCGTTCGACTCGACGATCTTCATCCAGCGGTCGATCAAGGAGGTCTACAAGACCGTCGCCGAGGCCGTGGTGCTGGTCATCGTGGTGATCTTCCTGTTCCTGCGCAGCTGGCGCGCGACGCTGATCCCGCTGGTGACGATCCCGATCTCCCTGATCGGCGCGTTCGCGGTGATGTTCGCCTTCGGTTTCTCCATCAATACCCTGACCCTGTTGGCGATGGTGCTGGCGATCGGCCTGGTGGTGGACGATGCCATCGTGATGCTGGAGAACATCTACCGGCACATCGAAGAGGGCATGCCACCGTTCCAGGCCGCGCTCACCGGCAGCAAGGAGATCGGGTTCGCGATCGTCGCCATGACCCTGACGCTGGCGGCGGTGTACGTACCGCTGGCGTTCTCGACCGGGCGTACGGGCAAGCTGTTCATCGAGTTCGCGATGACCCTGGCCGGGGCGGTCATCGTCTCGGGTTTCACTGCGCTGACGCTCTCGCCGATGATGTCCTCGAAGCTGCTCAGGCGCGAGACGAAGCATGGGCGCTTCTACCTGGCCGGCGAACGCGTTCTGGGGGCGATGGACCGCGGCTACCGCCGGCTGGTCGAGCTGGCGCTGCGGATGAAGTGGGTGGTGGTGGCACTGGGCGTGGCGGTGGCGGTGGGGGCCGGCGCGCTGTGGACGTCGCTGCCCGACGAGCTTGCGCCGCAGGAAGACCAGGGCTTCATCATCGGCTTTGGCATGGCGCCGGAGGGCGCCACCCCGGAGTACACCGACACCTATGCCAGGCAGATGGAGGCCGCGTTCGCCGGCATCCCGCAGGTCAAGCAGTACTTCCAGATCGTCGGCTTCCCGTCGGTCACCCAGACGATCGGCTTCGTGATGCTGCAGGACTGGGAAGACCGCGACGTCTCGGTGCAGGAGGTGCAGGGCCAGCTGTTCCCGCAGTTCATGGCCATCCCCGGAATCATGGCGTTTCCCACGCTGCCGCCGCCGCTGGGCCAGGACGGGTTCGGCCAGCCGGTGAACTTCGTGGTGCAGTCCACGGGAACGTGGGACGAACTGGGCGAAACCGTGCAGGCGCTGATGGCCAAGATGCGCGAGAACCCGCAGCTGACCAACCCGGACTCCGACCTCAAGCTGGACAAGCCGCAGCTCAAGCTGGAGGTCGACCGCGAGAAGGTGGCCGACGTGGGCACCAGCGTCGCCACCGTGGGACGCACCCTGGAGACACTGCTGGGCGGGCGCAACGTGACCCGCTTCAAGCGCGGCTCGGAACAGTACGACGTACTGGTCCAGGTCGAGGACGCCGACCGCCGCACGCCCGGTGACCTGTCCAACATCTACGTGCGCGGTGGCGACGGCCAGATGGTGCAGCTGTCGAACCTGGTCACGGCGGAGGAGACGGTGGCGGCCAAGGAGCTCAACCACTTCAACAAACTGCGTGCGGCCACCATCAGCGCGGGCCTGGCGCCGGGCTATTCGATGGGCGAGGCGCTGGACTGGATGGAGTCGGCGTTGGCCGAGGTCGCGCCCGACGCGCAGTACGACCTGTCCGGGCAGAGTCGCGAATTCCGCGAGTCCTCCAGCGACTTCGGCATGATCCTGGCACTGGCGGTGGTCTTCATCTTCCTGGTGCTGGCCGCACAGTTCGAGAGCTGGGTGGACCCGTTCGTGATCCTGCTGGCGGTGCCGCTGGCCGCGTTCGGCGCGTTCCTGCTGCTCAAGCTCAGCGGCCACGGCAGCTGGAACATCTACAGCCAGATCGGCATGGTCACGTTGATCGGCCTGATCGCCAAGCACGGCATCCTGATCGTGGAGTTCGCCAACCAGTTGCAGGAGCAGGGCAAGGGCAAGTCCGAAGCGGTGGTCGATGCCGCTGCGCTGCGCCTGCGCCCGATCCTGATGACCACCGGCGCGATGGTGCTGGGCTCGCTGCCGCTGGCGATCGCCTCGGGTGCGGGCGCGGAGGCGCGCAACCAGATCGGCATGGTGATCGTGGGCGGCATGTCCATCGGTACCGTGTTCACCCTGTTCGTGGTGCCGGTGGTCTACCTGCTGATCGGCCGCGACCACCAGAAGGCCGCGGCCGCGCAACGACGGATGGAAACGCAGGCGGCGGGCTGACCTCCCGCGCCTGCGCATCCAGCGGCGGCGCGATGCAGCGCCGTTTCACCCGCTCCACGCGCCCGGGTTCGCAGCCAAGCCCCGGGCCGCCCCCAAAAAAAAACCCGGCAGCCGAAGCTGCCGGGTTTCCTGCCGGCCTGACGACCGGGAGAGAGACGCTGCCGCGTATTACTTGGAGGACTTGCCGGTGGCCTTGGTGGCCTTCTCGACATTGGCTTCCACGTTGTCGCGGGTGGCCTTGGCGGTCGCTTCGATCTGCGACTTGGCGATCTCGCCAATGGCTTCCTGGGTCTTCAGGGTGCGGCCGAAGGCCTCCTGGCCGGTGCTGACGGCACGCTCGACGTTCTCGCGGGCCAGCTGCACGCCCTTGGGGGCGATCGCCTTCATGCCGTCCATGTCACGGACCTGCGCGGCCTCGTTCCAGAACGAGAAGGTGGCGTCGGCGCGCTCTTCGATGGCCGACAGCTGCAGGCCGAGCACGGCCTGGGCGTTTTCCAGGGTCAGGCGGTTGATCTGTGCGGCGGTGTCGGCGAACTGACGCGTCGCGTTGGCGAACTGCTCATTGAACTGCGGGTACATGGCGGTCTCCTGCTCAAGGTCACCGACGGTTCTGCCGGTTTGTGCGTTGCAGCATACCCGGGCTTTTGGTGCGATGCAACATCGCCTTGCTGCGAACGCAGAAAACGTTCAGTTTCAACCAGATACCCAGGATCCTGGGCCTCGTGCGAGGTGGGCTCGAAGCGTTCCAACGCGAGGTCGGAGGCAGGGGGCTGTGTAGCCGGGGGCGCGCCGACGTGCGCGGCCACTCACGCCCCGCGGTAGCGGCATCCCGAGGTGCAGGTCTCGTGCACCACCACCTCGCTCAGCTGCGGCAGGGAGGGCTTCAGCCGCTCCCAGATCCACATCGCCAGGCGCTCGCTGGTGGGGTTCTCAAGCCCCTCGATGTCGTTGAGGTAGCGGTGGTCAAGCTGCTCGTAGAGCGGCTGGAATGCCGCCTTGATGTCGGCGAAGTCCATCACCCAGCCGCTGTGCCCGCCCGGCTCGCCCGAGACATTGAGTTCGACCCGGAACGAATGACCGTGCACGCGCGCGCACTTGTGGCCTTCGGGCACGTTGGGCAGCCGGTGGGCGGACTCGAGGGTGAAGACCTTGAAGATATCCATGCAGGTTCGGCCGCAGCGCATGGCGCGGCCACCGGGAGCGGGGCGGCACAGGATAGCGCAGCGCCCGGGGGACCCTCTGCCGTCGGGCGTGGTGAACGGCCGACCTGGGCCACGGCAGGCGGTGTGGATCAACGCTAAAATCGACGGTCTGCCGTGCCGAGGCCGCTTGCGTGGCCAGCCGCGCACCCGACGGCCCGCCGCGTCGCGCCCTCCCGGGCCGCTTCCGGCGCACCAGGCCGGCTCATCCCCTCGCAGGTCCGTGCCCACCATGCCCAGTCCCTATCGCAAGCCCCTTCCCGGAACCCAGCTGGACTACTTCGACGCCCGCGAGGCGGTGGAAGCGATCCAGCCCGGCGCCTGGGATGGCCTGCCCTACACCTCCCGCGTGCACGCCGAGAACCTGGTGCGTCGCGCCGAACCGGAAAAGCTCGATGCCTACCTCGGCCAGCTGATTGAACGTCGCCGCGACCTGGACTTCCCGTGGTTCCCGGCGCGCGTGGTCTGCCACGACATCCTCGGCCAGACCGCGCTGGTGGACCTGGCGGGCCTGCGCGATGCGATTGCCGAGCAGGGCGGCGACCCTTCGCAGATCAACCCGGTGGTGCCCACCCAGCTGATCGTCGACCATTCGCTGGCGGTGGAGTGCGGCGGCTTCGACCCCGATGCATTCAGCAAGAACCGGGTGATCGAGGAGCGCCGCAACGAGGACCGCTTCCACTTCATCGAGTGGACCAGCAAGGCGTTCCGCAACGTCGACGTGATCCCGCCGGGCAACGGGATCATGCACCAGATCAACCTGGAGAAGATGTCGCCGGTGGTGCACGCCCAGGACGGGGTTGCGTTCCCCGACACCTGCGTGGGCACCGACAGCCACACCCCCCATGTCGATGCGCTGGGCGTCATTGCCGTGGGCGTGGGCGGGCTGGAAGCCGAGAGCGTGATGCTGGGCCGCGCCTCGTGGATGCGCCTGCCGGAAATCGTCGGCGTCGAGCTGGCCGGCAAGCCCGGCCCGGGCATCACCGCCACCGATATCGTGCTGGCGCTGACCGAGTTCCTGCGCCAGTCGAAGGTCGTCGGCGCCTACCTGGAGTTCCGCGGTGAAGGCGCGGGCGCGCTGACGCTGGGCGACCGGGCGACCATCTCCAACATGGCACCCGAGTACGGCGCCACCGCGGCGATGTTCTTCATCGACGACAACACCCTGGACTACCTGCGCCTGACCGGCCGCGAGGAGCCACAGGTGCAGCTGGTTGAGACCTACGCCAAGGTCGCCGGCCTGTGGGCCGACACGCTGCAGCACGCACGCTACGAACGCACGCTGTCGTTCGACCTGGCCTCGGTGGAGCGCAACATGGCCGGCCCGTCAAACCCGCACCGGCGGCTGCCCACCTCGGCCCTGGCCGAACGGGGCATCGCCACCGGCATGACCCTGCCGCGCGAGCAGGAGGCGCAGGGCCTGATGCCCGACGGCGCGGTGATCATCGCCGCCATCACCAGCTGCACCAACACCTCCAACCCGCGCAACGTCATCGCCGCCGCCCTGCTGGCCAAGAAGGCGAACCGGATGGGCCTGGTGCGCAAGCCGTGGGTCAAGACCTCGCTGGCGCCCGGCTCCAAGGCGGTGCAGCTCTACCTGGAAGACGCCGACCTGCTCAAGGAGCTGGAGCAGCTGGGCTTCGGCATCGTCGGGTTCGCCTGCACCACCTGCAACGGCATGAGCGGCGCGCTGGATCCGGAGATCCAGCAGGAGATCGTCGAGCGGGACCTCTATGCCGTGGCCGTGCTGTCGGGGAACCGGAATTTCGACGGCCGCATCCACCCGTATGCCAAGCAGGCGTTCCTGGCCTCGCCACCGCTGGTGGTCGCCTATGCGATCGCCGGCACGGTGCGCTTCGACATCGAGAAGGACGTGCTCGGCACCGACCCGCAGGGACGCCCGGTGACGCTGAAGGACCTGTGGCCGACCGATGCGGAGATCGACGCGATCGTGAAGGCCAGCGTCAAGCCCGAGCAGTTCCGCAAGGTCTACGAGCCGATGTTCCGCGTGCGCGTCGAGCACGGCGAGCGGGTCGGGCCGCTGTACGACTGGCGGCCGCAGTCGACCTACATCCGCCGCCCACCGTACTGGGAAGGTGCACTGGCGGGCGAACGCTCGCTCACCGGCATGCGGCCGCTGGCGGTGCTGGGTGACAACATCACGACCGACCACCTGTCGCCGAGCAACGCCATCCTCGCCACCAGCGCGGCGGGCGAGTACCTCACGAAGATGGGCGTGCCCGAGGAGGACTTCAATTCCTACGCCACCCACCGCGGAGACCACCTGACCGCGCAGCGGGCAACGTTCGCCAACCCCAAGCTGCTCAACGAGATGGTGCGCGACGGCGAAGGCAACGTGCGCCAGGGATCGCTGGCACGGATCGAACCGGAAGGCGAAGTGGTGCGCATGTGGGAAGCGATCGAGACCTACATGCAGCGCCGCCAGCCGCTGATCATCATCGCCGGCGCCGACTACGGACAGGGCAGCTCCCGCGACTGGGCCGCCAAGGGCGTGCGCCTGGCCGGCGTGGAGGCGATCGCCGCCGAGGGCTTCGAACGCATCCACCGCACCAACCTGGTCGGCATGGGCGTGCTGCCGCTGCAGTTCGAGGCCGGCACCACCCGCCAGACGCTGGGCATCGACGGCACCGAGACCTTCGACGTGGCCGGTGAGCGCGCCCCGGGCGCATTGCTGGTGCTGGTGATCCACCGCACCGACGGCAACACCCTGGAAGTCCCGGTCACCTGCCGCGTGGACACCGCCGAGGAGATGGCGATCTACGAGGCCGGCGGCGTGCTGCAGCGCTTTGCGCAGGACTTCCTGGCGTCGTCGAAGGCGGCCTGATCCGGCACCCACCGGTGGCGGCTCCCGCCTGGCCGCGCGGTACCGCGGCGACGCTCCGTGTTCCATGTGCTCGACGTGTTCGACCCGTACCGCCCGGCCTTCGCGGGGCGGGGAGGCGCCCGGCAACAGCTACACCGAATTCCCCCTTACCCACCTCCAGGTCCTGACGCATGCGCCACCCCCCCCAACTCCGCATCCCCGCCACCTACATGCGCGGCGGCACCAGCAAGGGGGTGTTCTTCCGTCTGGAGGACCTGCCCGAGGACGCGCGCACCCCGGGGCCTGCACGCGATGCCCTGCTGATGCGGGTGATCGGCTCGCCCGACCCATACGGCAAGCACACCGACGGCATGGGCGGGGCGACGTCCAGCACCAGCAAGTGCGTGATCATCTCCCGCTCCCGCCAGCCGGGCCATGACGTGGACTACCTCTACGGCCAGGTCGCCATCGACAGCGCGTTCGTCGACTGGTCGGGCAACTGCGGCAACCTGTCTTCGGCGGTCGGCCCGTTCGCGATCGCCAACGGGCTGGTCGACGCCGCGCGTGTTCCCGCCGACGGCACCTGCACGGTGCGCATCTGGCAGGCGAACATCGGCAAGACCATCGTCGCCCACGTGCCGGTCAGCGGCGGCCAAGTGCAGGAAACCGGCGACTTCGAGCTCGACGGCGTGACCTTCCCCGCCGCCGAAGTCCGGCTGGAATTCCTAGACCCCGCCGACGAAGGCGAGGGCGGGGGCGCGATGTTCCCGACCGGTCGGGTGGTGGACACGCTCGCCGTTCCCGGCGTGGGCGACCTGCAGGTCACCATGATCAACGCCGGCATCCCCACGGTGTTCGTCGAGGCTGCCGCGCTGGGCCTGCAGGGCACCGAGCTGCAGCCGGCCATCAATGGCGACGCGGCGCTGCTGGCGCGGTTCGAGGCGATCCGCGCGCACGCCGCGGTGCGCATGGGCTTGCTGGACGATATCGCCGGGGCCGCCTCGCGCCAGCACACGCCCAAGGTCGCGTTCGTCTCGCCGCCGCAGGACTACACCGCCTCCAGTGGCAAGCCGGTCCGCGCCGCGGACGTCGACCTGCTGGTGCGCGCGATGTCGATGGGCAAGTTGCACCACGCGATGATGGGCACCTGCGCGGTCGCGATCGCCACCGCTGCGGCCGTGCCCGGCACGGTGGTGCAGCGGGTGTCGGCAGGAAGGGAGACCGGCGCGGTCCGCTTCGGTCACCCCTCGGGCACCCTGCGCGTCGGTGCCGAGGCGCGCCAGGTCGACGGCCAGTGGCAGGTCACCCGGGCGGTCATGAGCCGCAGCGCGCGGGTACTGATGGAAGGCCAGGTGCGGGTGTTGCCAGGCTGAGCCGGGCCGCCAGGCGGGCCACCACATGGTGTGCCCGCAAGCTCTGATTGGACGTCGCGTCGATTGACAGCGACGCCCGGAAGCGGAACAATTCGCGGTTCACGCGCGGCTATGTAGCTCAGCCGGTTAGAGCACAGCACTCATAATGCTGGGGTCGGTGGTTCGAGTCCACCCATAGCCACCACGCGAGCATCCATCGAGCCCCGCGCAGCCGCGGGGTTTTTTGTGGGCGGATGTCGGGTGTCGCAGCGCCCGTTACTGGCTCGACGATCGTCCTGCAGCCCGCGTCATCGAACGCAGGCCGCGCCCTGCTGCGTCGTTCGGGAGGCTTCGCCCTCGTCCCCGGCCAGGTGTGCGCAGTCCCCGTGCCTGGCCTTGCTCGCATACAGGGCGCGGTCGGCTGCCGCCAACAGGTCGCGGTACCGCCCCGGGGCGCTTGCGGCGACGCCGATGCTCACCGTGATGCCGGGTGTCCCGGCGCCGTGCATGGCCGCCGCGAAGCGCTCCCGGACCCGCGCGGCGACGTCCAGCAGCGCCGGCGCCTCGGCGTGCGTCACCACCATCGCGAACTCGTCGCCGCCCAGCCGCGCGGCGACATCGGCGCTGGTGGAAACCGCCCGGAGCGACGTGGCCAGCGCGACGAGCACGGCATCGCCCGCGGCGTGGCCCGCCGAGTCGTTGACGGCCTTGAACCTGTCCAGGTCGATGAGCAGGACACCCACGGTGTGTCCGCGGCGCGCAGACCGTGCCAGTTCCTCCTCCCATCTCGCGGTGAAGGCGCGGCGGTTCAACAGGCCGGTGAGCGCGTCGGTATT
The DNA here is from genome assembly GCF_046600715.1 of Novilysobacter viscosus. Lineage (NCBI taxonomy): Bacteria > Pseudomonadati > Pseudomonadota > Gammaproteobacteria > Lysobacterales > Lysobacteraceae > Novilysobacter > Novilysobacter viscosus. The sequence continues at coordinate 204,132 of NZ_JBJMAV010000005.1, forward strand.
GGCCAGCACCTCCAGCTTCTGCGCCACCTTGTGGTGCTGGTCGGCCTGGCGCCGGGCGGTTTCCACCTCAAGCCGGGCCGCCTCCTCGCGCTCCAGCGCCGAGGCCAGGTGGATGCGCAGGTCCAGTTGCTCGCGCAGGCTGGCGGCGATCAGTTCCATCGACTCGACCTGGGCCTGGCTGAGTTCGACCGCACGCGCGCTGGCACCGCAGACGGTGCCGATGGTGACTTCGCCCACCTGGATCGGCACGGCGAAGAAGCTGTGCATTCCGAGCTTGCGCGCCGGCTCGGTATCGGGGACTTCCTGCACGACGTCGGCACTGTGCACGCGGCCGGCCAGGAACATCGACCGGCACAGCGACTGTCGCCATTCCACCCGTCCGCCTTCTTCCACATGGATCGAGCCGGTGTTGAGGCTGAGCACCACGTCCTGCTGCTGGCTGTCCCAGTCGATCGCGGTGATGAACGAGGTTTCCATGCCGGTCAGGTGCTGGATGAGTTTCAGCAGCGGACGGCCGGTGTCGGCGAGCAGGTCGTCGGAGCGTGGTTGCAAGACGGTCATCGTTCGGCTTCCGGTTCCAAACCTGGTGAAGGCCCCGGGCAGGGGGCGACCCGCCATGCCGCGACGGCTGGGACTGCAGCCGCTGCAAAGCCCGTGCCATGTGCCTTCGGACTGTACCGGAGGGGGCGGGCCAGAAGCCCTCGGAGTGTCCCCATGTCCGCGGGACGGTGTGTCCCGGTGCCTGCATGGGGCGTCAGGTGATGCGGTGCGACGGGTGCCAGGCCCGGGGCGCGGCGGCTTGTGGGCGTCCACGGGGCGTGGCAGAGTCGGGCACAGTGACGCAAGTCAAATGATCCAGGAGTCCGCATCGTGATCGATCCGGACGGTTACCGACCCAATGTCGGCATCGTGCTGATGCACCCTGACGGACGCCTGTTCTGGGCGCGCCGGGTGCACCGCGACGGGTGGCAGTTCCCGCAGGGCGGGATGAACACCGACGAGACCCCGGTGGAAGCGATGTACCGGGAGCTCCGCGAGGAAACCGGGCTGCTGCCCCAGCATGTCGAAGTGCTCGGCGCGACCCCGGGCTGGCTGCGCTACCGGCTGCCGCAGCGCGCCATCCGCCGCAACGACCGGCTGGTGTGCATCGGCCAGAAGCAGGTGTGGTTCCTGTTGCGCCTGACCGGCCAGGAGTCCGACCTGCGGCTGGACCTGACCGAAAAACCCGAGTTCGACCATTGGCGCTGGGTGGACTTCTGGTACCCCCTCGAGCACGTGGTGGTGTTCAAGCGCGGCGTCTATTCGCGGGCGCTGCGCCACCTGGCGCCGGCGGCGCGGCGGGTGGCCGGGCCGCAGGCGGTGCCGACCCCCTTACCGGAAGTCCGCCCGGCCGGCTCAGGCTGGAACCGGTCACGCGTCCGGTCCGGGGACAGGGACGGCGAGCGGCCCCGTACGCCCGCCACGCGCGCGCCGGACTGAACCCTCCCGGGGGCTCTCTCCCTGTTAATTGACAATCATTCGCATTGAGTGTGGAATGGCCCTGCAGCCGCCGAGGCTGCCTTCGAACGGGTCTTGCGCATGTACGTATGCATCTGCAATGGGGTCACCGAGCGTGACATCCGCCAGGCCGCCGAGGCCGGCTGCCGGAGCCTCCCGGAACTGACCATGCGCACCGGTGCCGGCGCCAACTGTGGCAGCTGCGTGGACATGGCCGCGTCGTTGCTGGACGAGGCTCGGGGCCTGCGCGAACTGCCCCTGCCGCTGCTCCAGCACGCCGCCTGATACGCCACCCGCGAGCACCCGGCGCCCTGCTACGGCCGTTGGCCGCCATTTGCATTCGATTCGCGTTCCGTCGCCAATTGCCTCCCCGCGTTAAAGTCCCGGCCCTCCCCGCATTCCGGAGCACGCCATGAAGGGCGACGCCAAGGTCATCGAATTCCTCAACAAGGCGCTCTACAACGAGCTGACCGCGATCAACCAGTACTTCCTGCACGCCAAGATGCTGAAGAACTGGGGCCTGAAGGATCTCGCCGACCACGAGTACCACGAGTCGATCGACGAGATGAAGCACGCCGACCAGCTGTCCGAGCGGATCCTGTTCCTCGACGGCCTGCCGAATTTCCAGGCGCTGGGCAAGCTGCGCATCGGCGAGAACCCGCGCGAGGTGCTCGATGCCGACCTGGCCCTTGAGCTCGAGGCGTTGCCGGTGCTGCGCGATGCGATCAAGCACTGCGAGAGCGTGAGCGACTTCGTCAGCCGCAAGCTGTTTGCCGACATCCTCGAGTCGGAGGAAGAGCACGTCGACTGGATCGAGACCCAGCTGGCGCTGATCGAGCGCATCGGCGAGCAGAACTACCTGGCCCAGCAGCTGGAAGGCTGAGCCCATCTGTAGGAGCGGCTTCAGCCGCGATTGCCTGCTGGATGCCGTGTCAGCGACGCCAGTTGCGACCTTGGGGACGAGGTCTTGCGGAGTTCGCGACTCACGTCGCTGCTGGGACGCAGCCTCTACGGCTGGATCTGATCGCGGCTGAAGCCGCTCCTATAGGCTGCTCGCGGGCTTCCGGCCCAGTCGCGAGAGCGCGCGCCACACCCACCAGACCAGCACGGCGATCAGCGCGCTGGTCAGCACCGCCAGGCCCAGCGCCAGCCACGGATAACTGAAAACCAGCGCCAGCGCGCCCACCACCGCCACGTCTTCGGCGGCCGACGCGGCCACGTTGCTGACCGGCTCGGGCGACGTGTTGACCAGCACGCGGCTGCCGGCCTTCAGCACGTGGCTGGCCAGTGCCGCACCGGCGCCCGTGGCCAGCATGCCGGCACCCAGCTCGCCATCGGGCGAGATCGACGCGGCGGCCAGGAACGCCCCGGCGGGCACTCGCAGCAACGTGTGCATCAGGTCCCAGCCCGAGTCGACGCCGGGGATCTTGTCGGCGAAGAATTCCACCGCGGCCAGTACGCCCGAAACCCCGACCACCCACCACGACTGGGCGGCCTGGAGCGCGGGTGGCAGGTCGAGCCAGCCCAGTGCGCCGGCCAGTCCCACCCCGAACACGGTCAGGTACACGCGCATGCCCGCCAACCAGGCGAGCACGACGCCAACTGCGAACAGGTGCGCATCAGACATGGCGGCTTCCGGCTAGACTCGGGCCCGAGTATATGGGGAGCCGGCCGATTCCAGAGCCGGCAGCACGACGGCAGTGGGGATATGAGCAAACCGACCAGGGCGCCGCCAACGCGCTTCGTCATCGTGCCGGACCGTCCGGCGCCGTCGCGCCTGCGCCGCTGGATGTGGCCGCTGGCGTGGCTGGGTTCGATCGGGGCCGCGTGTGCGGGCACGGTGCAGCTGACCGTGGCGAACCTGCCGGCGCTCGTGGCCGAGATGGATGCGAACGCACGCGAGTTGCAGCAGGCCCGCGATGCCAACCGGCACCTGCGGCAGCGCGAAGCGGTGTTGGAAAGGTCGGACCAGATCAGCCGCGTGGCCAACCAGGAAATGCAGGGCGCCCTGGCCGAGCGCGACGACCAGATCGCCGCCTTGCGCGCCGACGTGGCGTTCTATGAGCGGCTGGTGGGCGCGACCGAGCCGCGCAAGGGGCTGGCCGTGCATTCGGCGGCGTTTTCGCGCGAGCCCGGGGGCAGCTGGCGCTACCGCATCGTCCTGACCCAGACCCGGGACCGCAACGCGGTCAGCCATGGCCAATTGAAGTTCGCCCTGGAAGGCGTACAGGGCGGGCAGCTCGCGCGGGTGGGCTGGGACCGCCTGCACCAGGCCGAATCGGCCCCCGCGCAGGGCTATTCGTTCCGCTACTTCCAGCAATTGCGCGGCAGCGTGATGCTGCCCGAGGGCTTCACCCCGCAGCGGGTGCGCGTGTACCTGCGCGGCGACGGCGCCGCGCACGAGCAGACCCTGCCCTGGGGCGCGGCCGGTTGAGGCCACCACCATCCATTCCATCGAAGGACCCGGCATGTTCAAGCACAAGGCACTCCCCGAAGACGTCACCGTCGACACGCTCATCGGCAAGCAGACGGTCTTCCATGGCGACCTGCATTTCCGCGGCGGGCTGTACGTCGAAGGCCGGGTGGTCGGCCGACTGATCGCCGAAGACGGTTCCGACGCGCGACTGACCCTGGCCGAAGGCGGCCACATCGAAGGCGAGATCCGCGCGCCGGTGGTGGTGATCAATGGCCGACTCGACGGCGACGTGCATGCCGCCACGCGGGTGGAACTGGCGCCCAAGGCGCGGGTGGTGGGCAATGTCCATTACCAGGTGGTGGAGATGTCCGCCGGTGCCGTCCTGACCGGTCGCCTGATCCACGCCGATACGGTCGCGTCCGGGGACGTCGAGGCGGCAGCCGGCACTGAACCGCACGCCCTCCACCGCGCCGCCTGAACACCGGTAGCGGGTTGACGCGGCGGCGGCCGCCTCCTATATCGAATGGGATGACCGACCGCGACGAACCCGGCCCCGCCGACGGCCCCGCCGAGGGGCACACCGATCCACCCGCTGCTGCCCATCCCCTCGAAGGCCCCCCGCCCACCAGCGGCGGCCGCACGGTGCTGGTGGTGGTGTTCCTGATGGCGCTGGCGTTCGGACTGTGGGGCGCATGGCGGGTGCTGGTCCCGGGATCGGGGGATGTCCACGCACGACTGGCAGCGAGCGAGCGCGAGCGCGGCAGCCTGCGCGAACAACTCGACCAGGCCCAGCAGCAGGTCGCCACGCTGGGTCGATCGGACCAGATCAGCCGGGATGCGAACCGCGACCTGCAGGGCACCCTGGCCGAGCGCGACGAGGAGATCGCCGGCCTGCGCGCCGACGTCGCGTTCTACGAGCGCCTAGTCGGGGCCACCTCGCAGCGACGCGGCCTGACCGTCCATGCGATCCGCATGCAGCCGCAGAACGGCACCGCCTGGCACTTCGCCTCCACGCTGACCCAGAACCTCAACCGCGGCGGCATCAGCACCGGCCGGGTGACGATCTCGATCGAGGGCACGCGCAACGGCCGCCTGCAGACACTGGACTGGAGCGAACTGCGCCAGCAGGAAGGTGCCCCGGGTGTCGAATACTCCTTCAAGTACTTCCAGCAGGTGGAGGGCGACGTGTTCCTGCCGGCCGACTTCACGCCGGTAAGGGTCACCGTGCGGCTGGTGCCGCGGACGGGTGCGGCCCAGGAGGAATCCTTCACCTGGGCGGAGGCTGCGCCGGAAGGCGACCGCATGCAGGACGGCAACCCGGGGCGGGGCGCGGGCGCGGCTTGAACGGGCGGCCCTTGGCCCCCATCCTGAGCGGATGGAGACCACCCCGCTGCCGACCCTCACGCCCGACTACCAGTCGATCGATGCCCCCCTGTCCTTCACCTCCGCGGCCGCCTCCAAGGTCCGGCAGCTGATCCAGGAGGAGGGCAACGACGCGCTCAAGCTGCGCGTGTTCATCCAGGGCGGCGGCTGCTCGGGGTTCCAGTACGGCTTCGAATTCGACGAGGCCCAGGGCGAGGACGACCTGGCGGTGCACACCGACGGGGTCACCCTGCTGGTCGACCCGCTGAGCCTGCAGTACCTGATGGGCGCGGAAGTCGACTACAGCGAAAGCCTGCACGGCGCGCAGTTCGTCATCCGCAACCCGAACGCGAAGACCACCTGCGGCTGCGGGTCGTCGTTCTCGGCGTGAAGCACGCACCGTGACGCCAGCAGGCGGCCCGTTCGCCTTCATCCCCGGCTGTGGTCCCGACGCCGCACCCGCCAGTGCGCTGGACCGTGCCGACCATCTGCGCGACGACGACGACGCCCTGGCCGCGCTCTGGGAACGCGGCCGCGTGTTGCTGCTCGATGGTGACGGCGCCCTGGGCGATGACGACGGCCAGCCGCTGGAATTGACCGGTCGCGACGTCACCGAGGGGCCTGGCGGCGTGGGCGCGGCGGTGTTGCTGGGCCTTGATGCGGAGGGTCGGGGCTGGTTCGCGTTGGACGCGGCGCTGTCGGCGGTGGCCGCGCCCCGCACCGTCGACCTGCGCACCGCGGCGGCCACCTGGCCGGCGCGCGACGCCGCCGCCTTTGCCCAGGCGCGCGCGCTGCAGGGTTGGCGCCGCCGCCACCGCTTCTGCGGCACCTGCGGGGGCGAGGTCGCCATGCGGCGTGCCGGCTGGCTCGGACGCTGCCAGGCCTGTGGCCTGGACCACTACCCGCGCACCGACCCGGCGGTGATCGTGGCCGTCAGCGACGGTGCCCGCCTGCTGCTGGGTCGCCAGTCCAGCTGGCCGGCCCGGCGCTATTCGGTGATCGCCGGCTTCGTCGAACCCGGCGAGTCGCTGGAGCAGGCCGTCGCGCGCGAGGTGCTGGAGGAAACCGGATTGCACGTGCGCCGCTGCCGTTACCTGGCATCGCAGCCGTGGCCGTTCCCCGGCGCGCTGATGCTGGGCTTCTCGGCTGAAGCCGAGCCGGCGGAACCGCAGGTGGGCATCGAGCTGGAGGACGCGCGCTGGTTCGACGCCGCGCAGATCCGTGCCGCGGCCGCACGCGAGCACGCCGCGGGCAGCGGGGATGACGCCGACGATGCTGACGACGGGCCGCTGCTGTCCTCGCCGATCTCGATCGCGCGCTGGCTGATCGAGCAGTGGCTGGCGGGGGTCGAGCGCGACGTGCCCGGCCTGGACCAGGGCGGCAGCCCGACTTCGAACGGTCCCGGCGAAGCCGGAACCTCGCGCTAGAATCCGACGGCCCGCCCCCGCACAGGAATCCGTAATGGCCGTGACCCTGATTGCCACCGTCGTCGCGCTCGTGCTGGGCCACCTGGCCCCGTCGCTGGCGGCCTCGGTGCGCCAGTACGGCTGGTTCGGTGACTGGCTGGGCGGGCTGGACGCGCGTTTCGGCGACGGGAGTTTCTGGCGCGGTCGCTGGGGCATCGCATTGGCGCTGGCACCGCCACTGCTGCTGGTGGCGCTGTTCCAGCTGGCGCTCGACGGGCCGCTGTTCGGTCTGGTCGGGCTGCTGTTCGGGATCCTCGTGCTGTTCTATGCATGGGGCCCGCGCGATCTGGATGTCGATGTCGAGGCGATCGCAGCGGCCGACGATGCCCAGGGGCGCCAGGCGGCCGCGGCCCGGCTGTGGCCCGATGGCGCGACGCCGTCGCTGCAGGGCCCCTCACTGGTGGAGGCGGTTTTCCGCAACGCCCTGCGCCGCTGGTTCGGGGTGCTGTTCTGGTTCCTGCTGCTCGGCCCGTTCGGCGCCCTGGCCTACCGGTTGGCGGTGTTGTCGGTGGAGGGCGCCGCCGCGCGCGCGTTGCCGGGTGAAACCGCCGCCGGTGCGCGCACCCTGCTGGCGGTGCTGGAATGGCCGGTCGCCCAGCTGATGGCGCTGTCGACCGCGCTGGTCGGCAACTTCGATACCGCCCTGGGCGCGTGGCGTGACGCCGGCGGCGCGGCGCTGTCGCTGGACACCGGCTTCCTTGGCGCGGTGGCACGGGCCAGCGTGCGCAGCGAGCTGGCCGAGGAAGTGGCCGACTATGCCGACGAATCGGGGCTGGCCATGCCGCCGGCGGTCGTCGTGCTGGGCGAGCTGCCGGAACTGCGCGATGCGATGAGCCTGGTCTGGCGCAGCCTGCTGGTGTGGCTGGCAGTGCTGGCGCTGTTCGTGATCGCCGGCTTCGTGAGCTGACCGCGCCGCGTCAGGCGGCGTCTCCACGCAGCGCCCGCACCTGCGTCTCCAGCGACGCCGCGCTCGCCATCGCCCCGTCCACCGGCGGCGCGGCGACCACCTCGACCGGTGCGCGGAACCGGCGTGGTACCCGCATCCGGTCCAGCATCGCCGAGGCACGGTTGGCGCGGCGGCTCCACATGCTGGACCACATGTTGCGCAGGGCCATCGGCACCACCGGGACGGCGCGACGCGCCAGGATGCGTTCGACCCCGCCCTTGAACGGGGCGATGCGACCGTCCTTCGTCAGCGCGCCCTCCGGGAAGATGCAGACCAGTTCGCCTTCGGCCAGGGTCGCGTCGATCTCGTCGAACGCGCGCTGCATCAGTGCCGGGTCCTCGCGGGCGCCGGCGATCGGGATGGCGCGGGCGGTACGGAAGATCCAACGCATCACGGGGGTGTTGAATATCCGGTAGTACATGACGAAGCGCACCGGCCGCGGGATGCTGGCGGCCAGGATCAGCGCATCCATGTAGCTGACGTGGTTGCACACGATGAGCGCGGCGCCCTCGTCGGGCACGTGCGCCTCCACGCCGCGCACGCGCAGGCGGTACAGCGCGCGCACCAGCAGCCAGCTGAGGAAGCGCATCGCAAACTCGGGCACCACGGTGAAGATCCACAGCGCGACCAGGATGCTGGCCACGCCCAGTGCCAGCAGCAGGGTGGGGATCGACCAGCCCAGCAGTTGCTGCAGCAGCACCCCGCCGACCGCGGCCAGCACGATGAACACCGCGTTCTGGATGTTCATGCCGGCGATGACGCGCGAGAGCTCCGCCGTCGGCGTGCGCGACTGGATCAACGCGAACAGGGGCACCACGAAGAAGCCCGAGAACAGGCCGATGCCGGCCAGGTCCGCCACCACCCGCCACGCGCCCGGCTGCGCCATGAAGCCGGCGACATCCAGTCCGCTGGCCGCCACCGGCGGGGCGAAGGCCAGGTGCAGGATGCACGCGCTCATGCCGGCCGCGCCCATCGGCACCAGGCCGATCTCCACGGTGCGCGCCGACAGCTTCTCGCACAGCAGCGAGCCCACGCCCACGCCGACCGAGAACACCGCCAGCGCGAACACGTACAGCGTGGCCGTGCCGCCCAGGTGCGTCTCGGCGTACACCGGCAGGTTGCCGGTCAGCACGGTACCGGTGAACCAGAACCAGCTCACCCCCAGCACGGCGTTGCGCACAGCGGGCTGCTTGCGGGTCAGGCGCCAGACCTTGATCGACTCGGTCAGCGGGTTCCAGTTGACCTGCAGTCCCGGTGCGGCCGCGGGCACCGGCGGCACGAAGCGGCTGGCGATATTGCCCGCCACCGCCAGCGCGATCACCGAGCCGCCCGCCACCAGCGGGCCGTGCTCGCCCGCCATCGCGAAGATCAGCCCGCCGAACAGCATGCCCAGCAGGATCGAGATCGACGTGCCCATCTCCACCAGGCCGTTGCCGCCGGTCAGTTCTTCCGGGCGCAGGACCGATGGCAGGATCGAATACTTCACCGGCCCGAACAGCGCGCTCTGCAGGCCAGTCGCGAACAGCGCGACCAGCAGCACGCGCATGTCCTGCAACCAGAAGCCGACCGCCGCCACCGACATGATGGCGATCTCCATCACCGTGACGATGCGGATCAGCCGCGCCTTCTCCAGCTTCTCGGCGATCTGCCCCGCGGTGGCCGAGAACAGGAAGTACGGCAGGATGAACACCGCCGGCGCCAACTGCGTGTAGATGCCGCGCGTGGACCCGTCCATGGTCCCGGCCAGCACCATCACCCCCAGCAGGCCGATGATCGCCTGCCGGAACACGTTGTCGTTGAACGCGCCCAGCAGCTGGACGATGAAGTAGGGCGCGAAGCGCCGCTCGCGCAAGAGGCCGAACTGGCTGCGCGGCGGTGGCCGGGTATCGTCGAATCTGCCGTCCGCCATGCGCGCCCTCCCCGAGACGCGGCGAGCCTAGCAGGTCGCAACTGCATCGGGCAGCGGCACGCACGTGGGCGGAAGCGTGACAGCATCGATCGTCGGACGCGCCGGCGATGTTGGCCAGCACCATACCGCTGGCGGCATTGCGAGAGACGGATGCCCAGGCCATTGCGAAGCGACGTGGGGGTGATCGATCCGCGCCCGCGGCGTCATACTTTCCCGCTGCGGCGGCGAACCGCACGCCACCATTGATCACAGGGGAAGTCGCATGAAACTCTCGATGCACGCGCTGGCCGCGTCGCTGCTGCTGGCCGTGGCCGCGCCGGTCATTGCCCAGGGCCCGCCACCGCACCTGCCCGCCGAGGTGCTGGCCGAGACCGCCGACCCGGACCGGGTGGCGTACCTGGCCCGCAACGTCGTGGCCGACGGTCCCATCGCCGGTGGCTTCGAGTTCCGGTTCGAGGATGCGTTCTACGACAGCCCGCTGTTCCTGCTGGGCGAGAGCCACGGCGCTGCGGCACCGCAGGTGTTCGACCTGGCGCTGCTCACCCATCTGAATGCGCGCATCGGCCTGGTCGACTACCTGGCCGAGGTCGATCCGGTGCAGGCGCTGTGGCTCAACCGCTACCTGCTCGAAGGCGACGAGGCGTTGCTCGATCGCGTGTTCGACCTGTGGAACGGCGGCAGCCAGTGGGCCAGCACCGACTACGAGGACAAGGTCCGCGCGATCCGCGCCTTGAACCTGACCCTGGCGGACGACCGCCGGATCCGCATCCATGGCATCGACGCGATCCAGGACTGGCCGTTGCTTGCCCAGTGGCTGCACGCCGGGGGCGCGACGCTCGACATGGATGCATACGAAGCCGCAGGCATCGCCGCCCGCGCGCGCCTGGCGGCCGACGCCCTGGCGGCGATGCCCGGCGCAGACGAACATGCCGGGCTGCTCGCCGCGCTTGAGCGCCAGGCGGCGGGCACCGATCGCGAGACGGTGATCTTCGAGAACTACGCCGACCTGGTGCGCGGCACGGCGCTGGGGGCCAGGCCCGCCTACGGGCTGTGGGGCATCGCCCATGTCTTCCAGGGGCCGGTGAATGGCCAGGCCCGGTTCGCCGGCATGGTGCGTGCCTCCGACCTGCCCGGCGCGGCAAGCGTGCGCAGCATCGCGTTGTACGGGCTCGACAGTGCCTACCAGTTCCCGGTGCCGATGCCCACGGGCGTGGCCCGCGTGCGGTTCACCGACGGCAACGTCGATGGGCCGGTGGTCAAGCTGGCCGGCTCGGCCACCCTGCGCGCCGCATCCACGGCGGGACACCTGACGGTATTCCGCGTCGGCGCGGACGGCTCGCCGTTCCGGCACGGCCAGGACTTCGTCGCTCTGCGCTCATCGATGGACCCGGGCATCGTTCCCGACGCTGCAGTGGCCACCACCGATTACCTGCAGTACGTCGGCGTCTACCAGGGGTCCGACTGGGCCGCGCCGCGCGAGGGCTCGGGGCAGGTCATCGCCCCCTGACGTTCGCCGTTGCGGGGTAGCGCCCGGCCACGCGCGGGCCGGTGCCGCTCGCCGGTGGGAAATGATTGACCACCGCCTGCGCGCAGTTCCGCTCGCCACACCGTTGGCGGGGTCGAACCGGGGGGCGTGGCCATGGCGCGATGGCGCATGCACCACGCCCTCGCCGTGGAACGCGTGAGCGCGATGCGGCGCGAATCGCCTTGCCGAGCAGGCGTCACCCGGGCCGATCCATCACGCCGACCACCCACGACTCTGCTTACCCTCGCGCCGTCTCCCCGAGGAAGCCCCCCATGGCCGACGAAACCCCCAAGACCCCGCTGGACCACGTCAACGACCTGGCCACGCAGCTCAAGGAAATGCGCCACTACTCCAAGAACAACGTGGAGCTGCTGACGGCGCAGTGGCTGAAGTTCGACGAGGGAAAGCTCAAGAAGCTGGGCGAGTCCAAGACCATCGAAGACCTGATGACCCGCCAGGGCGAGTTCTACGACGCGCTGGAAGCGGCCATCGCCGAACTGGATGACCTCGCGGAGGAACTGCAGCCCCCGCCCGCGGAGTGAGCCCGTGGAGTGACCCCGTGGCATGAGCCTGTGGCATGAGCCCGTGGCATGAGCCCGCAGGCGGGCCGCCTCAGCGCGCCGAAGGCCGGCGGGCCACGGGAACGGGCACGGGACCACCGGGCTTGTCTTCGCAGCCCGGATCGAAGGGGTGCAGGTAGGAGAGGAACTGCTTCGTGCATGCCTCCCAGGAGAAGCGCTCGGCATGCCTGCGTGCCGCCGCGCGATCGAGGGTGAGTGCGCGCAGTGCGGCGGTGCGCAGGTCCTCGTCGAGCGCGCCGGCGGGCGAGTCGCCGATCACGTCCACCGGGCCGGTGACCGGGTAGGCGGCGACCGGGCAGCCGCACGCCAGCGCCTCCAGCAGCACCAGCCCGAAGGTGTCCGTGCGGCTGGGGAACACGAAGACATCGGCGGCGTTGTACAGCGTCGCCAACTCGGCCTGCCCCAGCACCCCGGTGAAGCGGATCTCGGGGAACTGGGCCTTCAGCTTGGCGAGCGCCGGGCCTTCGCCGGCGACCCACTTGCTGCCGGGCAGGTCGAGCCGCAGGAAGGCTTCGATGTTCTTCTCCACTGCGACGCGGCCGACGCACAGGAAGATCGGCTTCTCCAGGTCGTGGGGCATTTCCGGGCCGGGCTTGAACACGTCCAGGTCCACGCCGCGGGACCACAGAACAACCCTGGACGGGCTGAAACCATTGGCGAGCAGGTCACGCCGCACGACCTGCGTCGGCACCATGACCGCCTCCGCGCGGCCATGGAACCAGCGCAGGAAGCGGTAGGTCACCGCCAGCGGCAAGCCGGTGCGCGCCTGCACGTACTCGGGAAAGCGCGTGTGGTACGCGGTGGTGTAGGCCAGCCCATGGCGCAGCGCATACGCCCGCGCGGCGATCCCGAGCGGCCCCTCGGTGGCGATATGGATCGCCTGCGGCGCGAACTCGCGGATGCGGCGGCGCACCTGGCGTCCCGGCAACAGGGACAGCCGGATGTCCGGGTAGGTCGGGCACGGCACCGAGCGGAATCCCGTTGGCGTGAGCAGCCCGACCTCGTGGCCCATGCGCTCAAGCTCGCGCCGCGTGGAGCGGAGGGTGCGCACCACGCCGTTGACCTGCGGCTCCCAGGCATCGGTGACGATCAGGATCCTCATGGCGACACCGCCTCCCGTGGCCCAACCGCCTCAACCGCCTCAACCGCCTCAACCGCCTCAACCGTCTCAACCGCAAGCGGCCCCGGCGCCGGCTGCCAGGGCCGGATGCCGTTCCATTCGACGATGCGCAGCTGCCCTGCGTGGTCCTCGACCAGCGCGGTCAGGCTTTCGACCCAATCCCCGTCGTTGCAATAGAGCATGCCCTCGACCATGCGAATCTCCGCCTTGTGGATATGCCCGCAGACGACGCCGTCGTAACCGCGACCGCGCGCCTCCCTGGCCAGTGCCAGCTCGAAATCGGTGATGAAGGCCACCGCGCCCTTGGCCTTGTGCTTGAGGTAGTGCGACAGGGACCAGTAGCCGAACCCCAGGCGCGCGCGGGCACGGTTGAACCAGTGGTTCACGGCCAGGATCAGCGTGTACAGCTGGTCCCCCAGCAACGCCAGCCACCTGGCCCGCTGCACCACGCCATCGAACAGGTCGCCGTGGGTGACCAGCAGGCGCCTGCCATCGGCCGTGCGGTGCACGGCCTCGTGCACGACCTCTATCCCGCCAAACGCATGGTCGACGTAGGCGCGCGCGAACTCGTCGTGGTTGCCCGGCACGTACACCACGCGCGTGCCCTTGCGGGCCTTGCGCAGCAGTTTCTGGATGACGTCGTTATGTGCCTGCTGCCAGTGCCAGCCCTTGCGCAGCCGCCATCCGTCGATGATGTCGCCGACCAGGTAGAGGGTGTCGGAGTCGTTCCACTTCAGGAAATCCAGCAGGAACTCCGCCTTGCAGCCGGGCGTGCCCAGGTGGATGTCGGAGATCCAGATGGTCCTGTGCCGCAGCGACGGCGGATCCTCGGCACCGTCGAAAGGGAGCGGCGGTGCGGCCAGCGCGGCAAGCAGCGGACTCGGCGATGCCTTCATGCCGGGCAAGCAGAACAGCCCGATATGACAGGACCATGATGGTCCCGTGCCAGGAGGCGCGCGGTGCTAGGTGCTTGGCTCGCGCTCGATCGCCCGCCAGCCGATGTCATGGCGGTGGAACTCGCCGCGCCAGGAGATGCCGGACACTTCCGCGTACGCGCGCCGTTGTGCCTCGGCCACGTCCCTGCCCAGCGCGGTCACGCACAGCACGCGGCCGCCGGCCGTGACGGCGTGTTCGCCCTCGAGCTTCGTGCCGGCATGGAACACCTTGGTGCCGTCCACGTCCGGCGCGTCGATGGCGTTGATCACGTCACCGGTGCGGGGCGGGCCCGGGTAACCCTCGGCCGCCATCACCACGCCCAGGGCGCAGCGCTCGTCCCAGTCGGCGCGTGCCGAGTCCAGCGCGCCGTCGATGGCGGCCTCGACGAGTTCGAGCAGGTCCGAGCGCAGGCGCAGCATCACCGGCTGGGTTTCCGGGTCGCCGAAGCGAACGTTGAACTCGATCACCTTCGGTGCGCCCGCTTCATCGATCATCAGCCCCGCGTACAGGAAGCCGGTGAACGGGATGCCGTCGGCGGCCATGCCGCGCACGGTGGGCTCGACCACCTCGCGCATCACCCGCGCATGCACCTCGGGCGTCACCACCGGTGCCGGCGAGTAGGCCCCCATGCCGCCGGTGTTGGGGCCGGTGTCGCCATCGCCCACCCGCTTGTGGTCCTGGCTGGTGGCCATCGGCAATGCGGTGCGCCCGTCGACCATGGAGATGAAGCTGGCCTCCTCGCCGTCCAGAAATTCCTCGATCACCACACGCGCGCCGGCCGCGCCGAACGCATTGCCGGCCAGCATGTCGGTGATCGCGGCTTCGGCCTCGGCCAGCGTCATCGCGACGATCACGCCCTTGCCGGCGGCCAGGCCGTCAGCCTTGATGACGATAGGCGCGCCGATGCTGCGCACGTAGGCGAGGGCGTCGTCGACCTCGGTATGCACTGCGTAGTGCGCGGTCGGGATGCCATGGCGGGCGAGGAAGTCCTTGGCGAACGCCTTGCTGCCTTCAAGCTGCGCGGCGGCGGCGGTCGGCCCGAAGATGCGCAGGCCCTCGCGGCGGAAACGGTCGACCACGCCGGCCACCAGCGGCGCTTCCGGCCCGACCACCGTTACCGCGACGTCCTCGCCCCGCACCAGCTCGACCAGCGCGTCGATGTCGGTGGCCTGCACGTCGACGTTGCGGCACCCGGCCTCCGTTGCGGTACCGGCATTGCCGGGGGCCACCAGCACCTCGGTCACGCGGTCGGACTGGGCGAGCTTCCAGGCCAGCGCGTGCTCGCGCCCGCCGGAACCGATGACGAGGATCTTCATTGCGTGTCCTTGTGGAGATATTTGTAGGAGCGACGTAAGTCGCGATGGGAGTCGATGGCCGGCGAAAAGCTTCGCGACTTAGGTCGCTCCTACGGAAGCGGGATTTTACGGGAGTCGGACACGCGCGACCCGCTGTTAGCATCGCGGCCATTGGTTTTACGACGGGGAATGCCATGGAAGCCGTGCTGAACGCGATCGAGGCGCTGCTGGCGCCGGTGATCGGACTGATCAATCTGGTGCTGTGGAACTACGTGCTGGTGTACGGGCTGATCGCGGTGGGCCTGTATTTCACGGTGCGGCTGGGGTTCCTGCAGGTGCGGCGCTTCCCGCACATGCTGCACGTGATCGGCCGCGGCACGGCGGGCGACACGGCGGGCATCTCGCCATTCCAGGCGTTGTGCACCTCGCTGGCCTCGCGCGTGGGCACCGGCAACCTGGCCGGCGTGGCCCTGGCGCTGTCGCTGGGCGGCCCGGGCGCGCTGTTCTGGATGTGGTGCACGGCGGCGCTGGGCATGGCCACGGCCTACGCCGAGAGCACGCTGGCGCAGCTGTACAAGGTGCGAGACGAGAAAGGCCAGTACCGCGGCGGACCGGGCTACTACATGGCGCGCGGACTGAAGGCGCCGTGGCTGGGGGTGGCGTTCTCGGTGTGCCTGGTGTTCTCGTACGGGCTGGTCTTCAGCAGCGTCCACGCCAACGCCATCGCGCTGTCGATGGAAACCGCCTTCGGGTTCACCGATACGCAGGTGGCCACGGCGCTGGTGCTGATGACCGCGGCGATCATCTTCGGCGGGCTGCGCTCGGTCGCCCGGGTCGCCGAGTGGGTGGTGCCGGTGATGGCGGTGGGCTACCTCGGTCTGGCGCTGTGGGTGGTACTGGGCAACCTGGCCGAAGTGCCGGCGGCGCTGGCGCTGGTGCTGCGCAGCGCGTTCGGGCTGGAGCCGGCGGTGGGGGGCGTGCTGGGCGGCCTGGCCGCGGCCATGCTCAACGGCGTCAAGCGCGGGCTGTATTCCAACGAGGCCGGCATGGGCAGCGCGCCCAACGTCGCCGCTGCCGCCACGCCGGTGCCGCACCACCCGGCCAGCCAGGGCCTGGTGCAGTCGCTGGGCGTGTTCATCGACACCCTGCTGATCTGCACCGCCACCGCGCTGGTGATCCTGCTGTCGGGCGTGCTGGCCGACGGCAATACCGACGGCGTGGTGATCACCCAGCGGGCGATGACGGTGTTCTTCGGCGACTGGGGCACCTACTTCGTGGCGATCGCGCTGTTCTTCTTCGCCTTCACCACCATCCTGGGCAACTACTCCTATGCCGAGAGCGGGCTGCTGTACCTGGGCGGGGGGCGCAAGGGCCTGTTCGCGTTGCGCATCGCGGCGCTGGGGGTGATCACCTGGGGCGTGCATGCGCAGGTGCCGCTGGTGTGGAACGCGGCGGACGCGGCGATGGCGATGATGGCCACGCTCAACCTGGTGGCGTTACTGGGCCTTTCGGGGGTGGTGGTGAAACTGACCCGCGACTACGAGGGCCAGCTGCGCGAGGGTCGCTCACCCGTTTTCCGCGCAGCCGACCATCCGGAGCTGGGCGACGGGGTGGACCACGCGATCTGGCGCGACCCGCCGCCCGGGGTCAGCCCGCCGGGTGGCGTGCCCGCCACGCCCGCGCCGTCACCACCACCAGGGTGATCACCGTCAACGGCACCACGAAGGCCATCATCGTCGCGCTGAAGGCGGGCAGGGCGTCGTGGTCGGCCGCGTCCAGCAACAGGTAGGCCAGGTAGGCCAGGTAGTAGCCCAGGAACAGCCCGCCTTCCCAGCGCTGGATGCAGTGGCCGGTGAAGAAGATCGGCATGCAGGCCACGGCCACGGCGGTCATCACCGGCAGGTCGAAGCGCACCGCCGCCGCGCCCACCGGTACTCCGTCCGGGGCGATCGCGGCGGTGGCGCCCAGCACGAACAGCAGGTTGAACACGTTGCTGCCGACGATGTTGCCCACCGCCATGTCGCGCTCGCCGCGGATCACCGCCAGCACGCTGGTGGCGATCTCCGGCAGCGAGGTGCCGATGGCGACCACGGTCAGGCCGATCACCAGCTCGCTGATGCCCAGGCTGGCCGCGATGCTCACCGCACCGCCCACCAGCCAGCGCGAGCCCAGCACCAGCAATCCCAGCCCGGCCAGCAGCAGCAACGCGTGGCGCCAGGCCGGGGCGTTCGCAGCGCCCGCGGCGACATCCGCCAGGTCATTCGCATCTGCGACGCCGGCAGCGGCCGCATCCTCGCCGCCGTCGCCGCGGCGTGCCAACCAGAGCAGGCCGATCACGTAGGCCGCCCCCAGCACGATGAGCGCGATGCCTTCGCCACGGACGAGTGCGCCGTCCAGCGACATCACCAGCACGCCGACCGAGACCGCCACCATCACCGGTACGTCCAGCCAGATCAGCTGGCGACGCACGACCAGTGGCGATACCAGCGCGCAGATGCCGAGGATCAGCAACACGTTGGCGATGTTGCTGCCCACGACGTTGCCCAGCGCGATGTCGGACTCGCCGCGCACCGCCGCGTCGATGCCGATGGCCAGCTCCGGCGCGCTGGTGCCGAAGGCCACCACCGTCAAACCGATCACCAGCGGCGACAGCCCCCAGCGCAACGCAAGCCGCGAGGCGCCGCTGACCAGAAGCTCGGCGCCGCCCAGCAGCAGCGCCAGGCCGGCGACGAGTTTCAGCAGGACGACCGGTTCCATAGTCAGTGGCGGAAGTGGCGCACGCCGGTGAACACCATCGCCAGCCCGTGTTCGTCGGCGGCGGCGATCACTTC
Organism: Novilysobacter viscosus; assembly: GCF_046600715.1. Classification (NCBI taxonomy): domain Bacteria; kingdom Pseudomonadati; phylum Pseudomonadota; class Gammaproteobacteria; order Lysobacterales; family Lysobacteraceae; genus Novilysobacter; species Novilysobacter viscosus. The sequence continues at coordinate 222,016 of NZ_JBJMAV010000005.1, forward strand.
CTTGTCGCGCATCGAACCGCCCGGCTGGATGACCGCCTTGATGCCGGCGGCGGCGGCGGCGTCGATGCCGTCGCGGAACGGGAAGAAGGCGTCGGACGCCATCACCGAACCCGGGACCGACAGCCCGGCCTCCTCGGCCTTGAGCGCGGCGATCTTGGCACTCACCACGCGGCTCATCTGCCCGGCACCGATACCGATGCTGCGTTGTTCCTTGGCATAGACGATCGCGTTGGACTTCACGAACTTGGCGATGCGCCATGCGAACAGCAGGTCGTCCATCTGCGTGTCGGTGGGCGCCAGCCGGCTGACCACCTTCAGTTCGTCGCGGCCCACCTCGCGCACGTCGCTGGTCTGCATCAGCAGCCCCGAGCCGACGCGCTTGACGTCGAAGTTGTTGCGGCCCTCGCCGTGCGGGATCCGCAGCACGCGGACGTTGGCCTTGCGCGTGGCGTAGTCGAGCGCGCCGGGCTCGAAGTCCGGCGCGATCAGCACCTCCACGAACTGGCGGTCCAGGATCACCTTGGCGGTGGCCGCGTCGAGCCGGGTGTTGAAGGCGATGATGCCGCCGAAGGCCGAGGTCGGGTCGGTCGCGTAGGCCAGTTCGTAGGCATCGCCGCAGGCCACGCCCACCGCCACGCCGCACGGGTTGGCGTGCTTGACGATGACGCAGGCGGGCGCCTCGAACTGGCGCACGCATTCCCACGCCGCGTCGGCATCGGCCAGGTTGTTGAAGCTCAGCTCCTTGCCCTGCAGCTGGGTGAACGTGGCCAGCGTGCCAGGCACCGGGTACAGGTCGCGGTAGAACGCGCCGTGCTGGTGCGGGTTCTCGCCGTAGCGCAGGTCCAGCACCTTGACGAAATTGCTGTTGGACTGCGCCGGGAACAGGCCGCGCCCGCCCTCGGCGGTGATCGAGGACAGGTAGTTGCTGATGCAGGCGTCGTACTGCGCGACGCGGTCGAATGCCGCCACCGACAATGCGAAGCGCGTGGTTCCGGCCAGCGCGCCGCCGTTGTTGGCCAGCTCGGCGATCAGCGCCGGGTACTGCACGGGGTCGGTGGCCACGGCCACGCGCGCGAAGTTCTTCGCCGCCGAGCGCAGCATCGCCGGACCACCGATGTCGATGTTCTCGACGATCTGGTCCATCGTGCTGTCGGGGTGGGCCGAGACCGACTCGAACGGGTACAGGTTCAGCACCAGCAGGTCGATCGGGGCGATGCCGTGCTCGGCCATGACCGCATCGTCGACATCGGCGCGACCCAGCAGGCCGCCGTGCACCACCGGGTGCAGCGTCTTGACCCGGCCATCCATCATTTCCGGGAAGCCGGTGTGCTCGCTGACGTCGGTGACCTCCAACCCCGCCTCGCGCAGCGCCTTGGCGGTGCCGCCGGTGGACAGCAGCGCCACGCCGTGGCCGGCCAGGGCCCGGGCCAGTTCCACCAGACCGGTCTTGTCGGATACCGACAGCAGGGCGCGACGGATCTTCACCGTCGGAAGGGAAGCGGTCATTCGATGATTCCGGCTGGGGGGCCGGAAATTATAGCGATGCGGCCAGGCCCGGCCCGGCGGGAGGATTCACCGCCGCCGCCGGAGACCGGGACACCCGCTGATCCGCACGTTCCCAAGCCCGTGCGAGGCCGGGCCCCATCCCCTGCCACTCAACGTCTCGTGCCGTGTCGGGTCGCGTCGCGTCGACCCGCGGGTTCGGGCACTCAGGCCAGCCCGTACTCGCGCAACTTCTTGCGCAGCGTCGCGCGGTGGATGCCCAGCATCGTCGCTGCGCGGCTCTGGTTGCCGTCGCAATGTTCCAGCACTTCGGCGAACAGCGGGATCTCCAGCTCGCGCAGGGCGATCTCGTAGAGGTTCTCGGTGTCGCAACCGTCCAGGTCGCCCAGGTAGCGGCGGATGGACGTCGCCACGTGGTCACGCAGGGGCACGCGGGGCCCCGGGCGGGCGGCGTCGTGGCGGTCGGTAGCGGCAGCGTTCAAGAGCGGTCCCCATATGAAGCATCCGTCGTCGAAAATGGCCGGTTCGCGTGCGTGCGGCGGGGCGACGGACCGGGGAGTCTAGCGCGTGGCGGTGGCACGGGACACGGCCGCGCGCATTCAGTCGATGCGTTCAACGGAAGTCGAAGGTGAATGCGACGATGGGTTGGGCGGGTTCGCGAACGTCCAGGCGCACCGCGGCGCTCTGGCCGGGTGCGAGCAGGCCGCCATCGTCCCCGTCGGAGCGGTACTGATCGGGAGTAAACGCACTGGCGGCCACTTCGCGGCCATCGACGTCGGTCAGCGCCACGCGCAGGGTGGGCCAGGGTTGCGCCCAGCGGGCGTCGTTGCGGAAGCTGGCACTGACCTGCAGCACGCCGGGCGTGCCGGGCTTGGGGCGGACGTTGCGATCCAGCATGCGGAAGGCGGCCGGTTCGTGCCATGCCGGCACCTCGCACCCCAGCGCACCGCAGACCGTCTGCACCCACGGCCTCCAACGCGCGTCCGCGCCCAGTTCGGCGCGCTGGGCGAGCAGCAGTTGCACCAGCAGCAACACCAGCAGCAGCGCGGCGGCGATGCGCAGCGGCCAGCGCAACGTGTTGGCTTCGCCGGGGAGGGTGACACGCGCAAAGCTGGGTCCGCGGCTGCGCGGGCCCCGGGGCAGGGGCGGCGCGGGCGAGGGAGTGGTTGCTGCATCGACTGTGGATGTTGCAGGAGCTTCGCCCGCGGGCGGTGTGGCATCGACCGCCGCGGCCGCGGGCGCTTCGTGATCGCCCGCTTCCGCCTCGGATGCCCCTTCGCTGCCGATGGCAGTGGATTCCCCGGTCTCCGGGGGCGTCGAAGCACCGCCTCCGTCCTGGCCGGCGGCGCCCGCTTCCAGCGACGCGGTCGGATCCTCGAGGCGCTGCTCGCAGCGCGGGCAGCGCTGTTCGTGCGCATCGCCCCGGGCGATCAGCGAGACCAGGAAACCGCAGTGGGGGCAGGGCACGAACATGGCCGCCGAGTGTAAGCGGCCAACGGGCACCCGGCGACTCGGCGGCGCGTTCGTCGTGATGCGCGTCCCGTATCGCGACGCCGGCGCGTGCGACCAAGCCGCGGGCATGCGCTCGTTGAACGTCCCTGTAGGAGCGACGTGAGTCGCGATCCGTGAATCGGCCAATGGACGCGGTCGCGACTTACGTCGCTCCTACAAGGGCGGTGCCACCCGGCGTCTCTCGGAGGGGTGATCGCGGCTGAAGCCGCTCCTACAAAAAGAGGCGGTTTCAGCGGCGGCGGCCGCTCACGCGCATCCAGTCATCAAGCCCTTGCGCCTGCAGGTGGTCGAAGTCGCGCGCATAGCGCGCGATGACCTCGTGCTCCTGCCCGGCCAGGATCCCCGACAGCGCGATGTGGCCACCCGGGGCGACACGGGCGGCGATGACGTCCGCCAAGTCGACCAGCGCCGAAGCGAGGATGTTGGCCACCACCACCGGATACACGCCGTCGGCCGCGTCCTCCGGCAGCGTTGCCGACAGCCGGTCCTGCTCGCCGTTGCGCCGGGCGTTGTCGAGGGTGGCGGTGATGGCCTGCGGATCGTTGTCGATCCCGGTTGCATCGCGCGCGCCCAGCTTGAGCGCGGCCAGTGCGAGGATCCCCGAGCCGCAGCCGAAATCCAGCACGCGCGCGCCGTCCAGCGCGCCCTCGTCGGCCAGTTCGTCCAGCCACTGCAGGCACAGCGCGGTGGTGGGGTGGGTCCCCGAGCCGAACGCCAGGCCGGGGTCCAGCCGGACCACGGCGGCATCGGCGGTATCCGCACCCGCCGGCAGGGGGTGGTTCCACGGCACGATCCAGGTGCGCCGGCCGAATTGCAGCGGCACGTACTGGTCCATCCACGCACGTTCCCAATCCTGGTCGGCGACGTCCTGGAACACCGCGCGCGACCAGTCGATGCCTTCGTCGGCGGCCTGCAGCGCGTGCAGCAGCAACCCGGCAGGCGTGCCATCGGGGAACAGCGCTGTCAGCCGCATCTCGTTCCACAACGGCGTCTGCCCCACGCCCGGCTCGAAGATCGCCTGCTCATCGGGCTCATCCGCGTGCGCGTCGGCCAAGGTCACCGACAGCGCGCCGACGCTTTCCAGCGCACGCTCGCAGCGCGGCTGCTGCACCTGGCTGCAGGGGAGGGTGAGTTCGAGGAAGGGCATGGCGTGGGGCGTGGGGTCGGGTCGCCCATTGTAGGAGCGACGTGAGTCGCGATCGTGCCGTCGGCGCGGGTCACGGGCTCGCGACTCGCGTAGCTACTGCACCGGCACCGGGGTGCGATCGCGGCTGAAGCCGCTCCTACGGAAGCGGGCTCACACGATCGACAGCGACTTTTCCTTCTGTTCCTTGAGCCGCTTCTCGAGGTAGTGGATGTTCTGCCCGCCCTGCTGGAAGCCGATGTCCGACAGGATGCGTTGCTGCAGCGGGACATTGGTCTTGATCCCGTCCACCACCATTTCGCTCAGTGCCACGCGCATGCGGCAGATGGCCTGCTCGCGGGTGGCGCCGTGCACGATCAGCTTGCCGATCATCGAGTCGTAGTTGGGCGGGACGCGGTAGCCCTCGTAGATGTGGCTGTCCACCCGCACGCCCGGGCCGCCCGGGGCGTGGAAGTGTGCGATCAGGCCGGGGCTGGGCATGAACGTGTCCGGATCCTCGGCGTTGATCCGGCACTCGATCGCATGGCCATCCAGCACCACGTCCTGCTGGCGGATCGACAACGGCTGGCCGGCGGCGATCATCAGCTGCTCGCGCACGAGGTCGATGCCGGTGACCATCTCGGTGACCGGGTGCTCGACCTGGATGCGGGTGTTCATCTCGATGAAGTAGAAGCGCCCGTTCTCGAACAGGAACTCGAACGTGCCGGCGCCGCGGTAGCCGATGCGGATGCAGGCCTCGGTGCAGACCTTGCCGATCTCCGCGCGCTGCTCGGGGGTGATGCCGGGTGCCGGGGCCTCCTCGACGACCTTCTGGTGGCGGCGCTGCATCGAGCAGTCGCGCTCGCCCAGGTGGATGGCGTTGCCCTGGCCGTCGGCCAGCACCTGGATCTCCACGTGGCGCGGGTTCTCCAGGAACTTCTCCATGTAGACCATGTCGTTGCCGAACGCGGCCTTGGCCTCTGACTTGGTGGTCTGGACGGCGCTGTGCAGGTGCGCTTCGGTGTGGACCACGCGCATCCCGCGTCCGCCGCCGCCGCCGGCCGCCTTGACGATGACCGGGTACCCGATCTCGCGCGCGATCTTGGTGTTGGCCGTCGCGTCGTCGCCCAGCGGGCCGCCGCTGCCGGGCACGCACGGGACGCCGGCTTCCTTCATCGCGCGGATCGCTTCGACCTTGTCGCCCATCAGGCGGATGGTTTCCGCCCGCGGGCCGATGAAGATGAAGCCCGACTCCTCCACCCGCTCGGCGAAATCGGCGTTCTCGCTCAGGAAGCCGTAGCCCGGGTGGATCGCCTGCGCGTCGGTGACCTCGGCGGCGGCGATGATCTGCGCCATGTTGAGGTAACTGTCGGTGGACGGCGCCGGACCGATGCAGACCGACTCGTCGGCCATGGCCACGTGCTTGAGGTTGCGGTCGACCGTGGAGTGCACGGCGACGGTGCGGATGCCCAGGGCGTGGCACGCGCGCAGGATGCGCAGCGCGATTTCGCCCCGGTTGGCGATGACGACTTTGTCGAGCATGGAGCTGACCTCAAAGACGGGCGCAGGGAGTGGGTAACAGGGGCCGGGCAGGAGCGCCGAATGCCGTGTTGCCGTCCCGGTGCCCGGGATTCACTTCGTGGAAGCGTGTGGCGACGCAGGCGATCGGTGCCGCGGCCAAGGCCGCTTCCCGGTTCCCGGTTCCCCGTGTCCGCTTCACCCAATGACGAACAGCGGCTGGTCGAACTCGACCGGCTGGCCGTTCTCGGCCATCACCTTGATGACGGTGCCGGAAACATCGGCCTCGATCGGGTTGAACATCTTCATCGCCTCGATGATCGCCAGCGTCTCGCCCGCCTTGACCGCCTGGCCCACCGCGACGAAGGCCGGCTTGTCAGGGGAGGGCGAGGTATAGAAGGTGCCGACCATCGGCGCGCGCATGACGTGGCCGTCTGGCATCGACTGCGCGTTGGCGTTGGCGTTGGCGTCGGCGCCGGGCTTGCCGCCGCCGGTGGCCGCCTCGGTGGGCGAATGCATCGGCATCGGGGCCATCGGCGCGGGGGCGTAGTGGACGGCGGGCGCGGCCGTGGTGCCGCCGCGGGGGGTGCGTGCCAGGCGGACGGACTCCTCGCCTTCCTTGATCTCGATTTCGGCGAGGTTGGACTCCTCGAGCAGGTCGATGAGCTTCTTGATCTTGCGCAGGTCCATGGCGGGCCTCTGGGTGGGCCCCGCGGTGCGGGGCGTGGATGCGGATGCGGGTTGCGGCCGTCAGGACGGCTTGCGGCGGGCGCTGGCGTGGTTGTCCAGCCAGGCCACCGCGGCGTCCAGGGCGAATCGGTAGCTGTGCTCGCCGAAGCCGGCGACCACGCCCAGGGCGAGGTCGCTGAAATAGCTGTGGCGGCGGAACGGCTCGCGGCTGTGCGGATTGGTCAGGTGCACTTCGATGAAGGGCACTTCGACGGCGGCGAGCGCGTCGCGCAGGGCGACGCTGGTATGGGTGAAGGCGGCCGGGTTGATCAGGATCAGCGCGGTGCCATCGTGGCGGGCGGCCTGGACGCGCTCCACCAGCACGTGCTCAGCGTTGGACTGCAGGCTGTCGAAGCCGTGGCCGGCCGCCTCCACGCCCGCGCACAGCGCCGCGTCGATCTGCGCCAGCGTGGTGCGCCCGTAGAGGGTCGGCTCGCGTTCGCCAAGCAGGTTGAGGTTGGGGCCGTGCAGGGCCAGCAGTTTCGCCATGGGGCCGCAGGATGACGGAAAGGCCGGAGTGTGCGCGAGCGTTGCTGAACTGTCCAGACGTTCGCCGCAGAATCGGCGAAGTTGCCGCGATTTAAGCAGGCGTTTGAGTCGGGCCCGTGCGAGTGGCGGCGGGCGGTCAGGCCTCCCGGCTCACTCCAGCCGCGCCCAGCCATCGATTTCGCCGTGCTCGAAGGGCCCGATCCGCTGCTTCACCAGGCGGCCACTCGCGTCGATCAGGGCCGTGTAGGGCAGCACGCCCTTCGGGTTGCCGAGCTGCACGCCGGCGTCGCCGGGGCCGGCCGCGTCCAGCGCGATCGGGTAGCTGACCGGGATCCTCGCCAGGAAGTCGCGCACGGCGGCGGCGTCGTCCAGGGCGATGCCGACCACGCCGGTGCCCGCCTCGCCCTGGCTGGCGGCAAAGCGTTCCAGTTCCGGCATCTCCTCGATGCACGGGCCGCACCAGCTGGCCCACAGGTTCACCAGCACGGGGCGACCCGCGAAGTCGTCGGGCAGCGCCAGGGTGCCGCCGTCCAGCAGCGCCACCCGCACCCGGGGAATGGCCTGGCCGCGTCGCGCGACCTGGACCCCCGCCGGCGGTGCGGGCGAGCTGGCTGCGGCGGCGGCATTGAGGGCCCATTGACCCGCCTCCGTCCGCAGCAGCGGGCCGGGGCCGTTGACCACCAGCCCGGCGCCCACCCCGAGCAGGCCCGCCGCCAGCGCGACCAGCAGCACTTTGGGGGTGCCGGACATCGCCATCAGGGCTCCGCCGCCGCAGGGGCCGGCGCGCGCGCGAGACGGGCACGTTCGGCGAAGGCGGGCGCCTTCTCGAAGCCGAACAATCGCAGGTCACGGCGTTCGCGGCCGTCGATGAAATACAGCGTGGCCGGCGGACCGATGATCCCCAGCCGCTGCATCAAAGCCTGGTCGATCGCGTCGTTGGCGGTGACGTCGGCCTTGACCAGCATGAAGCCGTCCAGCGCGTCGTGTACCACCGGTTCGGGGAAGGTGTACTTCTCCATTTCCTTGCACGACACGCACCAGTCGGCATAGAAATCCAGCATCAGGGGCTGGCCGGACTGGCGCGCGGAGGCGATGGCCGCGTCGAGGTCCTGGCCGGACTTGATCATCCGGAACGGCAGCTCGGCCGCCTGCGCCGAACCCGTGCCCAACCCGGCCAGTGGCTGCAACGGGTCGCGCCCACCGGCCATGGCCCCGACCAGTTGTGCGCCTCCGGTGACACCCAGCAGCAGGGCCAGGGTTGCCAGCATTGCGCGCCGGCCCGGGTGCAGGCCGGTCCTGCCCGCCACGGTCACCCCGACGGTCGCCGCCGCGCCCAGCAGCAGCACGCCCCAAAGGGCCAGGGTGGCAGGCGCCGGCAGGATCCGCGACAGCATCCACACCGCCAGGCCCAGGAATACGAATCCGAACGCGCGCTGGATCGCGACCATCCACGGTCCGTTGGTCGGCAACCCGCGTCCGGCCGCCACGCCGAATGCGATCAGCGGCGCGCCCATGCCCATTGCCAGTGCGAACAGCGCCGCGCCTCCGAAGACCGGGTCCTGGGTCTGGCCGATGTAGAGCACCGCGCCGGCAAGCGGTGGTGCCACGCACGGCCCCACGATCAGCGCCGAAAGCGCGCCCATCACCGCCACCCCCGTCCACGAGCCGCCACGTTGGCGGTCGGCGACCTCGCCAAGCCGGCTGCGCAGGCCGGCCGGAAGCTGCAGCTCGTACAGGCCGAAACTCGACAAGGCAAGCACCACGAACAGCAGCGAGAAGGCGACGATCACCCACGGTGTCTGGAAGGCGATCTGCAGGTTGGCGCCGGCCAGGCCCGCCAGTACCCCCGCGGCGGTGAACACCAGCGCGTTGGCCAGCACGTAGACCAGCGAGAGCGCGGCGGCGCGGCGCGCACCCAACCCCGGGCCGTGGCCGGCGATCAGCCCCGAAAGGATCGGGATCATCGGCAGCACGCACGGGGTGAACGCCAGGCCCAGGCCGAGTCCGAAGAACACCAGCAGGGCCCATGCGCGATGCGGCCCGGCGAGGGCGGCGGCCAGTCGACTGTCCTCGGCGAGCAGGCTGGCGCTGCCGGCATCGCCTGCACTGCCCTGGCCCGCGTCGCGGGGACGTGTCTCGGAGCCTGCGCTGCCGTCGGGCGGCGCGGCGGCAAGCGCAGCCGGATCCGCCGGTGGAGTGGGCACCGTTGCGTCCACCGCGCCGCTGTCGCCGATGCCCGTGCCGGAAGCTCCCGGAGGGACAGCTGCGGCCGGCTCGATGCCAGTGCCGCCCGTGGCGCGTCCCGGCGGCAGCTCGAGCGACACCGTGCGCGTCATCGGCGGGTAACAGATGCCGTCGGCCTGGCAGCCCTGGAACCCGGCGACCACCTCGATCCGCCCGCCCCCGGTGCCGGTGCGCAGCAGCGGCAGCGGCACGTCGACCTGGTCGAAGAACACGGTGGTGGTGCCGAAGTACCCGTCCCGGTGGCGGGTGCCGGCAGGCCATTGCGGTGCGGCCGCGCGAATGCCCTCGCGGCGCGCGGTTTCGCCCTCGATGCGCAACGTGGTCTGGTCGCGATACAGGTAATAGCCCGCGGCCGGGGTGAAGCGCAGCAGCAGCCGGTTGCCGCCATCGGCGATGGCCTCGAAGCCGAACGCCTGTTCCGGCGGCAGCGGCAGTGCGTCCGTGCCCCCGGACGTGGCGCCACCGAGCAGCGCGTTGCCGCCGCGCACGCCGCTGCCGGGGAGCAGCCCGCTGGAAGCCCGTCCGCCGGCGGGGATCGCGACGGCCAGCGTGCGCGTCTGTGGTGGGTAGCAGACGCCCGCGTCCGCGCAGCCCTGGTACTTCACGGTCAGCGTCGCCGTCGGACCCCGGGCCTGGCCCGGCAGGGTCGCGACCAGTTGGCCCCGGTAGGTCTCGACCTTGCCGAAGAACTCGTCTTGGTAAGCCTTGCCCGGCGGAAGCTGGAGGGTGCCGGCATCGAACCCGCTTGCGGCCACCGAGGTGCGGTGGCGGTAGAGGTAGTAGCCCTCGGCGATGCGCCAGCGCACCTCGATGCGGTCCGGTGCCACCGCCCGGGCCGAGAGCACGAATGCCTCGTCCACGGGGAGCAGGTCCTCCTCGTCAACCGCGAACGCCAGTGCGGGGAACAGCGCCAGCGCCAGCAGGCAGGCGAACCCGACCCACCCGCGCAGGACTCGCGCCAGGACGGGTTCAGGCGCGCGCATCGTGGCAGCGGGGGCGGGCAGGGCGGGGTCGAACACGGAAGGATCGGGCACGGCGGAATTCAACCTGGTTCGGTTTGCAGCGAAGTTTGCAGCGGATCGGGGCGGGTCTCGTCGGCGACCCAGGCCAGGTACGGCAACAGGCCACCGGCGGCTTCGACCGCGATCACCTCGGGCAGTTCATAGGGGTGCATTGCCTGCAGCCGGTCGGTGCAGGCCTGCAGGCACGCGTCGGTGGTCTTCGCCAGCAGCAGGACCTCGTCGGCCTGCTCCACCCTTCCCTGCCAGCGGTAGGTCGAGCGCATGCCCGGAAGGACGCTGGCGCAGGCGGCAAGGCGCTCGTCGACCAGTGCCCGCGCCAACCGGTCGGCGGTAGCGGCGTCGGGGCAGGCGCAATGGACGATGACCACGGACATCCGCCGATTCTACCGGCGCACCCGGTCCGGCGCCGGCATCAGCCGGTCGCCGGGCGCCGCGACTCGTGTCCCCGGCCGCGGCCGACACGCTGCTGGGCCAATTGTTCGACCACCTCCACCAGCGGCGCGCGGGCCAGCATCGGACTTTCGCGGAAGGCGGCCAGCAGCCGAAGCTCGAAGGGATCTTCCACCAGCATGGCGTCGGCGGCAGCCACCGAGTCCATCGCCACGTCCTGTGACAACGTCATGCGGCCGCGGCCGGTTGCCAGCCATTCGTACTGGACGCCGGTGGCCATCGCCGCCTCGCGCAGGTGGCTGGCGCTGGGCGACTTGCCGGGCGTCGCCTCCCAATGGCTGACCGCGCTGCGCTGTACGCCCACCGCGTTGGCCAGGGCCGCTTGCGACAGCCCGGCATGGCGGCGGGCCAGGCGGATGCGTTGCTGTGGGGTCATGGCCAACTCCGGCAGGTGTCCGAAAGTAACGACGATACCAATATTGCCATCAAGCGGCTACCAACAGTCACATTGTGTGCTGAAGCCGTTAAAAGGCAGCAGATCCACGACCGCCGTCACAACCCGATGCTACCGATAGTCTCTGAAATCCCACTCCGGGGTGCTGGTGGCCCCGCACCGGAATGCGCACTATTCCTCCCGGCCGACACGGAAGTCGGCTTGGACAAGGGGTGTCTGGTCAGGGGAGGGGCGAAGGACACGCTGCGCTTGGATGCCATCTCCATACCGTGAAAGAGCGCGTCGCTTCGGGGACGCGCTCTTTCTTTTCCTGCGTTCGCCCGGGTGCCAGGCTTTGCGCCGGCAGGCCGGCCAGGCCGCCTCACAGCGGTGCCCCCTGCATGTCCGCCGGGTCCTGACCTTGGTCCACGCCGATGGCCCACGCCGATTGGGCCTTCGCACCACCCCCCCCCCTTGAAAGCCTCCAGGGCCACCCCATTTACCCCGCAGTCCCGGCGCTTGCCGGGCGCTGTCGTCCCAGGCCTTGGCACTCGGCCGGGGCGACTGCTAAAATTCCCGTTCTTTTCCCACCCATTCAAACACTTAGGGGTTGCCCCATGAATATCAAGCCGCTCTACGACCGCGTGGTCATCAAGCGCATGGAAGAAGAAAAGATGTCCGCAGGCGGCATCGTGATCCCAGACTCGGCCACCGAGAAGCCGATCAAGGGCGAGATCGTCGCCGTTGGCGAGGGCAAGCACCTGGACAACGGCAGCGTGCGCGCGCCGAAGGTCAAGGTCGGCGACAAGGTCCTGTTCGGCAAGTACAGCGGCACCGAGGTGAAGCTCGACGGCACCGACCTGCTGGTGGTGAAGGAAGACGACATCTTCGCGATCCTCGGCTGATCGCCGGGGCGGGCTCGCCCGCCACTGCTTCCCTGTTCCCAATTCCCCATTCCCGCTTTAGAGGTTCCAAAACATGGCTGCCAAGGAAATCCGTTTCGGTGAGGACGCGCGCGCAAAGATGCTGCGCGGCGTCAATACCCTCGCCAATGCCGTCAAGGCCACGCTCGGCCCGAAGGGCCGCAACGTCGTGCTCGAGAAGAGCTTCGGCGCGCCGACGATCACCAAGGACGGCGTGTCCGTCGCCAAGGAGATCGAGCTGGCCGACAAGTTCGAGAACATGGGCGCGCAGATGGTCAAGGAAGTCGCTTCCAAGACCTCCGACATCGCCGGTGATGGCACCACCACCGCCACCGTGCTGGCCCAGGCGCTGATCCGCGAGGGCATGAAGGCGGTCGCCGCCGGCATGAACCCGATGGACCTCAAGCGCGGCATCGACAAGGCGGTCACCGCCGCGGTCGCCGAGCTCAAGAGCATTTCGCGTCCGTCGTCGACGTCCAAGGAAATCGCCCAGGTCGGCGCGATCTCGGCCAACTCCGACGCCAACATCGGTGACCTCATCGCCCAGGCGATGGACAAGGTCGGCAAGGAAGGCGTGATCACCGTCGAAGACGGTTCGGGCCTGGAGAACGAGCTCGACGTGGTCGAGGGCATGCAGTTCGACCGCGGCTACCTGAGCCCGTACTTCATCAACAACCAGCAGTCGATGCAGGCCGAGCTGGAAGACCCCTTCATCCTGCTGTACGACAAGAAGATCTCCAACGTCCGCGACCTGCTGCCCGTGCTGGAAGGTGTGGCCAAGGCCGGCAAGCCGCTGCTGATCGTCGCCGAGGAAGTCGAAGGCGAGGCACTGGCAACCCTGGTGGTCAACACCATCCGCGGCATCGTCAAGGTCTGCGCCGTGAAGGCGCCGGGCTTCGGTGACCGTCGCAAGTCGATGCTCGAGGACATGGCCGTGCTGACCGGCGGCACCGTGATCTCCGAGGAAGTCGGCCTGCAGCTGGAGAAGGCGACCATCGCCGACCTGGGCCGCGCGAAGAAGGTGCAGGTCTCCAAGGAGAACACCACCATCATCGACGGCGCCGGCGAGACCTCGGGCATCGAGGGCCGCATCAAGCAGATCAAGGCGCAGATCGAGGAGACCTCCTCGGACTACGACCGCGAGAAGCTGCAGGAGCGCGTGGCCAAGCTGGCCGGCGGCGTGGCGGTGATCAAGGTCGGCGCATCGACCGAGATCGAAATGAAGGAGAAGAAGGCCCGCGTCGAGGACGCACTGCACGCCACGCGCGCCGCGGTCGAGGAAGGCATCGTCCCGGGTGGCGGCGTCGCCCTGATCCGTGCGCTGGCGTCGATCGGCGAGCTCAAGGGTGCCAACGAAGACCAGAACCACGGCATCGCCATCGCCCTGCGCGCGATGGAAGCACCGCTGCGCGAGATCGTGACCAATGCCGGCGAAGAGCCGTCGGTCATCGTCAACAAGGTCAAGGACGGTTCGGGCGCCTACGGCTACAACGCGGCCACCGGCGAGTACGTCGACATGCTGGAAGCCGGCATCCTGGACCCGACCAAGGTGACCCGCACCGCGCTGCAGAACGCGGCGTCGATCGCCGGCCTGATGATCACCACCGAGGCGATGGTGGGCGAAGTGCCGAAGAAGGACGAGCCTGCCGGCGGCGGCATGGGTGGCGGCATGGGCGGCATGGGCGGCATGGATTTCTGATTCGCCCCCACGTCTGTCAGGAAGAGGCCCGCTTCGTGCGGGCCTTTTCTTTGGGCATTCCCTGGCATGGCTTGAGGGCGAAACTGCCGCTGCACCGCGCGGCACTGGACAGGCCGCCGGCGCTCTTTCTGAACCGCCCGGTTCTTTTTTGCACTGCAGCGTGCAATGGTCCTAACGATTCCTTCACGATCGACCTGCGTCCCGACGTGGGGGAGGGAGCAGGGCCCGCTACCGGTTCGACCGGGGCGGGCCTTTTTTATGCCTTGTCTGCAGGGCTTCCGGGCTCCGCCTCGGGAAACGGCCGGTTCGTCTTCGAGCTTCCCTCCTCTGCCGCGCTTCCCCGCTCATCAGCTGATCGCGGGCCGCCCTCGCCATTCTCCCGTTCACGGCGCCGCGGCTTCTGTCGCGCCCGGTTGACGCGTGCAGGGCATTGGCGCCAGCGCGGCGGACCCTGTAGAAGTGTGACGCGGTTGGCGAAATGCCGGCCGTTCCCCAGCGCCCGGCAGGCAGTCGGTGGGAGCGGGCGCCGGGTTCCGTAGCGGTAAACCTGTAGCAGGAAAGTTTCGGGCAGGGGCGGCCGCCCGGGGGAGTGCGTGCGTCTGCACGCTTCAATCAATCTTGACGGAGTGGATCCATGAAGAATGCGAGTGTTCTGGCCACCAGTATTGGCCTGGCCCTGATCGGACTGGGCGCGGCGGCCACCGCGCAGGCGGCGACGTACGTAGTGACGACCCACGGCAACGGCCTGGGCAATACGCAACTTGAGCGCATCCGCGCGGCCGGCGGAACGGTCACCGCGCAGCTGCCGCAGGTCGGACTGGCGATCGTGGAAGGTGGCGATGGATTCGCCTCGGCCGCCGGCGCGATCCCCGGTGTGTTGTCTGTGACCCGCGACATCCAGTTGCAGTGGGACCTGCCCGAACCCGAGGTCGCGCCGATCACGGCCGAGGCCTTCATGAATCCGCCGTTCTCCGGCGATGACGACCGCTTCTTCGACCTGCAGTGGGGGCACGCGGCGGTCGATGCCGCCGGCGCCTGGAACGCCGGCTTCCGCGGTGCGGGTGCGACGGTCGCGGTCCTGGACAGCGGCATCTACTGCACGCATGCCGACATTGCCCCGAACCTGGTCGGCGGCGCGTCGTTCGTACCGGGCGAGACCTTCTGCAACACGGCGGGCAGCTCGCACGGTACGCACGTGGCCGGCACCATCCTGGCCAGCGACAACGCCATGGGCACGATCGGCGTCGCGCCGCAGGCCAAGCTGCTGGGCGTGAAGGTCCTGAGTGCGGCCACCGGCAGTGGATCGTTCAGCGGAATCATCCAGGGCATCGTCTGGGCGGTGGACAACGGCGCCAATGTCATCAACATGAGCCTGGGCATCCGCAACGGCCTGCCGCGCGGCGGCCCGGGCGCGAACGAAGTGGCCGACCTGATCAACGCCACCAAGCGCGCCATCCAGTACGCCAATGCCAACGAAGTGCTGGTGGTGGCCTCGTCGGGCAACGATGCCCGGGACCTGGACAAGGACGCTGACGTGATCAGTTTCCCGGGCCAGTTGCCGGGCGTCCTGACCGTGTCTGCGCTGGCCCCGGAAGGTTGGGCCCTGCGACCGGACACCAACCTGGACCTGCTGGCCAGCTACAGCAACTACGGGCAATCGGCGATCCACTTCGGCGCCCCTGGCGGTGACAGCCGTTACCCCGGTAACGAAGCGTGCCAGGTGGGTCCGGTGGTCCAGGCATGCTGGGTGTTCGATCTCGTGTTCAGCACCACCCAGGTCCGCAACGGTTCGAGCTTCTACAGCTGGAATGCCGGCACCAGCATGGCCGCGCCGCACGTATCGGGCGTCGCCGCGCTGGTCTATGGAAAGCATCCGGGAATCAAGGCCTCCCAGGTGGAGTCCATCATGCGGCGCTCCGCCGACGACGTGGGCAAGCCGGGCAGGGACGCCGCCACCGGCAATGGTCGCGTCAACGCCGCGCGGGCCGTGGGATTCTGAGGCGATGACGCAAGGCGCTTGAGGGCCGACGGGGCCGCCGCGAGGTGGCCCCGTTTTCTTTGGGTGGGGCGGGTGTTGCCGGCGCCCGGGTGGCCCCGGGACAGGGGCCCTGACACTCGACGTGTCGGCGTTCCACCTGCCGGACGGCTGGCCGGTCCGGGCCCTGGATGACGGCCTTGCGCTCCGGCAGGCGCGCGCTATGGCCGCCACCGGGGGAGATAACCGCGACCCGGGTCGCGCACGTTATCCGGAGAATTACCAAAGAAGGTTCCAGTCCTCGCAACAGGCATCGTGGCGGCGTTGTTGGCCGGCGGTGCGCAGGCGGCCACCTACGTGGTCCAGGCCAAGGCCCTGGCATTCGACCAGGCGCTGTCCCGGAAGTTGGAGGCCAACGGAGGCCAGGTGCTGCGGCGCTACCCGCAGATCGGCGTGGCGATCGTGGAGGCCGACGACGGCTTCGGCGGCCGCGCGGCACGCATCCCGGGCATCCGCTCGGCGGTCAGGGACATCGCGCTGCACTTCGGGATACCCGAAGCGGTCACCCTCGGCTTCGACGAGGCCGCTGCGAACCCGCCCGACAGCGGCGACAACGACGCCCTCTACAACCTCCAATGGGGCAACGACGCGATCGATGCGGTGGAAGCCTGGAACCGTGGCTTCCGCGGCACCGGCGCGACGGTCGCGATCCTCGACTGGGGCCTGGACTGCGACTACCCGGACATGGTCCCGAACAACATCGCCGCGCTCTACGCGTCGTTCGTGGCGGGCGAGCCGGTGTGCACGCTGCCGACGGGTTTCAACCACGGCACGCACGTGGCCGGTACCGTGGCCGCGGCCGACAACGCCTTCGGCACGATCGGGGTTGCCCCGGACGCGGACTGCTTCGCGGTCAATGTGCTTTCGGCATTCACCGGCAGCGGCAGCTTCGACAGCATCCTGTCGGGCATCGTCTATGCCGCCGATGCAGGGGCCGACGTCATCAACATGAGCCTGGGCGTGCGCGGCGGGTTGCCGCTCAACCAGGACACCAACGCGCTGGTCCATGCGGTCACGTGGGCGGTGCACTACGCAGG
The DNA here is from genome assembly GCF_046600715.1 of Novilysobacter viscosus. NCBI lineage: Bacteria > Pseudomonadati > Pseudomonadota > Gammaproteobacteria > Lysobacterales > Lysobacteraceae > Novilysobacter > Novilysobacter viscosus. Next base: position 238,673 of record NZ_JBJMAV010000005.1, read on the forward strand.
CGGGCAGAACACCACGGACCTGGTGTTCAGCACCTCCAACAATGGCTGGTCACGGACCGGCGGCACCAGCCCGGCCGCGCCGCACGTGGCGGGCGTGGCGGCACTGTTGATAGGTGCGGCCGGCGGTGAAATGTCGCCCGCGCAGTTGAGGACGAGTTGAACCGGGATGCCGACGACATCGGTGATCGCGGCACCGACGCCTACTTCGGTCGCGGCCGCATCAACGCCGACCAGACCCTGTAGGTCCCTGCGTCGCGGCAGGTGGCCGGCCGCGGACGCAAAGCGACCGGCCGGCACAGGCGCCCGCCCGCCGGCGGGCGTCCTGTTGTCGGCTGCATGCCATCATCACCGGATGCAGGAAGCGCTCGACAAACTGGTGGCCCGTGCCTTGCAACGCCTGCAGGCGGCGGGTGCCTGGCCCGGTGGCACGCATACGGCCGATGCGGCGACCCACCTGTCGTCCCGGGGGGACGACAACGTGCGCGTGTCCCTGGAGCGCCTTGCCACCGCCAGCGATTTCGCGATCGACACATTGGTGCGACAGCCGGAGTTGCTGGCCGTGTTGCTCGATGATTCCGCCACCCCGGTCGCCGAACCGGTGCTGGAAGCGGGCGAACGCGAAAGGTGGATGACGCAGCTGCGGCGCTTCCGTGCGGCCGAGTCGACCCGCCTGGTCTGGCGTGACGTGCTCGGGCTGGACACGGTCGAGGCCACCCTGGCCGGCAGCACCCGGCTGGCCGAGTCGTGCCTGCGCCTGGCGCTGTCGGCGGTGGAAGGCGAGTCCATGGCCCGCCATGGCATGGTGCGCGATGCCGCAGGCAGCGAGCAGCGACTTGTGGTGTTCGGGCTGGGCAAGCTGGGCGGGCAGGCGCTGAACTTCAGCTCGGATATCGACCTGGTCTACGGCTTCGAGGAAGGCGGTGCCTCCGACGGCGCCCGGCCGCTGGACGCGGAGACCTACTTCACCCGCCAGGCGCAGCAACTGGGGCGGCTGCTGGACGAAATGACCGCCGACGGCTTTTGCCACCGCGTCGACCTGCGGCTCAGGCCATACGGAAATGCCGGGCGCGTGGCGTGGTCGTTCGCCGCGATGGAGCAATACTTCCAGCACGAGGGCCGCGACTGGGAGCGCTACGCATGGCAGAAGGCGCGCCCGGTCGCCGGTGACATCGACGCCGGCGAACGGTTCCTGGAAGCGCTGCGCCCGTTCGTCTACCGGCGCTACCTGGATTTCGGTGCGCTCGACGGCCTGCGTACGATGAAGGCGTCGATTGCGGCCGAGGTCGCGCGCAAGGAACTGGCCGACGACATCAAGCGCGGACCGGGCGGGATCCGCGAGATCGAATTCCTCATCCAGGCACTGCAGTTGATCCGCGGCGGACGCGAGCCGGAGCTGCGCGGGCGCGGGTCGATGCAGGCCCTGGATGCGCTGGTCGAGGCCCACCAGGTGGATCCGGCCGCGGGCGAAGCGCTCACGCTTGCGTACCGCTTCCTGCGCCGGCTGGAGAACCGCCTGCAGATGCTTCGCGACGCCCAGGTGCACGCGGTGCCCGTCGAGCCGTTGGATCGGCTGCGGATCGCGCGGGGCCTGGGACATCCTGGCTGGGCGTCGCTGGCGGCCGAGCTGGAAACGCAGCGGGCAGTAGTGTCGGAAGAATTCGATGCCTTGCTCGCGCCGCGCCGTCGGCATGCCGCGCCGGACGCCCTGGCCGGCTATTGGCACGCCTTGCCCGAGGCCGGCGAGCCCCGGGTGCTTGCCGATGCCGGCTTCGCCGATGCCAGCGCCGCCGACGCGGTCCTGCGCGACTTCGCCCGCAGCCCCGGCGTGGCGAGCCTGTCCGATGCCACGCGTCCGCGCCTGGACCGGGTGATGCCGGCGCTGCTGCACGGCGCGGCTTCCTCGGGCGAACCCATGCTGGCCCTGCGACGGCTGCTGGCGATGCTGCACAACATCCTGCGTCGCAGCGCCTACCTGGCGCTGCTCGACGAGGAGCCGGCCGCGCTGGCGCGCCTGGTGGACGTGGTCGAACACAGCGCGTTGCTGGCAGAGCGCCTGGCCGCCTACCCGCTGTTGCTGGACGAACTCCTGGACGCGCGTGTATCGGGCCCGCTGCCCGACCGCGCCGGGCTGCTGGAGGTGTGCGATGGGGTCGACCCGGAAAACGCGCTGGGCACCGACACAGAAGCCACGTTGCAGGGCCTCAACGAACTTCGACAGGCGCTCGGTTTCCGCATCGCGATGGCGCTGCGCGACGGCCGCCAGGAGGCGGCCGACAGCGCGCGCCAACTGGCGTGGCTGGCTGACGGCGTGGTGCGCCGCGTGCTCGCCCTGGCCGAACGCGAAGTGGCCATGCGCCATGGCCGCGTCCCGCAGGCGCGCTTCGCGGTGATCGGCTACGGCAGCCTGGGAGGAGAGGAGCTGGGCTTCGGTTCGGACCTCGACCTCGTCTTCCTGTATGACGCTGCCGCGGATGCGGAGTCGGACGGCCCGCGTCCGCTTGAGGCACCCCGCTGGTTCGTGCGGCTGGCGCAGAAAATCGTCGCCCTGCTGGGCGCGCCCACCGGCGCGGGCCACCTGTACGAAGTCGACGTGCGGTTGCGGCCCGACGGCGCGGGCGGCCTGCTGGTGTCGAGCCTGTCTTCGTACGCGGACTACCAGGCGCACCGGGCCTGGACGTGGGAGCACCAGGCGTTGGTGCGCGCGCGATGCGTGGGCGGGGACCCGGGGTTGTGCGCGGCGTTCGAGCAGGTGCGGCACCGGACCCTGGCCGCGCCCCGCGATCACGCGGGGCTGCGCGCGGACGTGGTGCAGATGCGGGCGCGCATGCGGGCCGAACTGGACCGCAGTGGCGCCGACGGCTTCGACCTCAAGCAGGGCGAAGGCGGCCTGGTCGATCTGGAGTTCCTGCTGCAGGCACTGGTGTTGGGAAACGCGTCGCGAGACCCGGGGCTGCTGCAACCGCGCGCGACGCCCTTGCTGGTGGACGCTGCGCAACACGCGGGCCTGTTGCAGCCGGGCGAGTCGCGCCGCCTGTCCGAAGCGCATGCCACGCTGCTGGCACGGGCGCTGGAATGCACCCTGGACCGTCGCTCGCGGCGCGTGGCCATCGATGACGGAATCCAAACCGCGCGCACGTCGATCCGGGAAGTGGCGCAGAACCACGGGCTGGATTTCTCCGCCGCACCGGTGGGCGGGCAGTGAGCCCAGCGTGGCAGTGCGCGGGCAACAGCGGGTAACCGTCGATCGCCGTTCGCATTCCTGCCGGCCCTCGAGCGCTTGCCGACGAACTGCCGGTTGATGCGCGGGAGGCGCCGGGGCAGGCGGTACTACCTGCCTTCAGGGCCGGTTCCCAACCGATTCCCGGACCGGATCAAAGCCGCAGCCGCGACCGCACTTCGTCGGCAACGCGCGCGGTCTCGCGCAGCGGGGTGACCGCCCAATCGGCCAGGGCATCGTCCAGCAGCCGCACGCGGCCGCTGCCCAGCAGGCTGTCGAGGAACCGGCGCGGCCGTCCGTGGAGTGCGTCGCCACCGGCAACGAATACCGGCACGTCGGTCGCGCAGGCCTCCGACAGCATGTTCACCGAGTCGGCGGTGCAGACGATGCGGTCGGCCCAGGCCAGCAGCCCCGCATAGGGGTTGGGACCGGGTTCGATGCCGGTCCAGACCACGCCGGGAATGCCCATGAAGCGTTCGCGCAGGTGGCTCCTGGCGGTCGCCGGGGTGCGCCTGGACGCGGTCGCCAGCACGCTGCCTCCTTCGCGCGCGACGGCCGCGCCAATGCGCGCCGCGGCCTGCCCGAGCAATCCGCTGTCGAAGCTTGAATGGCGGCTGTGCCCGCCCAGCAGCAATGCGGTGCGCGGTCGGGGGAAATCTCCCAGCGCGACGAACTCGTGTCGTGCCGCGGCCAGCCACGCGTCGTCTACCGGGTTCAGGCTGCCCAGCATGCGGATCACGTTGCCGCCCGACAGGCCGTCGTGCTCCGGGGCGATGACCAGGTCCCAGTGTCGCGGTGGGATGCGCGGGGCGAGTATCTGCACGCTTCGTGCACCCCGTGCGGCCAGCAGGCGGGTGGCGAGCGCCGCCCGGCGGCCGCATCCGATCGCCAGTGCCGGCGGTCGGGCCAGCGCGCGCTGGAAGTCCTCGCCGAAAGCGCGCGCGGCGCCGGGCAGCCGGCGTGGCGCGGCCCATTCCCACGGGGCCCGGGCCTGCAGCGCCCAGGCCCGCGCGTCCAAGCCGAGCGCGCGTACCAGCGCCTCGGCTTGGCGTACGTTGCCGGCGTTACCGTCGGTGAGCGTCCAGGTGGGAGTGGCGCGTTGTTGCATGGGTGTGTTCAATCCGTTCCGAAGGCGGCCTCTGTTGCCCTGCCGGCAAGACTCTACACTGGCCCGCCACGGTGCTGCCCTGCGCGCCGACGCGCGCCCGCCGTGCCGCCGTACCGATATGAACCAGGAGAACCGCATGTCCCGTCCGCTGCCCGATGCCTCGCTCGACCAGCTGTTCCGCACTGCCCGCACCCACAACGAGCTCGGCGGCGAAGTCAGCGACGACACCCTGCGGCAACTCTACGAGCTGGCCAAGTGGGGTCCGACGAGCGCCAACATGTCGCCGGCGCGGCTGGTGTTCGTGAAGTCGGCCGAGGCGAAGGCGAAGCTGGAGCCGGCACTGGACGAGGGCAACCGTGCCAAGACCCTGGCGGCGCCGGTCACGGTGATCGTCGCCCATGACGAGGACTTCCACGAAAAGCTGCCGTACCTGTTTCCGCACACCGATGCCAAGAGCTGGTTCGAGGGCCCGCGCGAGGGTCGCCGCGAGGCGGCGTTCCGCAACGGCAGCCTGCAGGGCGCCTACCTGATCCTGGCCGCGCGCGCGCTGGGCCTGGACACCGGGCCGATGTCGGGCTTCGACAACGCCAAGGTCGATGCCGCGTTCTTCGCCGGCACCGCGATCAAGTCCAACTTCCTCATCAACCTGGGGCACGGCGACACCGCCAATCTGTTCCCGCGCTCGCCGCGCCTGTCCTTCGCCGAGGCCGCGCGCATCGAGTGATGCCGTGCCCCTCGCCCCCACGTACCGGAGAACCGCAATGAAGCGCCTGCTGCTGACCCTCGCCCTGTCGACCGCCTTCGCCGCCCCGCTCGCCGCCGCGCCGGTGACCTACGACATCGACCCCAACCACACCGACGTGACCGCGCAGTGGAGCCACTTCGGATTTTCCAACCCCATCGCGCACTTCGGCCAGGCCGACGGCGCGATCACCTACGACCCCGACAACGTCGGCCAGTCATCGGTGCAGGTCACCCTGCCGCTGGCCGGGCTGGAAGCGCACGTGCCGGCGTTCAACGAACACCTGCGCAGCGACGATTTCTTCGATGCCGCCAACCACCCCGAAATCACCTTCGCCAGCACCCGGGTCGAGGCTGCGGGCGAGGGCAGGCTGCGCGTCGTGGGCGAACTGACCATCCGCGGCGTGACCCGCGAGGTCGTGCTCGATACCACCATCAACAGGATCGGCGAGCAGCCGATGGCCAAGCGACCGGCGGCCGGGTTCGACGCGACCACAACGATCAAGCGCAGCGACTTCGGGCTGGGCATGTATGTGCCCAACGTCAGCGACGAGGTGCAGATCCGCATCACCACCGAGGCGGTGGTGCCCAAGCCCGACGCGGGCTGAGGCGGCACCGGACATGATCGTCTTGCGTCCCGGCGCCGAGCGCGGCCAAGTGCAGCTCGACTGGCTCGACAGCCGGCACACGTTCTCCTTCGGGCACTACTACGACCCGGCGTGGATGGGCTTTGGCATGTTGCGGGTGATCAACGAAGACCGCGTCGCGCCGGGCGGCGGCTTCGAACCGCATCGGCACGCCAACATGGAGATCCTCAGCTACGTGGTGTCCGGTGGCCTTGCGCACCGCGACAGCACCGGCGGCGGGGGTGTGATCGGACCGGGCGAACTGCAGTGGATGAGCGCCGGCCACGGGGTCGAGCACAGCGAGTTCAACGCCTCCGACGTGGAGCCGGTGCACTTCCTGCAGATCTGGTTGCAGCCCGACCGGGTCAACGCCGCGCCTGCCTACGCCCACCGCGGCGCCTGCGAGGGGGGCGGTGCGTGGACGCTGATGGCCTCGCCCGACGGCGCCGACGGCAGCCTGGCGATTCGCCAGGATGCGCGGCTGTTCGAAGCGCGGCTGGACCAAGGGGAAGCGATCGGCCGCCCGCTCAAGTCCGATCGGCGCTACTGGGTGCAAGTCGTTGCGGGCGAGCTCACCGTCAACGACCGGGCCGCATCGGCCGGCGACGCCCTCGGCCTGGTCGACGAGGCCGGCGAGCTGGCGCTGGAGGCCATCGGCCGCGGGCAGGCGGTGGCGCTGGTGTTCGACCTGCCGGGCTGACCGCTTGGCATCGATCGCCGGGGCCGGCTGCTAGACTGCGGACCCCGCGAGAACACCCATCGACATGACCGCCGCCGCCCAGCATCCCACCCAGGCCAACGCCCAGCAGCGCTACACCGTGACCCGTGCGGACCTGCCGGTTAGCTGTCCGATGCCGGCCATGGCGCTGTGGAACTCCCACCCGCGGGTGTACCTGCCGGTCGAAGCCGAACGCGAATGCCAGTGCCCGTATTGCGGCGCGCATTTCGTGCTCGAGGACTGAGCCGGACCCCGCCCGGTGGCGGCCGTGACCGGCCCGCGCGCCCTTTCGGCCCCCCGGCCCGGCCCGGCCGGGCGCCGGACCATCGTGCAGCTGCTGCCCGCCCTGGAGTCGGGCGGGGTCGAGCGTTCGACCCTTGAGATCGCCGCAGCGCTGGTCGCTGCAGGCCATCGCGCCCTCGTGGTCTCCGCGGGAGGCCGGCTGGTGCCGCGGTTGCTGGCGCTGGGCGCCGAACACATCACCCTCGACATCGGACGCAAGTCGTTGCTGGCCCTGCGGCACGTACGCCCCTTGCGGGCAGTGTTGCTGGGCGAGCGCGCCGACCTGGTGCACGCGCGCTCGCGCCTGCCGGCGTGGCTGGGATGGCACGCCGTCGCGGGGATCGATCCCGGTACGCGTCCGCGCTTCGTCACCACCGTGCACGGGCTGAACTCGCCCTCGCGCTACAGCGCGGTCATGACCCGCGGCGAGCGCGTGGTCTGCGTGTCCGATACCGTGCGGCGCTACGTCCTGCGGCACTACCCAGGGATCGATGCGGCGCGGCTGCGGGTGATCCCGCGCGGGATCGACCCTGTTGATTTCCCGCGCGCAGTGCGGCCCGATGCCGGCGCGCGTGGGTGGGCGGAGTCGCTGTATCCGGCGCTGGGGGGGCGCGGCCCCCTGTTGCTGCTGCCCGGACGCGGCACGCGGCTGAAAGGCCACGCCGACGCGCTCGAGCTGCTGGCGGCGTTGCGGGCCAGCGGGCTGGATGCGCGCCTGTGGCTGCCGGGTGCGCGCGAGCCCGGGCGTGGCGCCTATGTCCGGGAGCTGGAGGCGCAGGCGGCCGCGCTGGGCCTCGACGGCGTGGTGGCGTTCTCCCCTCCGACCGACGCGATCGCGCGCGCGTACGCGGCCAGCGACCTGGTGCTGCAACTCTCGCGCAAGCCCGAAGCCTTCGGCCGCACGGTGCTGGAGGCCCTTTCGGTGGGTCGGCCGGTGCTGGGCTGGGCGCACGGCGGGGTGGGCGAACTGCTCGAGCAGCTGCAACCGTCGGGAGCGGTGGCGGCGTTCGATACCGCCTCGCTCGCGCAGACCGCCGCCGCGCTGCTTACCGAGTTACCGGCCTTGCCGCCGTCGATCCCCTACACCCTTGGCGCCATGCAGGACGCTACCCTTGCCGTCTATGCCGAACTCCTCGACCCCGCCTGCCGCTGAGGCCATGCGGCCCGGCCGCACCATCGCCACGGGCTGGCGCTGGGCACCGGCCTGGATACTCACCCACGTCGCGCTGTGGCCGGCCCCGGGCTATGCCGAGGCGGTGCTGGTACTGGGTGCGCTGGTGGCCATCTACCAGCTGGTCGCGGCGCGCTTCCGGGGCGGGGCGGAGCTGCTCAGCCACCAGGCCTGGGCCCTGAGCAGCGTGCTGTTCTTCGCCTACTGGCTGCCCGAACTGGTCTCGGCGCTCGACTCGGTCGACGTCAGGCGGGCGCTGCGCGAGGCGGCCCTCGACCTGCGTTACCTCCCGTTCCTGTGGCTGGCTGCTTCGGCGGTGGCCAGCGAGCGGGGCCGCCGCACCACCTTCGTCGGGCTGGCGGTGATCATGGCGGTATGGACCGCCGATGCGCTGGCGCAGGCGGTGTCCGGAACCAGCCCGCTGTTCTTCGGGATCGACTCGGCCAAGCAGCTCATCAGCGGTCGCGGCATGTGCACCGCGGAGGACATCGCCAGGGTCGATCGGCTCAGCGGCGTCCTCGGGCCGTGCAACCTCAAGCTGGGTCTGGTGCTGGCCAGCCTGTCGCCGTTCCTGCTGTTTGCCGCCGGGCGCCGCTTCGGCGCGACGGGCTGGCTGATGGCTGTCGCGGCGGTCGGACTGGTGGTGGTGCTGGCCGGGTCGCGCGCGTCGTGGCTGACCTTCGGCCTGGTGATCCTGGTTTCGGGCTGGGGCCTGCTGGGCTGGCGCAAGCTGCTGGGTGTCTTCGCGTTCGGGGCAATTGCATTGGCGGTGCTGACGGCCGCTTCGCCGCAGGTGCGCGAGCGCGTGATGCGTACCACGCACGTGCTGCAGGCCGACGGGGAGGGGGTCGACATGGCGCTCTCGGGCCGCTCGCGGATCTGGGGCGCGGCGGCGTGCATGGTGCGCCAGCAGCCGCTCAACGGCGTGGGAGCACGCGGCTTCCGCGAAGCATTCCCTGGCTGCGATCCCCAGCCCGGTGAGGTCGCGGCGTGGGGGGACGGGCCGGCGCTGCACGCGCACCAGATCGTCCTGGAAGTGCTGAGTGAAACCGGGTTCTTCGGCCTGCTGCTGTGGCTGGCGGGTGCCGCCATGGCCTGGCGTGCGTGGCGTTTCTCCGATGCCGTGTCGCGTGAGAAGGCGCGGCCGGCGATGCTGGCGCTGGCGGTAACCGTGTTCCCGCTGAACACGCACCTGGCGTTCTATTCGACCTTCTGGGGCGGCCTGACGCTGTTGCTGGCCGCGCTGTACGCCGGCAGCTTGCTGGCGTCGCCGGACGGCACGGATCCCACGCCCGCCGCGGCTGGCTGATCGCGCCACCCACCGCGGGAGCCGCTGGTCGCGCGGGCGCCGCTAGTACGGCTTCTCCTCGCCCTGCGGGCGCCGTTTGAACCGACGGTGGATCCACAGGTACTGGCTGGGTGCCTCGAGCACCATCGCCTCGATGGCGGCGTTGACCCGCGTGCTGTCGGCCAGCGCATCACTGGAAGGGAAGCCGTCCAGCGGCGCGCCCAGCCGCAGCACGTAATCGGCACCTTCGCGGCGGTGGAAGAACGGCACCACCGCGCAGCCGGTGAGCCGGGCGAACTGGTGGGTCGCGGTGATCGTCGCGGCAGGTACGCCGAAGAACGGTGCGAACACCGTGTCCTTGCCTCGCATGTCCTGGTCGGGCGCGTACCAGAGGATGCCGCCCTTCTTGAGGTGGCGCATGGCAGGACGCAACTCTTCGTTGCCGAACATCGCCGCCGCGTATTCCGCCCGCCCGCGCCGCACCGCCCACTCCATGACCGGGCTGCGATAGGGACGGTACATGCCTGCCAGCGGCAGCTGGTCGCACATCAACCGGCCACACATCTCCAGGGTCATGAAATGACCCGACACCAGCAGTACCCCGCGACCTTGAGCATGCAGCGCCCGTATCGGCTCGAGGCCCTCGATCCGTACCGTCCGCCGCATCGGCGTAACGTCGCCCCACCACGCGCGCGTGAACTCGAACAGGCCCACGCCCAGGTCCTTGAAACTCGCCCGCAACAGTGCCTCGCGCGTCGCTTCGTCCAGGTCGGGAAAGCACAGTCGAAGATTCGTCGACGCCGAGCGGCGTCGGCTCGGGACCAGGTGGTAGAGCACGGTGCCCAGCGCGCGTCCCAGCCCCCGCTGCACGGGCCACGGCAGTCGACCGGCCAGCACCATGGCGCCCAGTGCGAGCCAGGTGGGCCAGTGGCGCGGTCCCCTGGGCGGCGGGGAAAGGGGTTCGGGTGCGACGGGCATGGGTGGATTCTAGCGAAGCGCCCGGCCCTGCCCCGGACTCGCCGTCGAGGCGGTCCCGGGTTCGCCACCACTGCCGCTATCCTTGCGGCATGCGGACCGATCCGATCGAGCGCCTGTTGCGCGCCGTGTACTCCACAGCGCTCTACCTGCTGGTCCCGGTGACGGTCTACCACCTCATCTGGCGCGGCTTCCGCTCGCCTGCGTATTTCCAGCGTTGGCCCGAGCGCTACGCGATCTACCGACCGCCGCCGCCCCCACGGATGCTGTGGTTGCATGCGGTCTCGGTGGGCGAGGTCAATGCCGCGGTCCCGGTCGTCAACGCGTTGCGCCGCGGGCGCCCGGACCTTCGGCTGCTGGTCACCACGATCACCCCCACCGGCTCGGAGCGTGTCCGTGCTCTGTGGGGCGACGAGGTGGAGCACGTGTACCTCCCGTATGACCTGCCGGGCGCGGTGGGCAGGTTCCTCGCGCACTACCGGCCGCACGCAGCCCTGATCATGGAAACCGAACTGTGGCCGAACCTGTTGTTCGGGTGCCGGGATCGCGGGGTGCCGGTGTTCATCCTCAACGGGCGGTTGTCGGAGCGGTCGCTGCGCGGATACCGGGTGCTTGCGCCACTGGTATCGCGCGCGCTGCGAACGGTGCGTACGGTTGCGGCGCAATCGATGGGGGACGCAATGCGCTTCGTGCGGCTGGGCGCGCGTTCCGAGCAGGTCATGGACGTGGGTAACCTCAAGTACGACGTGCTCGTGCCGGTCGAGCTGGACGACTTCGTGGAGACATGCCGGCGCCATGCGGGCACGCGCCCGGTGTGGATCGCCGCCAGCACCCACGAGGACGAAGAGGCGGCGGTGATCGCCATCCACCGCCGCGTGCGAGCCCGCCACCCCGACGCATTGGTGCTGTGGGCGCCGCGCCACCCGGAGCGGTTCCGGATCGTGGCCGAACATGCGCGCGCCTCGGGCATGCAGGTGTCCACCCGGTCGCGCGCGCGCTGGCCGTCGGCGTCCGATTCGGTATTCGTGGTCGATACCCTGGGCGAGTTGATGAGCTTTTACGCCTGCGCGCAGGTGGCGTTCGTGGGCGGCAGCCTGCAGCCGGTCGGTGGGCACAACCTGCTGGAGGCCGCGGCAACCGGGACGGCAATCGTCACCGGCCCCCACCTGCACAATTTCAGTGACATCGCCAAGCGGTTGGCCGATGCCGACGCATTGCGCGTATGCCAAGACGCCGATGGCGTGGCTGTGCAGTTGCTCGCGCTGCTTGACGATGCCGACGCCCGCCATCGCATGGCCGAATCGGGGCGGGCGCTGGTGGAAACCGGGCGTGGTGCGTTGGCGCAGACGCTGGCGCTGTTGCAGCCGGTGCTCCCCGCGCGGTGAGGCCCCGAGCCTACGTGCCGGCTTCATCCCGCCCGATGGCGGCTTGGGAGTGCGGCGTGATCGGCGAGCGGATGCTAAAGCGCTCCCGGCCATGACGGACGGGAGCGCCGGGGATCATCTTGCAGTGGCGGTCAGGGGTCCAGGTCGGACTGGACCTGGGCCCGGGTATCCACCGTCAGCAGCCGGTTGACCTCCTGCACATCCTGGATGTCCAGGGTGCCGGCGGCTTGCTCGAGCAGCAGCAGGTTCTGCAGGTAGTTGTAGCGGGCCTGCGCCAGCGCCTGCTGTGCGGTGAACAGGTTCTGCTGGTTGGTCAGCACGTCCAGCACGGTGCGGGTGCCCACTTCCAGGCCTACCTGGGAGGCGTCATAGGCACTGCGAGCCGAGAACAGCGCCAGTCGGCGCGCCTCGATCTCGCTGATGCCCGCCACCAGCGCCTGGTAGGCACTGCGGGTGTTGCGCTCCAGCGCACGGCGTTGCTGCACGAGTTCGTCCTGGGCAACGTCGCGCTGGGCCACCGCCTGCCGGACCCGCGATTGCGTCGCGCCGCCGGAGAAGATCGGCACCGACAGGGTGATTCCGACGTTGGGTCCGCGGCTCTCGCTCTCGATCGGGCTGGTGACCGAGGTCGGGAGGTCGGAGCTGCTGAAGGTGCGGTCGCCGGTGGTCTTGGTATCGCCATAGCCGCCGCCCAGGTACAGCGTAGGCAAGTGGCCGGCGCGCGCGGTGCGGATGTCGGACTCGGCCGATTCGACCTGCAGCTGCTTGGCGCGCAGGGCGGGGTTGTTCTCGATCGCCGTCTGCACCCATTGCGAGGCGCCGCGGCTGGCGGGCAGTGCGGGCTGGAAGTCCTCCGGGAGACCCTTGAGGTTGCGCACCGGCTGGCCGGTGATCTCCGCCAGCGCCTGGTAGGCATCTTCGACCGCGTTGCGGGCCAGGATGGTATTGGCGCGCGCGCTGTCGAAGGTAGCGCGCGCCTCGTGCACATCGGTGATCGGCGCCAGCCCGACTTCCAGGCGCTTGGATGCGAAGTCGAACTGCTTCTGCAGCGCTGTCTCGGCGGCCTCGGCCGCGGCCAGGGTCTCCAACGCCACCAGCACGCTGAAGTACGCCGCCGAGGTGCGGGTCACCAGCGAGTCGTTGGCCGACTCCAGCTGGAAGTCGCTGGCGCGGCTGAGCGCATTACGGCTGCCCAGCGTGGTCAGGCGCGACATGTCGAACAGCATCTGGCTGCCGTTGATGCCGACGTTTCGCGTGGTCGTTTCGCTTTCGATGTCGCCGCGGAACTCCACCGGCGTGCCCGAGTTGGGATCGAACTGGGTCTGCGTCGCCGGACCTTCGCTGCGTGCGCGGCGGTAGGACGCCTCACCGTTGAGCTGCGGCAGCATGGCGGCCCGCGCCTGCACCGAGCCTTCGCGGATGGCCAGGCGGTTCGACTCGGCGGCCGACAGCTGCGGGTCGCCCTGTCGCGCCAGTTCATACGTCTGCAACAGGTCCTCGGCCGAAGCGGCCGCGGGCAGCAGCAGGGCGATCGCCAGGGCGAGGAGGGCGGGCCGGCGGGTGATGGCGCGGCGGACTGGATGCGGGCGGCGGGTCATGCGGTTTCCTTTTCTTGACATCCGCACCCTCCGGCGCGGCACTGCGGGGACTCGCGGGTTGGCTGGGTCCAGTCCGGCCGGTCGGCCGGTCAGAGAACAAAGCTGGGACGTGGCGCGGCCCCGGCGAGATACGGAAGATCGGTTTCGAACAGCGATTCGATGCGGGGAGCGTAGACGTCGCCGCCCGCCTCCGGGGCGTGCACCAATGCGGCGTCCATCGCCGGCGAGCGGCCATGCACCACGAACAGGCGACCGCCCGGGCGAAGCCAGCGCAGCAAGTCGTGCGGGACCACCGCTGTCGCGCCGGTGAGGCAGATCGCATCGAAGCGGCGCTGCGTTTCCCATCCGAACGCGTCGGCGTTGACCACCTCGACGTTGCCGATCTGCTGGCGCTGCAGGCGTGCTCGCGCGGCATCGGCCAGGTCGGCATGGATCTCCAGGCTGACGACGTCACGTGCGAGCCGGCCAAGGCACGCCGACAGGAAGCCGCTACCGGTACCGATCTCCAGCACGTCCTCGGTGGGCTCCAGTGCCAGCGACTGCAGGGTGCGGCCTTCAACCACCGGCTTCATCATCGACTCGCCATGGCCCAGCGGCAGCGCCAGGTCGGCGTAGGCCAGGTTGCGGTGCTGTTCCTGCACGAAGGCTTCGCGCGGGAGGTCGGACAGGGTGTCGAGCACGCGCATGTCCAGCACGTCCCAGGGACGCACCTGCTGCTCAACCATCAGTTCCCGGGCCTTGGCGTAGTCCATCGTCGTCATCTGCAAGCTCTTGCGGGCAAGCCGCGCATTGTACCGGCGCCATGGCGGCCGGCGTGCCTAGCATCGCTGCGCCGCGCCGGGTCGGCTGAGTGCCGGAAGTCACCGGGACCGACGGCCCCGCGCCGGCTACCGGCGGTGGACACCATAGCCCCGCAGGAACAGATCGACCGACGCCGCCAGGTGGGACTCGATACCGTCCTCGCCCATCGGGTCGCAACACCCGAACACCAGCTGCGCATGCGGCTCGCCCTTGACCAGGGTGAAGAACTGCGCGGCCGCTCGCCCCACGTCGGCAATGTCCAGTTCGCCGGCGGCGATGCGACGGCGCAGCAGGGCGGCGAACTCGTCCTGCACCCGCTGAGGGCCCGCGTCCCAGAACATCCGCGGCAAGGGTGAGTCGCTCAGCTGCGGCGAGCACAGCACCCGGTGGCCGGCAACCGCTTCGGGCTTGCTGACCATCACGTAGAAGGCGCGGGCGATCGCCAGCAGGCGCTCACGCAACGGCATCCCGGGAGCTTCCGTCTGGAACAGCGAGGATGGCAGCTGCTGCTCGCAATAGGCCCGCACGGCAGCCACGAACAAGGTGTCCTTGTCGCCGAAGTGGCTGTAGACGGTCAGCTTGGACACGCCCGCCTCGGTGGCGATCTGGTCCATGCTGGCGCCCTCGAACCCGTTGCGGGTGAACATCCGCTTGGCCGCCTCCAGGATCGCAGCACGCTTGGCCAGGTCCTTGGGACGGCCAGCGCCGGCGGGCTTGTTGGCGCGACCGCTTCTGATGGAATCAGGCATCATTCAATACTAGACCAGGCGGTTCGATAATTATACAGTACCGGGTGGTGCATTAATTAGCCCTGAGGCCGTTTCCATGCGACCCGCTCCCACTACCGCGCGAATGCCGGTTCTGCCCCCGCTATTCATGGCGGTCTTCCTGCTGGCCGGATGCGGCGGCGGCGATGATTCATCCGAGCCGGTTCGCCCGGTGCTGGTCGCCCGGCCGACGGTGGCCTCGGATTCGACCAGCGCTTTCGCCGGTGACGTGCGTGCGCGGGAAGAAAGCGCACTGTCCTTCCGCGTGGGCGGCAAGCTGGTGGAGCGCACAGTCGATGTCGGGGATCGGGTTCGCGCCGGCGACGTGCTGGCGCGGCTGGATCCGGGAGACCTGCAAGCCCAGACCCGGGCCGCCCAGGCCCAGCTCGCCGCAGCCGAATCCGAACTGCAGCGCGCCCGTGCAGACCAGGCGCGCTTCACGCAACTGGGCGAGGACCGGCTCGTCAGCCGCTCAACGATCGATGCAAGCAACGCCGCCGCGACCGCCGCGCAAGGTCAGGCCACGGCTGCGCGCGCATCCTTGGACGTGGCGCGCAACCAGGCGGGCTACACGCGGTTGGCCGCGCCGGCCGATGGCGTGATTACCGCACGCCAGGCCGAGGCCGGGCAGGTGGTGGGTGCGGGGCAACCGGTTTTCTCACTGGCCGCCGACGGGCCCCGCGAGGTGCTGTTCGCGGTGCCTGAGGGCGCGCTGGCCGGCGTTGGCGTGGGTGACCCGGTGCAGGTGTCGCTGTGGGCCGGGGACGGCCGCCGGCTGCCGGGTCGCATCCGCGAGATCGCGCCTGCGGCGGATCCGGCATCACGCACCTTCGCTGCACGCGCCACCATCGACGCCCCGGCCGGAACGGTCGAGCTGGGCCAGAGCGCGCGCGTCTACCTCGCGGGAGACGGCGGCGCCCGCCTGAGCGTGCCGCTGTCGGCGCTGCTCCGGGGTGACGGGTCGCCGGCGGTCTTTGTCGTCAAACCCGCCGATTCGACGATCGAGCTTCGCCCTGTCCGCATCGGTCCGTATGGCGCCGACCACGTCGTGGTGCTGGACGGTCTTTCCCCGGCCGAGTGGGTGGTCACCGCCGGCGGCCACCTGTTGCGCGACGGGCAGAAGGTGGCGCCGGTGGATCGCGACAACCGTCCCGTGCGTCCCTGAGCATGCGCTTCAATCTTTCCGAGTGGGCCCTGCGCCACCGCAGCCTGGTGGTGTACGCGATGCTGGTGCTGGCGATGGCCGGCACGTTGTCCTATCTCAACCTGGGGCGCAGCGAGGACCCCGCGTTCACCTTCAAGGTGATGGTGATCCAGACCCGCTGGCCCGGTGCCACCGCCGAAGAGGTCTCGCGCCAGGTGACCGAGCGGATCGAGCAGAAGCTGATGGAGACGGGGGAGTACGAGTTCATCCGCTCGTACTCGCGGCCGGGCGAGTCACAGGTGATATTCGCCGCGCGCGACTCGATGCGTTCGGCCGAGATCGCGCCGCTCTGGTACCAGGTGCGCAAGAAGGTCGGTGACCTGCGTCCGCTGCTGCCGGCGGACGTCATCGGGCCGTTCTTCAACGACGAGTTCGGTGACACCTTCGGCAACATCTACGCACTGACCGGCGAGGGCTTCGACTACGCGGTGCTGAAGGACTACGCCGAGCGCGTGCAGCTGGCGCTCCAGGATGTCCCCGACGTCGGCAAGATCGAGTTGTTCGGGGTGCAGGACGAAAAGGTCTGGGTCGAAGTGTCCAATACCCGGCTGGCGACGCTCGGGGTTCCGGCATCGGCGGTCAAGCAGGCGCTGGACCAGCAGAACGCCATGGTGCCCGCCGGCTTCTTCGAAACCGGCAGCAGCCGCGTGCCCCTGCGCGTGGATGGAAAGTTCGCTTCGGTGGACGAGATCCGCGACTTCCCGATCCGCGTCGGCGATCGCACGTTCCGGCTGGGCGACGTGGCCGAGGTCTACCGGGGCTTCGCCGACCCGCCGGGTCCGCGCATGCGGTTCATGGGAGAGGATGCGATCGGCATCGGCGTGGCGATGCGCCAGGGTGGCGACATCCTCGAGCTCGGGCAAACGCTGGAGCACGAGTTCGCGCTGCTGCAGGACACGCTTCCGGCGGGCATGGCGCTGCGCAAGGTGTCCGACCAGCCGGCCGCGGTGGCCGACTCGGTGGGCGAGTTCGTCAAGGTGCTGGCCGAGGCGGTCGGGATCGTGCTGCTGGTGAGTTTCCTGTCGCTTGGTTGGCGCACCGGGCTGGTGGTGGCGCTGTCGATCCCGCTGGTGCTGGCGATGACATTCGCGGTGATGGACTTCCTCGGCGTGGGCCTGCACAAGATCTCCCTGGGCGCGCTGGTGCTCGCGCTTGGGCTGCTGGTCGACGACGCGATCATCGCGGTGGAGATGATGGCCATCAAGATGGAGCAGGGCTTCAGCCGGCTCAAGGCCGCGGCATTCGCCTGGGAGTCCACCGCCTTCCCGATGCTGACCGGGACGCTGATCACCGCCGCGGGTTTCCTGCCGATCGCAACGGCGGCCTCGAGCACCGGCGAGTACACCCGCTCCCTGTTCCAGGTGGTGACGATCGCGCTGCTGGTGTCGTGGATCGCCGCGGTCGTGTTCATTCCCTACCTGGGCGACAAGCTGCTGCCCGATCACGGACAATCCGCGGCCCCCCGGCCGGGCTCGCTGGCCGCGCGCTGGCAGGCACGCCGCCGGGAGTGGGCGGACCGCTACCCGGCGTTTGCCGACATCATCGCGCCGCAGCTCCATGACCGCGGAGATCACGACCCGTATGCCACCCGCTTCTACACGCGGTTGCGGGGCTGGCTGGGCTGGTGCATCCGCCGCCGCTGGACGGTGATCGGCGGCACGGTGGCGCTGTTCGTCGCGTCGCTGGTGCTGTTCCGTTTCGTGCCCCAGCAGTTCTTCCCCGATTCGGTGCGGCGCGAACTCATGGTCGACATGGAGCTTGCGGAGGGCAGTTCGCTCAAGGCAACCACTCAAGCGGCCGGCCGGCTGGAAGCGATGTTGGCCGGGCGGGCCGGCCTCGAGAACTACGTGGCCTACATCGGCACCGGGTCACCGCGCTTCTACCTGCCACTTGACCAGCAGTTGCCGGCCGCCAACTTCGCCCAGTTCGTGCTGATGCCCCGGGACATCGAGGCGCGCGAGGCCTTGCGCGAGTGGGTCATCGGCGAGGTCGTGCCGCGCTTCCCGGAACTGCAGTTGCGCGTCACCCGGCTGGAGAACGGCCCACCGGTGGGCTACCCGGTGCAGTTCCGCGTGTCCGGCGAGCATATCGGGCAGGTCCGCGAGATCGCCTACCGGGTGCGCGACCAGATGCGCCTCAATCCCCACGTGGCCAACGTCAACCTCGACTGGGACGAGCCCGTCAAGGTCGTACGGCTGCACGTCGACCAGGAACGCGCGCGCGCACTCGGCGTCAGCTCCGCACAGCTGTCGCAGTTCCTGTCCAGCTCGCTCTCGGGCAGCCATATCAGCACCTACCGGGAAGGCAACGAGCTGGTCGAGATGTCGCTGCGGGGAACCGACGAGGAGCGGCTGCGGCTGGACATGCTGGGCAGCCTCATGGTGCCCACCGCGAACGGCACCAGCGTGCCGCTGACCCAGGTGGCCACCCTGGAGCACACGTTCGAGGAAGGCATCATCTGGCACCGCGACCGCCGGCCGACGATGACTGTTCGCGCCGACATCTACGACGGCACGCAGCCCGCCACGGTCGCGGCTCAGATCTCGCCGACCCTCGACGGCATCCGCGCCGGGCTGCCCTACGGGTACTCGGTGGAGGTGGGCGGCAGCGTAGAGGATGCCGCGCGCGGGCAGTCGTCCATCGCCGCTGGCATGCCGCTGTTCCTGCTGGTGGTGTTCACGCTGCTGATGGTCCAGCTGCGCAGTTTTTCACGCAGCGTGATGGTCCTGCTGACCGCACCGCTGGGATTGATCGGCGCAACCCTGTTCCTGCTGGTGTTCCGGGTGCCGTTCGGCTTCGTGGCCATGCTGGGCACCATCGCGCTGGCCGGCATGATCATGCGCAATTCGGTGATCCTGGTGGACCAGATCGAGCAGGACCGCAGCGACGGTGCAGAAGCCTGGCAAGCCATTGTCGAGGCGACCGTGCGGCGTTTCCGTCCCATCGTACTGACCGCGCTGGCGGCGATCCTGGCCATGGTTCCGCTCTCGCGCAGTGCGTTCTTCGGCCCGATGGCCGTGGCGATCATGGGCGGCCTGCTGGTGGCCACGGTGCTGACGCTGTTCTTCCTGCCGGCGCTGTATGCGGCCTGGTTCCGGGTCAAGCCACCGGAGCCGGACCGCCCGTCAGCGCCACTCCAGTCTCGCGCCTCCTGAGTAGAGATGCCGCAGTCGGGGGCGCGCGCGGTGCCCGCACCGTTGGCCACGGATGCACACGGATTGCACCGAGGTCGGGATCGGGAGAATCGCTCCCCCCAGGCAGTCCACGCCGCACCGGGGCGTGGGCCGCGGCCTTATCGGCCGTCTCAACCCTGATCCGTGGCAAGCGCCGTCCGACTCGCGTCAGTCCTCGTCGCCCCATGGCGCGGGCGGCACGGCGACCGGTGCGGTGAGGTCGAACTCGACCTTGAACAGCCGGCCACCGGGGCGCGACAGCTCATAGACGAACGTACGGCCGGGGCGCAGTTCCATCGCCCAGGTGTTGGTCACCGAGGCGTCCAGATCCTCGCGCAGGAACATCGCCTTGGAGAACTCGTCGACCGGGAACTCCTGGCGCGCGGCGGTTCCCAGGCTGGCGCTGTCACCGCCGTACATGGTGACCGCGTCGTCGCTGCCGTCCTCGTGGCGGTGGTCGTGCTTGAGTTGCAGGCCCGGCCCGGTGCGGGTGATGACCCAGGTCCGGGAGCGGTCCTCGCCGACGTGGAACGGGACGCGCAACGCGTCGTCGCCGCAGCCACGAACGTGCATCACCAGCGGCTTGCCCGCGAACGGGTCCTCACCGGTGGGCGGCGGGGTGTCGGCCACTACGCGGCCGGCGAAGGCTTGACCGCACAGCGCCTGCAGGCCCGTGTAGAAGCGGTCCGCCGGCAGCGGCGCGGTGGCGGTGGGGGAGGGAACCGTGGCGCAACCCGACAGGGCAACGGCGGCAGCGAGCAGGCTGGAGCGCAGGAGGGTGTTCATCGCGCCACCGTACCCAGACCGAGACCCGGCGGCAAACCGCGGCGCAGCACCAAACCGGCCCGGGTGAACGCCGGCCGCTGGCGTTGCCGGCCGGTCGGTGGTCCAATGCCCGGCGAAGCGGGGGTACCGCGGCCCCTGGGCCACGGTTGAGACAGACCCTTCGAACCTGACGCGGTTGAGACCGCCGTAGGGAGCTTCGCCGCCGCGCCCCACCGGGGTGCGCCGTGCGCCGCCGCTTCGTCCCGCCGCCCGTGCGGCCCTCCCAGGACGAACGCCATGAATGCAGTGCCCTCCGATCTCCTCCAGCAGGCCGACCGCCTGTCATCCGACGTGGTCCGGCCCATCCCCGGTTCGCGCAAGGTGCACGTGGAGGGGTCGCGCCCGGACATCCGGGTCCCGATGCGCGAGATCGACCTGGCCAGGACGCCGACGATCTTCGGCGGCGAGGACAACGCGCCGCTGGCGGTCTACGACTGCTCGGGTCCGTACACCGATCCGGCGGTCGAGATCGACCTGGCCCGTGGGCTGGCGCCGCTGCGCGCGCAGTGGATTGCCGAGCGCGGCGACTCCGAGGCGCTGGCCGGATTGAGTTCGGAATTCGGCCGCCGTCGCGAGTCCGACGCCAGGCTCGATGCCGTGCGCTTCGGCAACCGGCCGCAGCCGCGGCGTGCGGTCGCCGGGGCCAACGTCACCCAGATGCACTACGCCCGGCGGGGCATCGTGACCCCGGAGATGGAGTTCATCGCCATCCGCGAAAACCAGCGCATCGATGCGATCCGCGAGGCGCACCTGCTCAAACAGCACCCGGGCGAGTCGTTCGGTGCCAGCATCCAGGGCCTGATCACGCCGGAGTTCGTGCGCGACGAGGTGGCACGCGGCCGCGCGATCATCCCCAGCAACATCAACCACCCCGAGAGCGAGCCG
The DNA here is from genome assembly GCF_046600715.1 of Novilysobacter viscosus. Classification (NCBI taxonomy): domain Bacteria; kingdom Pseudomonadati; phylum Pseudomonadota; class Gammaproteobacteria; order Lysobacterales; family Lysobacteraceae; genus Novilysobacter; species Novilysobacter viscosus. The sequence goes on from NZ_JBJMAV010000005.1 coordinate 259,437, forward strand.
ATGATCATCGGCCGCAACTTCCTGACCAAGGTAAACGCCAACATCGGCAACAGCGCGGTGTCCTCGGGCATCGCCGAGGAAGTGGAGAAGCTGGTGTGGTCGATGCGCTGGGGCGCGGACACGGTCATGGACCTGTCCACCGGCAAGCACATCCACGAAACGCGCGAATGGATCATCCGCAACAGCCCGGTTCCGATCGGCACGGTTCCGATCTACCAGGCGCTGGAGAAGGTCGACGGCAAGGCCGAGGAGCTCAACTGGGAGATCTTCCGCGACACCCTGATCGAGCAGGCCGAGCAGGGCGTGGACTACTTCACCATCCATGCCGGCGTGCTGCTGCGTTACGTGCCGCTCACCGCGCGGCGCGTGACCGGCATCGTCTCGCGCGGCGGCTCGATCCTGGCCAAATGGTGCCTGGCGCACCACCGGGAGAATTTCCTCTACACGCACTTCGAGGAGATCTGCGAAATCATGAAGGCCTACGACGTGGCCTTCTCGCTGGGCGACGGCCTGCGCCCGGGCTCGATCGCCGATGCCAACGACGCAGCCCAGTTCGGCGAGCTGGAGACGCTGGGCGAGCTGACCCAAATCGCCTGGAAGCATGACGTGCAGACCATGGTGGAAGGTCCCGGCCACGTGCCCATGCACCTGATCAAGGAGAACATGGACAAGCAGCTGGAGACGTGTGGCGAGGCGCCGTTCTACACGCTGGGGCCGCTGACCACCGACATCGCACCGGGCTACGACCACATCACCAGCGCGATCGGCGCGGCGATGATCGGCTGGTACGGCTGCGCGATGCTCTGCTACGTGACCCCGAAGGAGCACCTGGGCCTGCCCAACAAGCAGGACGTGCGCGAAGGCCTGATGGCCTACCGCATCGCCGCCCACGCGGCCGACCTGGCCAAGGGGTACCCGGGCGCGCAGGCCCGGGACAACGCCATGAGCAAGGCGCGTTTCGAGTTCCGCTGGGAAGACCAGTTCAACCTTGGCCTGGATCCCGAGCGGGCACGCGAGTACCACGACGAGACGCTGCCCAAGGATGCGCACAAGACCGCGCACTTCTGCTCGATGTGCGGGCCGCATTTCTGCTCGATGAAGATCACCCAGGACGTGCGCGAGTACGCCGCCGAGCACGGCATGGACGAGGGCTCCGTGCTCGAGGCCGGCATGGCGGAGAAGGCTGCCGAGTTCCGGCAGGCGGGTGCCGAGGTGTACCGCAAGGCCTGAGCAGCCGGGTGCGGACCGATGGCCTGTCGCAGCATCGGCAACCGCACCCCGTCTCCGGTGGCCACGAATCCGTTGGACGCGGGAACGGGGCGTAGCTCGGCCCGTGCCTGCGCGTCTTGTGTAGTGGGGGCGTGGCGTTACGATGCATCGCACTGAACGGCCAGGCATCACCCCATGAGATTGCAGGTCCCCTTCATCCAGTTGCCGCTGCTGTTCGATGCGGCCCGGCTGGCCGACGAAGTCGGACGCATCGATGATTCGCACTGGCGGCCGCACCCCCAGGGGTTCGAGGGCAACTCGATGTTGCCGCTGGTCGCGGTGAGCGGTAACCCGGACGACGAGTCGTTCGCAGGATCGATGCAGCCCACCCCGGCGCTGGCATCCAGCCCGACCCTGCGGCAGGTGTTCGCCAGCCTGGGCGCAACCATCGGGCGCAGCCGCCTGATGCGCCTGTCGGGCCATGCGGAAGTGGCGCGCCATGCCGACCAGGGCTACTACTGGGCCGAGCGGGTCCGGGTCCACGTACCCATCGTGACCCAGCCCAGCGTGCGCTTCGAGTGCGGCGACGCAGTCATCAACATGGCCGCCGGGGAATGCTGGATATTCGATACGTGGCGGCAGCACCGCGTGCTCAACGACGCGGTCCAGTCGCGCATCCACCTGGTCGTGGACACCGTGGGTGGCGAACAGTTCTGGTCGATGCTCGCCGGCGCGCGCCCGCACACCGCGCCACGCGGGCCGGGGATCTGGGAACCCCGGCGGGTCGCGCCCACCGACGCGGAGAGTTCGTTTGCATGCGAGCGTGTGAATGTCCCGGTGGTGATGACCCCCTGGGAGCTCAACGCACACATGGGTCAGTTGATGGCCGATGCGCAGCCGCACCCGAACCTCCAACCCGTCCGCCAGGCGACGATGCGATTCGCCCGGGCCTGGCACGGTCTGTGGTCCCGGTTCGGCGATGCACCCGACGGCCATGACGCGTTCCGCGAGTTGCTGGCACGTTATCTGGCCGAAGTCGCCCGTCCCGCACAGCCCCTGGTGCTGAACAACCAGTTGCGCTGGTTCGACGCCATGCAGGTGATGGTCGCGCGCGCCGCCGTGGTGGCCGACGCAAGCCCAAGCGCAGTGGCCACCGGCGAGGACCAGCGTCGCATGGGCGACAACGCCTGACGCGCCGCGGCCGGTAGCGGGCCCGACAGGAAAAAAGGCCGCCCGGGGGGCGGCCTTTTCGATTCTGCGTGGAACACCCTGGCGCGGCCGGGGCCGGCGCGGGTTCAGAAGTTCGGCTTGACCGCCGAATCCTCGAACCGCTGGATCGCCTCGGTCAGGATCGCCTTGGCGGCGCTCGCGTCGCCCCACCCGTCGATCTTCACCCACTTGCCCTTCTCCAGGTCCTTGTAGTGCTCGAAGAAGTGGCCGATGCGTTCACACCAGTGCGGGCTGACCTGGTCGATGTCGTGGATGTGGCCGTAGCCGGCGAACACCTTGTCCACCGGCACCGCCAACAGCTTCTCGTCGCTGCCGGCCTCGTCGGACATCTTCAGGACGCCAACCGGACGGCAACGGATCACCGAGCCGGGGATCAGCGGCAGCGGCAGGATGACCATCACGTCGGCCGGGTCGCCGTCGCCGCACAGCGTGTGCGGCACGTAGCCGTAGTTGCAGGGGTAGCGCATCGGCGTGGACAGGATGCGGTCGACGAAGATCGCACCCGATGCCTTGTCCACCTCGTACTTGACGGGCTCTGCGTCCTTGGGGATTTCGATGATGACGTTGATCTCATCCGGCGGATTGTTGCCGGTGGGGACGAGGTCCAGGCCCATGTATAGCTCCAGATGCGGGGGAGGGCCGCATTGGCGCGGTCCCGAAAGGCGGGCATGTTACCCGTCTGGCTGCTGCGGTGCAGCATGCACGTCGGGCGTGCTTTGCCTGTCAGCTGGACCTGGACCCGGCCGGCAAGCCACTCCTCGTTTCGGGCGCGGGCGGGCAGCGCCCGGCCATCGGGGCATAGGCTCGCAGGCCCGCTCGCGCGGCTAGAAGCGGTGGCTCACGCGCACGTAGAGGTCGTGGTCCACCCGCGCCCGGGTACCGGCGGGGTGCTCGAGCTCGCGGCGCTCGCGCAGCCGTGCCTCCATCGACGTGGACTTGCTGAAGCGGCGCTGGTAGCGGATCTCGACCAGCTCGTCGTTGTTGCGGAAGTCCGGCGAGATCAGCCAGCCTGCGCCGGTCCTGCCGTAGGCCACTCCAAGGTGGTGCCCCGGGGCGATGTCGTACAGGCTCGCCGCCGCCTGCCATGCAAGGCCGTCGCTGTCACCCGCCTGTCCGGTGCGTACCGCCGACCCGGTGGGGGTGTTGAAGGCGTAACCGGCCTCGGCGCCCGCAACCAGGCGAAGACCGCTTTCGCGCAGCGGCCACGTGGCGGAGACGCGTGCATTGACGGTCAGGTAGTCCTCGCGTGCAGGCCTGGACAGGCCGTCCCGCGCCAGGCTGTCGGGCATCCAGGCCACGGACACCATGCGGTGGTCAACCGGACCCCAGCGGGTGGTGTTCTGCAGGCCGGTAAACATCGATATCCGACTGCCGGACTCGCTGAAATCCAGCGGGGCGCGCGCCACGCCGCCGCTGCCGCGCGCATGACGGTGCTCGGCGACCAGGTGGCCGCGCCAACCGCCGCCGACCGGCATGTCCAGGTGCACGCCGTCGGTCCAGTTTACGTCGGTGTTGGGGCTGTCATTGCGATCCAGCCCCTTGGAGGGGACGCCGGGAAGCGCGAACTGGGTCTGGAAGCGGCCGACCTTCAGGCGCAGGCCGTTGTCAGGCGCCGCGTAGCCGATATAGGCCTCGTCCAGCGTGACGTCGCCAAAGGCGGCGCCGGTCCGGGTGGGTGCGTAGCCGCGAAGGTACGCACGACTGCCGTCCTGCGCGCTGCTGAAGCGCCCGGCCACCCGCGTTCGCAATGTCCAGCGGTCGTTGAACGCCCGCTGCATCGACATGCGCAAGCGCGCGTTGAAGGCGTCGGTATCCGACCGCGACCCGTCGCGCGCCTTCTGCTGGGTGGCGAAGTAGCCACCCCGCAGGTCGCCCCCGAAGGTCCAGGCCGAATCGGCCGGCCGCGACTGGGCGGCGGCTGGTCCCGGAGCGCACAGCGCCGAAAGCAGGATCGCCGCGTAAGCCATCGGGCGCGTCCGTCGGGGGCCGCTACCGGGATATCGTGGCGGGGCGGGTCTGGCGAACATCGCAGGGTCCTGGTTGACCGGATCGGCACCCCTGTGCCGGTGCCTTGAGCGTACCGGTGCCCCCAGCGTCGGCCATGACCCAGATCAAACAACCGACCGATAGCGGAGGCGGCGGCCAGTGCCGCCGCCTCCGTGTTGCGCGCGGATCAGTTCCGCGGCGGGGGCTTGCGGTCCAGGTACTGGCTGGACCAGCGCTTGGCAACGTCCCCGGCCGCCTCGCGGCCACCCAGGCCGAAGGCCAGCGCAGCTGCCACGGCCACGGCGCCCAGTACCAGCCCGAACGCCAGGTTGACGATCTCGTCGGCGATGCCCATCGCGCGCAGGCCCATGGCGATGACCAGGCCGAGGATGGCGACGCGGGCGATCCTGGCCAGTCCTTCGGCGTTGTCGCGATTGGCGCGCTGGATGGCGGTCGCAGCCAGGTTGGCCAGCCAGTAGCCGACCACGAAGATCACCAGGCCCAGCAGGATGTCCGCACCGAAGGCGATGAAGGTTTCCAGCAGGTCGCGGACCCCGCCGAAGCCCAGCAGCGCGGCGGCCTCGACGGTTGCGAACAGCATGATGAAGAACAGCGCTACCCGGCCGCCCAGTTGCGAGAGCGAGGTGGGTAGGCCGGCCCCCGTGTCACGGACGTCCACCGTCGCCGTGTCCCGTGCTGCCGGAGGCGGCGGCGCCGCGTTGCCGGACGCCGGCGCGTAGCCCTCGGCGGCTGGCGAGCTGATGCCCGACGCCCCCGGAGTGGTCGCCACGTCGGGCGACGGGCCGGCGAATGCATGACTCATGCCCAAGCGCTCGGGCAGGGCGTCGAAACCCAGGTTGGAAAGCAGGCGAGTCACCAGGTCGGCGACCAGGCGCCCGATGAACCAGGCGATGATCAGGATGGCCGCGGCCGCGATGAGGTTGGGGATCGCCTGCAGGAACACGTCCAGCATGCGCGTCAGCGGCATCGATATCGCGTCGATCCTGAGTGCGTCCAGCGCCGCGATCAGCGTGGGGACGATCACCAGGATGAAGGCGAGCGTGCCGCCCAGCTGCGACAGGCTCAGGCCTTCGCCGGCCTGTCCCGGACGGTTGCCGATGCGATCGGCACCGGTGGCCGCCAGCAGGTTGGTGACCAGGCCGCGCACCGCCTTGGCGATGATCCAGCCGATCAGGCCGATCACCACGGCGGCGAACAGGTTCGGCAGCATCGCCAGGAAGTCGGACGTCATGCCAGACAGCGGCGCCATCAGGCCTTCGATCTGCAGAGCGCCGACGATCGCGGGCAGGAACAGCAGCAGCACCAGCCAGTAGGCAACGTTGCCCATGGTGTGGGACAGCGGCTGCATGTCGGCGGTTTCCGACAGCTTTTCGTCCATCCGCGTGGCGCCCAGGGCGCGGTTGACCACCCCACGTACCACCGAGGCCACCAGCAGCGCCAGCAGCGCCAGGCCCACCGCCAGCAGCAGCCTGGGCAGGTACAACATGACCGTGGTGGCCAGCGTCGACAACGGTCCGGAGACGCCTTCGATGCGCAGCACCCCGACCGCTCCGATCAACGCCAGCAACAGCACCGCCCAGAAGGCGATGCGCCCGGCGATGCGCTCGAAGTCCGTATCACCGGTGGTGTGTGTGTTGAGGCGCTCGTTGGTACGCAGCGCGGCAAGGCCCTTGCGGGTGCCCGCGGCGGCGACCAGCGCGACGACCCAGCCCAGCAGCAGGATCGCCAGGGCGCCCAGCATGCTGGGCAGGTAGACGCCCAGTGAGTTCTGCAGCGAATGCTGCCAGGTGACAGGTTGCATGGTCTCCCTCCCGGAATTTGCGGGGCCGGCAGCGGGGTGTGCGCCGGCGCCGCGAGTGGTTCAGGTGCCGCGGATGCAGCGCCTCGACCTTGCACAACGGGAGGTGAACAGGCCGTGTCGGCCCTTGGACGGGCGCCGGCGGCACAAAGAAAAACAGCGGCCCGAAGGCCGCTGTCGGTGGAGCGGGTACCGGCGTTACAGCAGCGGCACCATCAGCAGGGCGACGATGTTGATGATCTTGATCAGCGGGTTGATCGCCGGCCCGGCGGTGTCCTTGTAGGGGTCGCCGACGGTGTCGCCGGTGACCGCCGCCTTGTGCGCCTCGCTGCCTTTGCCGCCGAAGTGGCCATCCTCGATGTACTTCTTGGCGTTGTCCCACGCACCGCCGCCGGTGGTCATCGAAATGGCCACGAACAGGCCGGTGACGATGGTGCCGATCAGCAGGCCACCCAGTGCGATCGGTCCCAGCAGCAGCCCGACCGCGATCGGCACCGCGACCGGCAGGAGCGAGGGGATGATCATTTCCTTGATCGCCGACTTGGTCAGCATGTCGACCGCACGCGAGTAGTCGGGCTTGGCGGTGCCTTCCATGATCCCGGGGATCTCGCGGAACTGCCGGCGAACCTCCTCGACCACGCTGCCTGCGGCGCGGCCCACGGCCTCCATCGCCATCGCCCCGAACAGGTACGGGATCAGGCCACCGATGAGCAGGCCGATGATCACGTAGTGGTTCGACAGGTCGAAGGTGTACTCCACGCCGGGGTTGCTGGCCCGCAGGTTGTAGGTGTAGTCGGCGAACAGCACCAGCGCCGCCAGCGCCGCCGAGCCGATGGCATAGCCCTTGGTCACCGCCTTGGTGGTGTTGCCCACCGCGTCCAGCGGGTCGGTGATGGCACGCACCTCGGGTGGCAGCTCGGCCATCTCGGCGATGCCACCGGCGTTGTCGGTGATCGGGCCGTACGCATCCAGGGCGACGATCATGCCGGCCATCGACAGCATCGCGGTGGCGGCGATGGCAATGCCGTACAGGCCACCCAGCTCGAAGCAGCCCCAGATCGCGAGGCAGACGGCGAGCACCGGCAGGGCGGTCGACTTCATCGAGATGCCCAGGCCGGCGATGATGTTGGTCCCGTGCCCGGTGGTGGAGGCCTGCGCCACGTGCTGCACGGGCTTGAACTGGGTACCGGTGTAGTACTCGGTGATCCACACGATGGCGCCGGTCAGCACCAGGCCGATCAGCGCGCAGCCGTAGATGTTCATCGCCCCGTAGACGTTGTCGGCCATCAACGCGGTGGTGATCGGCCAGTACGCGATCGCCGCCAGCACGCCCGAAACGATGACGCCGCGGTACAGCGCGCCCATGATCGAGCCACCGGCCTTCACCTTGACGAACATCGCCCCGACGATGGAGGCGATGATTGACACCCCGCCCAGCACCAGCGGGTACAGCGCGCCGTTGGCACCGACGTCGCCGGCCATCAGGAAGCCCAGCAGCATCGTCGCGATGACGGTGACGGCGTAGGTCTCGAACAGGTCCGCGGCCATGCCCGCGCAGTCGCCGACGTTGTCCCCGACGTTGTCGGCGATGACCGCCGGGTTGCGCGGGTCGTCCTCGGGGATGCCGGCTTCGACCTTGCCTACCAGGTCGGCGCCCACGTCGGCGCCCTTGGTGAAGATGCCGCCGCCCAGTCGCGCGAAGATCGAGATCAGCGAGCTGCCGAATGCCAGGCCGACGAGGGCGTGCAACGCGTCCTCGCCGACGATGCCCATCGACGCCAGCGCCATCCAGTAGCCGGCCACGCCGAGCAGGCCCAGGCCGACGACCAGCATGCCGGTGATCGCACCGCCACGGAACGCAACGTCCATGGCCGGGCCGATGCCCTTGCGTGCGGCTTCGGCGGTGCGCACGTTGGCGCGGACCGAAACGTTCATGCCGATGTAGCCGGCCGCCCCCGACAGCACCGCGCCGATCAGGAACCCGATCGCGGTGGCCCAGTCCAGGAACAGGCCGATCAGTACCAGAAGTACTGCGCCGGCGACGGCGATGGTGGTGTATTGCCGGTTGAGGTAGGCGTGCGCGCCTTCCTGGATCGCGCCGGCGATCTCCTGCATGCGTTCGTTGCCGGCGGGCTGCGCGCTGATCCAGCGCGCCGAGATGATCCCGTAAAGGATCGCGATGACGGCGCATACGAGCGCCAAGGTCAAACCGTACTGCTCCAGCATGAACCCCTCCCCAGAGTGGACATCACGGGACAACGGATTTGATGAATCGGAATCTGATGATTCGTAGGTGTTTGAACCGGATCTGGAACGCGTGCCTGGTGCGCCGGGACACTGTCCATCCCGGGCCCGACGAAGCAGGACGAGGTCGATCAGGTCTCGGGTCGGCCGGCGCCGTGGCGCGGACAACGGCGCCGACTATGGCACAGCCCCCGGACCTGCGACAGCTCGTGAATCCGGGGTTCAGGGCCTGCGTGACAGCCTGCGGCTCCCTTCCCACGGGCGAGTGCGTGCCACGGCCGCACCCCCGACGCCGGAGCCGATGCCATGCGTTATCCCTTTCTGCTTGCCGCCATTGCCACCGCCCTTGCCATCCAGCCCGCGCGGGCTGGCGACCCGAAGCCCGAGGTCGAACGTGGCGCGGTGACTGCGCAGGCGGTGGGCGTGGCACATACGTTGCGGACGATCCCGGAGGCGTGCGCTCGCCTGGAGGGCGCCTTCACCGGCCAGGCCGGGGCGCCCTACCGTTTCGCGGTGGTCCGCACCAGCCCGAACTGCCAACCCCGCGCGCAGTTCGTGGAGGCGGCCCAGGCCAGCCCCTCCGTGCAGGCCGGATGGGTGCTCAACGACCTCATCCGCGTCCCCCAGGCCGACTGCCAGACCCGGCAGGCCGTGGTGCGGGTGTGGCGCAAGCCGCTCGCGCAGGCGCAGGCGACGCAGCGCGATGGCCAGGGACAGATGCGGCTGTACCTGGAAGACCTGCGCAACTCGGCCAAGGCCGGGAAGCTCGACGCCGTGCCGAAGTTTGCCGCGACGATGGCGGTCGAAGGACTGCCGTGCGGCGGCTGACCCTGCAGCGGCAGGCCCGCCCCCTGGCATCGGAAGAATGACCGGAAGACGGGTCGCGTAATCAGTCCTGCCAGTCCGGCAGCCGCTTGGGCACCGGCTGGTTGCGCAGGGTCACGTAGTCGGGCAGGCCGTCGCGCCCATAGGGCGGCGGAGCCTCGCCCCGGATAAGCGGCTGCAGGTAGGCCCGGGCCTTGGCGGTGATGCCATGGCCGTCGCGGCGGATGAAGGCGGCCGGCATCTTCTTTTCGTGGTTGGCGATCTTCGACAGCGGTGCCGGCTCGATCTTCCAGCGGTACGGGGCATCGGAAGTCCGCACGATCACCGGCATCACCGAGTTCCTGCCGGCCAGTGCGTATTCGACTGCGGCGGTGCCCACGGCGATCGCCTGCTCCAGGTCGGTCCGGGACGCGATGTGGCGCGCGGAGCGTTGCAGGTAGTCGGGCAGGGTCCAGTGCACCTTGAATCCAAGCATGTCCTTTACCCGGCCGGCCAGATGCGAGGCCACGCCTCCCAGCTGGGTGTGTCCGAAGGAATCCTTGCCGCCCCCGGCATCGGCGATGAAGCGACCCTCTGCGTCCTGAATGCCCTCGCTGGCCACGACCACGCAATAGCCCACGCGCTCGACCGTAGCCTTCACCCGCTTGAGGAAGTCCGCTTCGTCGAAGGGGCGCTCGGGGAACAGGATCAGGTGCGGTGCCTGGTCCGGACCCTCGCCGGCCAGCCCCGCGGCGGCCGCAAGCCAGCCGGCGTGGCGGCCCATGGCTTCGTAGACGAAGACCTTGGTGGAGGTGTCGGCCATCGCCGCGACATCCAGCGCCGCCTCGCGTACCGACACCGCGGTGTACTTCGCGGCCGAACCGAAGCCCGGGCAGCAGTCGGTCACCGCCAAGTCGTTGTCCACCGTCTTGGGCACGCCCACGCAGGTCAACGGATAGTCGAACTCCGCCGCCAGCCTGGAGACCTTGAGCGCGGTATCGGCCGAATCGTTGCCGCCGTTGTAGAGGAACCAGCGCACGTCATGCGCACGCAGCACGTCCAGCAGGCGCTCGTAGCGGGCACGGTCGTCGTCGAGCGATTTCAGCTTGACCCGGCACGAGCCGAACGCCCCGCCCGGCGTATGCGCCAGGGCGCGGATGTCGGCAATCGACTCGCGTCGCGTGTCGATCAGCTCCTCCCGCAGCGCGCCGAGGATTCCGTTGCGGGCGGCCAGCACCGGGACCTTGCGCGCCCGGGCGGCCTGGATCACCGCCGACGCGGTTGCGTTGATGACGGCGGTGACGCCGCCGGACTGGGCGTACAGCAGGGTTCCGGATGCCATGGGCGGGTCCATTGTTCGTGGGGGTGCCGGCCGGATGGGGTAAGCTGGCGGCCGTTTGCCGGCGGGGCAGGCGCTGCCGGAGTGTAGCGCCGCCCGTGCAGGCGCCAGGTCCAGACTGCGGGAGCGATGTAGATGCGATTGGTACTTCTGGGTGCGCCCGGTTCCGGCAAGGGCACGCAGGCCGCACGGCTCGAGGAGCACCTGCAGGTGCCGCACATTTCCACCGGCGACCTGCTGCGCGCCGAAGTCGCCGCCGGCAGCACGCTGGGGCGCGAGGCCAAGGAAGTCATGGCCCGGGGCGAACTGGTCAGCGACGCCATCCTGCTGGGCATGCTGGAAGACCGCTTCTCGCGGCCCGATACCGCCGGGGGGTTCATCCTCGACGGATATCCGCGCAACCTGGCACAGGCCGACGCGCTTGACGCGTTGCTCAAGCGCATCGGCCAGCCGATGGACGCCGCGGTGCAGCTGGACGTGGCGACCGACCTCCTGGTGGAGCGCATCGCCGGCCGGGCCGCGGCCGAGGGGCGGGCCGACGACACCCCCGATTCGGTGCGTACGCGACTGCAGGTGTACGACTCGCAGACGGCGCCGGTGATCGGTTTCTACCGCACCCACGGCCAGCTGACGGTGGTGGACGGCGTGGGCACGCTGGACGAGGTGTTCACCCGCATCATCGAGGCCATCGCGCCGGTGCGCGAAGTCGGCTGATCCCGCGGGTCCGGCGCCGCTGACACGATCGACTGCACTGCCGCCACGGCGATGCCGGGCGCGTCCCGCGCACCCCGGCCACGAACCACAGGTCACCCCGCCATGAAACTGCACATCCTGGGCATCGCCGGCACCTTCATGGGCGGCGTGGCGGCGCTGGCCCGCGAGCTGGGCCACGAGGTCGAAGGCAGCGACCAGGCCGTGTACCCCCCGATGTCCACCCAGCTGGAGCAGCTGGGCATCGCGCTGCGGCAGGGCTACCAACCGTCGAACATCTCGGCCGACTGCGACGGCATCGTCGTGGGCAACGCGCTTTCGCGCGGCAATCCCGCGGTCGAGGCGGTACTTGACCAGGCGCGCCCCTATACCTCCGGTGCGCAGTGGCTGGCCGAGCAGGTGCTGCCCGGGCGCGAGGTGATCGCCGTCGCCGGCACGCACGGCAAGACCACCACCTCGACCATCCTGGCCTACCTGCTGCAGGCGGCCGGCGCCGAGCCCGGCTTCCTGATCGGCGGCGTGGCCGAGGACTTCGGGGTATCGGCGCGCACCGGCCAGGGCCGTGCGTTCGTCGTTGAAGCCGACGAGTACGACACCGCCTTCTTCGACAAGCGCAGCAAGTTCGTCCACTACCGGCCGCGCATCGCCATCCTCAACAACCTGGAGTTCGACCACGCCGACATCTTCCCGGACGTGGCCGCGATCCAGCGGCAATTCCACCACCTGGTGCGCACCGTGCCCCGCAATGGCCGGCTGATCGTCAATGGCGAGGACGCGCGCCTGGGCGAGGTGCTGGCCATGGGGTGCTGGACGCCGGTGGAGACCTTCGGCCTGGCCGCCGACAAGGCCGGGGACTTTACCTGGACGGCGCGACTGCTCCACGAAGACGGCAGTGCCTTCGCGGTGCTGCACCGCGGCGTCGAGTTGGGCGAGGTGCACTGGCCCCTGCTGGGCAGGCACAACGTGATGAACGCACTGGGCGCGTTGGCAGGAGTGGGGGCGGCCGGCCACGACGTCGCCGCCGTGCTGCCTTCGCTTGCCGCGTTCCGCAGCGTCAAGCGGCGCATGGAGCTGGTTGGCACGCACGCCGGGGTCAGCGTCTACGACGACTTCGCCCACCACCCCACGGCCATCGCGACCACGTTGTCCGGGCTGCGCGCGCGCGTGGGCGGGGCACGCATCGTGGTGGCGATGGAGCCGCGCAGCAACTCGATGCGGCTGGGCGCGCATGCCGACGCGCTGGCGCCGTCGCTGGCCGGCGCCGACGCGGTGGTGTTCCTGCATCGCCCCGAACTGGCATGGGACGGCGGCAAGGTCGTTTCCGCGTTGCGCGGCGAGGGCGTGGCGGTACCCGACGTGGAAGCGCTCATCGACGCGCTGCACGCGCGCGTTTCAGCCGGCGACCACGTGGTGTTCATGTCCAACGGCGGTTTCGACGGGGCGCCGCGCCGCTTCCTGCAGGCGCTGCACGACGCCCACTGATGGCTCGCCTCCGACGCGCCAAGTAGACTGGTGCGGATGAGCAACGAACGCTCCGCGACCGAATCGCTCGGCCTGTTCCCGCTGCACACGGTGCTGGTGCCGGGGGCCTCGCTGGGCCTGCGCATCTTCGAGCCGCGCTACCTGGACCTGGTCCGCGACTGCAGCCGGGAAGGGCGCGGTTTCGGCATCTGCCTGATCATCGACGGCGAGGAGTCCGGCGCCGCCACCTCCGCCGCGGCGTATGGGACCGAGGCGGTGATCGAGGACTTCGGACGTGGCGACGACGGCCTGCTGACCTTGCGCGTGCGCGGGACGCGGCGTTTCCACGCCCGGCGGGTGCGGGTGCGCGACAACGGCCTGCAGGTGGCGGACGTGGACTGGTGCGGCGAGGACCCGATCGAGCCGGTGCGGCCCGAGCACGCGCTGCTGGCCACGCTGCTGCGCGAGGTGCTGGACAAGGTCGGCGGCGAACACGCCAAGGCGACGGCCGACCGCTTCGACGATGCCTCGTGGGTGGGCTGGCGGCTGGTCGAACTGTTGCCGGTCGCCGACGAACAACGGCAGGCCTTGCTGCAGCTCGACGACCCGCACGAGCGCCTGCAGCAGGTGCTCTCGCTACTTCCCTGACGCCGGCTCCGCCGCGGGCGTCGGCGCGGGATCGACAGGGATCCGCACGCGCATGACCGGCACGCCCGGATCAGCGGGGTGCACCGATTCCTCCGGCTCCAGCCCTGCCAGCGCCGCGCGCAGCACCTCGCGGGCGGTACGGTCTTCCGGCACCGGCAGCCACAGGGCCACCGCGTCCAGCGGTCGGCTCAGGCGCAGGGTCTGCGCGGTGCCGATCCACAGCGGCGTGCCGTCGTCCAGCTGCACTGGCGAAGGCCACAGCCGCAGCGCGAAACGCTCATCGGCAGAGCGTCCCACGCGCAGCATCAGGAGCGCTTCGGCGTGGGCGTCCAGCGTCGCCGGCAACACCGCTTGCCTACGCGCCGGCACGTCGTCGTCCAGCAGCGATACCGTGGCCTGCCAGTCCGCCTGCGGCTGTACCCGCCAGCCCCGATCCTCCAGCCGCGCCTGCAGCGGCGCCAGCGGTCCGGCCACCTGCACGCCCAGGGGCCAGCGCTGGCGGGGATTGCTCTCGTTGCGGCGTGCCGGAAGCTGCGTCCAGCCGTGTTGCCACCATGCGTCGGCGGCCACGCGCTGCAGCGCGACCGGCGAGTGGAACTTCGCCAGCAGGTCGTCGGCGGCACGGGGGGCGTGCCAGAGCGCCGCGGCAGTGAAGCTGCCATAGAACAGCCACGCCATCGGCCGCATCCAGAACGACCGCGACACGTGTCGCCGGTAGGCGATTCCCAGTACCAGCAGCCACAGGATGCCGAACAGCGTCCCGCCGATCAGGTCGCTGGGCCAGTGCGCACCCAGGTACAGCCGCGAGAAACCCACCAGCGTGGTGACCACGCCGGCCAGAAGGTACGGCCACACCCGCTTGCGGCCGGGCAGTTCGCGCGCGATCAGTACCGCGAAAAAGCCGAACGCCACCGTGGTCATGGTGACCGCCACCGACGGGAAGCCGAAGCCGGCAGGGGCGGTGGGCGGTCGTGGCATGTCGATCGCCGCCTCCAGCAGGGACGTCAGCACCAGGCCGAACACCAGCGCAGCGAGCCAGTGCGCAGCCGCCATCCAGCGCTTGCGCCACAACAGGTACGCCATCAGGACCGCCGAGGCGGTGCCCAGCACCATCGGGTCGCCCAGGCTCGCCAGCCCGGCCATCAGGCGGTCGGCCAGGGGATTGCGCAGGCTCCACATCAGGTCGTGGACGTAATGGTCCAGCGCCAGCGGCCCCCCGGAGGCGAGCAGCCCCGCGAGCAGCGTGAACCACGCCCAGCTGATCGCCAGCAGGCACGCCGCCAGCATGATCAGCGACGACGATTCCGGGCGGTTGGGGTCGATCAGCGCCCCGCTGTATCGACCCAGTCGGGGGTGCGCCCGGGTCCACGCCAGGGCACGCGCCAGGAGGCTGTCGGCGTGCTGCGCGAACCAGCGCCAGGTGTAGAGCACGCCGGCCCAGACCAGCGCGACCGCGGCCAGCAACCCCAGCAGCACCAGGGCCAGCCGGTCGGCTACCGCGGCCACCGCGTCGTAGGAGGCACCCAGCACCCAGCCGGGGGCCAGGAACGCCCCGGCCCAGGCCAGGCAGGCCACCGCGCTGGGCAGGGCATAGCGGCGTATCCGCATTCCCAGCATGCCGGCGATGGCCGGCACGAACGGTCGCACCGCGCCCACGAACCGGGCGATGTAGATGCTCTTGACCCCATGCCGGCGGAACAGCCCCTCGCCGCGGTCAAGCCATTGCGGATAGCGTGAGAACGGCCATCGCTGGCGCAATTGCGTGCCCCAGCGCCGCCCGATCCAGAAACTCAGTGCATCGCCGGCGAATGCACCCGCGGCCGCGCACACCAGCGCGTAAGGGCCGTTGATGTGGCCCAGACCCACTGCGGCACCCACGGCGAAAAGCAGCGGCAGCGCCGGCACCACGATGCCGACCACCACCAGTGCATCGCAGAAGGCGATCAGGAAGACCAGCATGCCGGCCGCGACCGGGTTCGCATTGATCCACGCGGTCGCGGTTTCGAGCCAGGCCGGTTCCATCGCCCCATTATGGCAGCGGGCCGCACGTTCCCGGCTGGTTGTCCTGCATGTTGTGGGGCCACGCCGCAGGTCATCGTGCCGCCGCATTCTCCCCATTGCGTACACTGGCGCGATGCCCCACGCCGCTGCCCACGCCGTCGAGGTCGACGCGCTCAAGTCCGACAGCTTTGGCCGGATCGCGTTGATGCGCGGGCCCGATGGACTGTTCGTCCGCCGCGACCTGGCGCACGTGCCCGCATGGTTGCGCCTGCCGGCCTGGTGGCTCGCGCGGCGCGAGGCGCGCGCGCTGTTGAAGGTCGGGGGCCTGCCCGCGACGCCGCAACTGCTGCGATGGAACGGGCGCCAGCTCGACCGCAGCTACATGGACGGCGGGGCGATGTACCAGCGCCCTCCACGGGGCGACGTGGCCTACTTCCGCGCCGCGCGGCGCCTGCTGCAGCAGTTGCACCGGCGCGGGCTGGCCCACAACGACCTGGCCAAGGAGGCGAACTGGCTGGTGTTGGCCGACGGCACGCCGGGCATTATCGACTTCCAGCTGGCCGTGCGCGGCGACCCGCGCTCGCGCTGGATGCGCCTGCTGGCCCGCGAGGACCTGCGCCACCTGCTCAAGCACAAGCGCACCTATTGCCCGGCGGCCATCACGCCGGTCGAACGCCGCGTGCTCAGGCGCCACTCCTGGGTGCGCCAGGCGTGGTTCGCGACCGGGAAGCCGGTTTACCGATTCGTGACCCGGCGGCTGCTGAAGTGGGAAGACAACGAAGGCCAGGGCCCCAAGCCCTAGCCCAGCGTGCCGGAGCGGCTTGAGCGGCGATGTCACTGCACCGCCTGCGTGGGCGACCCCACGGTAGGAGCGACGCAAGTCGCGATCACCAGTGGACGACGGGGGTCGTGACCCGGGCTCCAACGGCATCGCGTTCGCGACTCAAGCCGCTCCTACAATGAGCGCCGACGGCGACCACGGAGCAGCAGCGATGTCCACCCTTGCGGGCAAGACTCTTTTCATTACCGGCGCCTCGCGGGGCATCGGCCGGGCCATCGCACTGCGCGCCGCCCGTGACGGCGCCAACGTGGCCATCGCCGCCAAGTCGGCAGTGGCCAATCCGAAGCTGGCCGGTACGATCCACAGCGTGGCTGCGGAGGTCCATGCGGCGGGGGGGCGCGGCCTGGCCCTGAAGTGCGACATCCGTGAGGAGGACCAGGTGCACGCTGCGGTGGCCGCCACCGTCGAGCACTTCGGTGGCCTGGACATCCTCGTCAACAACGCAAGCGCTATATGGCTGCGTGGCACGCTGGACACGCCGATGAAGCGCTTCGACCTGATGCACGGTGTCAACGCGCGCGGCTCGTTCCTGTGCGCGCAGGCGTGCCTGCCGCACCTGCTGGAGGCTGCCGAGCCGCACATCCTCACGTTGGCGCCGCCGCCCAGCCTGGATCCGCGGTGGTGGGGGCCTCACACCGGTTACACGCTGGCCAAGATGGGCATGAGCTTCGTGACCCTTGGTCTGGCCGCGGAATTCGGTCCCCGCGGGGTCGCCGTCAACGCGCTGTGGCCGCGTTCGATCATCGCCACCGACGCGATCAACATGATCCCGGGCGTGGACCCGGCGCGGTGCCGCACCCCGGAGATCGTCGCCGACGCGGCACATGCCGTCCTCACCTCCACGGGCGCGCGCTACGCCGGGCGCTTCCTGATCGATGACGAGGTCCTGCACGCCGCGGGCGAGACCGACCTGGACCGTTACGCCGTGGACCCGTCGCGCCCGCTGCTCCCGGACCTGTTCCTCGACTAGTTGCTGGACCAGTTGCTGGACTGGTTGCTGGGCGAGGCGCGAGCGTGCCGTGCCACCGCCGGGTCAACCCATTGGCGGGGGCAGGCGGCTGCCGCAGCACCGGCAGAAGCTGGCCTGCGGATCGTGCCCTTCCAGCCCGCAGTCCGGGCAGCCGCGGTTGTCCAGCACCCGCGTCTTGGGGTCGGCCTGGCGCATCGTGCTGGCCAGTTCCGCGGTGTAGATGCCGGTCGGCACGGCAATGATGCTGTAGCCGATCAGGATCAGGATGCTGGCGATGAAGCGGCCCAGCGTGGTGGCGGGGGCGATGTCGCCATAGCCGACCGTGGCCATGGTGACGATGGCCCAGTACATCCCCATGGGGATGCTGTCGAAGCCGTGTTCGGGCCCCTCCACCACGTACATCACCGCGCCGAAGATGACCACGACGGTCAGCACCCCGCAGACGAAGACGAAGATCTTGCGCCGGCTGCGCCAGAGCGCGCCCACCAGCACGCCGCCTTCCTCCACGTACTGCACCAGCTTGAGGATCCGGAACAGCCGCAGGATGCGGAGGATCCGCACCACCAGCAGGCTCTGGCTGCCGGGGAACAGCAGGGACAGGTAGGTCGGCAGGATCGACAGCAGGTCGATGACCCCCCACATGCTGAAGGCGTAGCGCAGCGGCCGCTTCACCACGGCCAGGCGCAGGGCGTACTCGAGGGTGAACGCCAGGGTGAAGACCCATTCGACCGTGTACAGCGCGTTCGCGTGGCGGGCGTGGATGTAGTCCACGCTGTCGAGCATCACCACCGACACGCTGGCTAGGATCACCACGATCAGCAGCAGGTCGAAGTTGCGCGACGGCGGCGTGTCGTGGCGATAGATGATGTCGAACCAGGTGCGACGCCAGCCGGACTCGGTGGCGGGGTTCAACTGTGGCGAGAACAGCAGGCGCATGCGGGACCTCCGGCCGGCGATTGTGCCGCAGCGCGTCGTGCTATCGGCGAGAATGCCTGCAGGCCATCCGATTCCATGCCATGACCGAGTCCACCGCCGACCTCCACGCGCTGGCCGAGCGCTACTTGCTGCCGGTCTACCGGCAGCGGCCGATCGTGCTGGAGAGGGGCCTCGGGTCGCGTGTGTGGGACCGCGACGGCCGCGAGTACGTCGACTTCGCCGGCGGCATCGCCGTCAGCGCGCTGGGCCACGGGCATCCGGCGCTGCTGGCGGCCCTCGTCGACCAGGCCGGCAAGCTGTGGCACACCAGCAACGTGTTCCTCAGCGAACCGCCGCTGCGGCTGGCGCAGGCGTTGGTGGATGCGTCGCGGTTCGCCCGCCGCGTGTTCTTCTGCAATTCCGGGGCGGAGGCCAACGAAGCGGCGATCAAGCTGGTGCGGCGCTGGGCCGCCATGCGGGGCCGGGGGCCGGAGCGGCGGACCCTCCTGAGTTTCCACGGCAGCTTCCATGGCCGCACCCTGGCCACGGTCACCGCGACCGCGCAGCCGCGGTACCACGAGGGCTTCGAGCCGCTGCCGGCCGGCTTCGCCTACAGCCCGTTCAACGACCTGGACGCCGCGGGACGCGCGATGGCCGACGGCACGGTGTGCGCCGTGCTGGTCGAGCCGGTGCAGGGCGAGGGCGGCGTCACCCCGGCGACCCCCGCGTTCCTGCAGGGACTTCGCGCGTTGTGCGATCGCCACGACGCATTGCTGGTATGCGACGAGATCCAGTGCGGCATGGGCCGTACGGGCCATCTGTTCGCCAGCGACGGCTACGGGGTCGAGCCGGACGTGGTGACACTGGCCAAGGCGCTGGGGTGTGGTTTCCCGACCGGGGCAATGCTGGTCGGGGCCCGCGCGGCCGACGCGCTCGGCGTCGGGTCCCACGGCAGCACCTTCGGCGGCAACCCGCTGGCAACCGCGGTGGCCGCCGTGGCGCTGCGGGAGTTGTCCACGCCCGGACTGATGGCGAACGTCGTGCGGCAGGCGGGCGCCATTCGCGACGGCATCGCGGCGATCGACGCGGAGCTGGCGCTGTTCGATGAGGTGCGAGGCGCGGGGCTGATGATCGGCGCGCAGCTGCGTGGGGCGTACGCCGGACGCGCGGGTGACATCGTCGACGCATGCATCGGCAACGGCCTGATGTTGCTGCAGGCCGGACCGGACGTGATCAGGTTCGTGCCGGCCCTGAACATCGGCGACGACGATATCGCCGAGGGGCTGCGCCGGTTGCGCGGCGCGCTTGGCACCCTGTTTCCCGGGCCCTGAAATGCCACGCCCCGACGCCGAAGCAGCCGGGGCGTGTCGGTGACGCTCGCGCCAAGGATCAGAAGCGCACGCGCATCCCCACGAAGGTCATGCGTGGCGAGCCCGGGCGCACGCGGGTGGGCCGGCGCGAGGCGATCCACGTCTCGTCGGCCAGGCTCTCCACCCGCGCGAACAGATGGGCCGCCTGGGTCAGGTCGTAGCTGGCCGACAGGTCCATGACGAAGGCCGAGCCGGTGCGCTCATCGAACCCGACCGGGCCCTGCCCGGCCTCGGTGCGCATCGCGTCGATGTAATTGCAGGCCAGGTTGACGCGCCAGCGACCGCCTTCAACGCCAGCGCGCAGATTGAGTGCGTGCTCCGGCAGGTAGGGCAGCTGGTCGCCGCGGGCGACATCGCCCCACTCCCCGAAACTGCTGGAGAAGTCATTGCGGAATTCGGCATCGGCATCGGTGTAGGTGTAGGTGTAGGTGTAGCCCATTCCCAGCGGAACGCCGACCGACCAGCCGTTGGCCTGGCCCCGGTGGGCGCTGGCGAAGACGTTGAGCGCGTCGCTGAACAGGCAGGTCGCGCCGATGCCCGGATCAGGGCCGACCCGAAGACTCCATTTCGCGGGTCGGACCGTCCGAGCGGCCGTCGGGCCGGCGGGCGAAATCGGTGCGGGTCAGGTCGATGTCCTCGTAGCGCAGGCCCGGCACCACTATCCAGTTGTTCGCGCGGATCTCGTCTTGCACGTACACCGACCACGCCCGCGCCTCGCCGATGCGGATGTCCTGGGTGCCCGGGAGGCCGTCGGTCGTCACCATCCGCCCGTTGTCCATGCGGTAACGGTCGTCGTCCTGGAACCGGTCCTCGCTGTCCTCGTGCCAGCGCCGCCCGACCTCGACCTGGTGGTCGACCTCGCCGGTGCGCGTGGCAAGGCCCAGCACGCTCTGCACGCGGTAGCTGCGGTTGTTGTTGCGCACCACCAGTGCGTCGTCCGGGCTGGTCTGGCCGGTCATCCAGGCGAACTTGTCGGCATGGAGCGCCGGGTTGGCCAGGATGGCGCCCAGGCCGGTGCCGCCCATCCTGGCCAGCCTGTACCGGTTGCGTGCGAAGTCATTGCGGTAGGCGACCGTGGTCAAATCCACGCCATTGGAGAAGTCCAGTTGGTGGCGCAACTCGGCCTGCTCGTGGTCGGTGCCTTAGGCGAGATCTCCACCCCGATCCCGCAATCGACGTCCGGCGCCGGCAATTTTCATGGGCCGGGACGTGCCCAACGGAGGTCGCGTGATCAGTCTCCCGCGATATCGGCGAACGCGCCGCGCGCCGCCTCGATCGTCGCTGCAATTTCTTCCTCGCCGTGGGCGCTGGACATGAAGCCGGCCTCGAACGCCGACGGGGCCAGGTACACGCCCCGCTCGAGCATCCCATGGAAGAAGCGGTTGAAGCGGGCGCCATCGGAGGCCTTGGCATCCTCGAAGGATTCCACCGGGCCCTCGCGGAAGTAGAGGCCGAACATCCCCGGGGCGCGGACGGTGTGGAACGCGACCCCGGCCGCGCGCGCGGCCCCTTCCAGTCCGTCGCACAGCGCATGCGTGCTGCGCTCGAGCGCGTCATGGAACCCCGGCTCGCTGACGAGGTCGAGCGTCGCAAGGCCGGCGGCCATCGCGACCGGGTTGCCGCTGAGCGTGCCCGCCTGGTAGATCGGTCCGGCGGGCGCCACCTGCGACATCAGGTCACGGCGCCCGCCGTAGGCGCCCACCGGCATCCCGCCGCCGATGATTTTGCCGAACGTGGACAGGTCCGGGGTGATCCCGTAGCGCTGCTGGGCGCCGCCAAGGGCGACACGAAAACCGGTCATCACCTCGTCGAAGATCAGCACGACCCCGTGGCGGGTGCACAGCTCGCGCAGATGCTGCAGGTAGCCGTCACGCGGCAGGATGCAGTTGGCGTTGCCCACGATGGGTTCGATGATCAGGCCGGCGATCCCGCTTCCCGCCCTGTCGAACAGTTCGCTCGCTGCCTCGAAGTCGTTGTAGGGAAGCGTCAGGGTCAGGTCGGCGAGCGCGGCGGGCACCCCTGGCGAGTTGGGAAGGCCGAGGGTGAGCGCGCCGCTGCCGGCCTTCACCAGGAAGCTGTCGCCATGGCCGTGGTAGCAGCCCTCGAACTTGACGATGCGGCTGCGGCCGGTGGCGCCGCGGGCAACGCGGATGGCCGACAAGGTGGCTTCGGTGCCGGAGTTGACCATGCGCACCATCTCGCAACTGGGCACGATCGAGGTGATCGCCTCGGCCATGGTCACTTCCAGTGCGTTGGGCACGCCGAAGCTGAGCCCGTCGCGCATCGTGCGCTCGACCGCTTCAAGGACCTTCGGATGCGCGTGGCCGGCAATCATCGGACCCCACGAACCGACGTAGTCGATGTAGCGGTTTCCGTCGACATCGTGCAGGTACGCGCCCTCCGCCCGCTGGGCGAAGAACGGCTCGCCCCCCACCGACTTGAAGGCGCGTACGGGCGAGTTGACCCCGCCGGGAAGCAGCTCGGAAGCGCGGGTGAACAGGGCGTGGGAGCGATCGGTCTTCATCGGGTCTCTTCGGAAGGCTTGCCCTGCGGGTTGCGGGGGTCGTTGGGAAGGGGGGCAAAGGCGCACAGGTAGGCGCGCACGGCAGCCGCGGGATCGGCCGCGTCGAATACGCCGCTGATGACGGCGACCAGGTCGGCGCCGGCGGCTATCAGGCCACGGGCATTGTCGGGGGTGATGCCACCGATCGCCACCCGCGGCACGCCCAGCGGGGCAGCCGACTGCAGAAGCGCAACATCGGCCTGCCGCGCGAGTGGCTTGGTCGGTGACGGGAAGAACGCGCCGAAAGCGACGTAACTGGCGCCCGCGTCCACTGCGCAGCGCGCACGTCCGATGTCGTCGTAGCAGGACGCGCCCAGCAACGCGTCGTCACCCAGGGCGGCTCGCGCCGCCTCGATGTCACCGTCGTACTCGCCCAGGTGCGCGCCGGCGGCGCCGACTTCCTCGGCCAGCCGCCAGTCGTCGTTGATCAGCAGCGGAACGCCGGCAGCTGCGCACAGCTCGCGCAGGGCGGAGGCCTGTCGCGCGCGCAGCCTGGCGTCGGCATGCTTGTTGCGGTACTGCAGCCACGTCGCGCCCGACTCGATGACCACGCGCGCGCGCTCGACCAGCCGCACGGTGTCGTTGTCGTCGGGCGTGATGGCGTAGAGACCGCGATGCGGCCAACGCGTGTTCATGCACGTGCTTCCGTGGGAGCGAGGGGGGTGGGACAATGCGCGCCCCCAGTCCTCGCATTATCCGCCCATGTCCGACGCTGCCACGACCACCGCCTACCGCACCTGGATGTGCGTCGTCTGCGGATTCATCTACGACGAGGCCAAGGGGCTGCCGGAGGAGGGCATCGCGCCGGGAACACGCTGGGACGATGTTCCCGACACGTGGACGTGCCCGGATTGCGGCGTGACCAAGGACGACTTCGAGATGATCGAGGCCTGAGCGGGATTTGACGTCTGCGGTCAATGCGCGGGTATGCCGGGACCGAACGTCATCCGCATCCCGTCCTGCAGGCCGATGCGTGCGGCTTCGCCCGCGTTGAGTTCGAGTACGTAGCGGGCAGGTGCGTCGCTGGGATAGGACGGACAGGCATTGCCGGCCGAGCAGGGTGGCACGCCCCGCTGCTGCGAAACCAGCGTGCGCTCCGCGTCGAAATACAGGATGTCCAGGGCGATGCGGGTGTTCTTCATCCAGTACGCCTGGCCGCGCTCGCGCTCATGGATGAACAGCATGCCGTGGCCGTCTGCCAGAACGTCGCGGAACATCAGGCCGCGGGCTCGCTCGGCATCGTCGTCGGCGACTTCAACCGTGTAGCGGCTGTTCCCCACCTCGACCCACAGGTCGGAGCCGGAAGCGCACCCGGCCAGCATCAGGCCCAGGCAGGCAACGGAGAAGCGCAGCGTGGCGAAGGTGCTCATGGGCGAGGTAGCGGGAGAGGGGCTTGCGACCATCCTGCAGCGGCCACGCCGGCGTCAAGCGTTGGCCGGGCAGGACGCACGAAAAAAATTCCCGCCACCCCCTTCCCAAGCGTGAAGCGCATGTGCACAATGCGCGGCCCTGTTGAGGGGGCGGCCTTTGGGGGCGGCCCTGAACGGGTGGGATCTGCAGCAG
>NZ_JBJMAV010000006.1:0-188908 GCF_046600715.1 Novilysobacter viscosus
CCGCGATCCGGAACCAGCACGGGCGAGCTGGCATCCGATCGCGGCTGAAGCCGCTCCTACAAAAACGGTTCTGCGGACGGAACCACAATCGGCAAAGGCGGATAATCGGCCGCATGAGCATCGAAACCGTTCCTCCCGCCGAAGCCTTCCGCCGACAGCGCGCCGGCGCCGTGTTGATCGACGTGCGCGAATCGCATGAGCGCGCGGCTGGGCACGCCGCCGACGCGCGGGGTATCGCCAAAGGCGAACTCGAAGCCGACCCGCAGGCCTCACTGCCGGCCCGCGACACCGACGTGCTGCTGATCTGCCAGTCCGGCGCCCGCTCGCTGCAAGCCGCGCACTCGCTCACGGCCGCCGGCTACACACGGGTCGCGTCGGTTGAGGGCGGCACCGCGGCGTGGATGGCAGCGTCGCTGCCGATCGTCCGGCCCGAGGGCGGGGATCCCAACTTCGATGGCGACTTCTTCGACCGCTATTCGCGCCACCTGCGCCTGCCCGAAGTCGGCGAGGCCGGCCAGCGCAAGCTGCAGGTTGCGCGCATCGCGATGGTCGGGGCGGGCGGCCTCGGTTCGCCCGCCGCGTTCTATCTGGCCGCCGCCGGAATCGGCACGCTGGTGCTGGCCGACGACGACGTGATCGACCGCAGCAACCTGCAGCGGCAGATACTGCACACCGAAGCGCGCATCGGCACGTCCAAGGTCGAATCCGCCCGCGTGGCGCTGGCCGCGCTCAATCCGCGCGTGCGGGTGGAGGGGTTCGGCGAGCGTGTCACCGCCGACAACGTCGAGCGCCTGCTCGGTGGCGCCGACGTGGTGCTCGACGGCGCCGACAATTTCGCCGCGCGCTACCTGCTCAACGACGCCTGCGTGAAGCTCGGAAAGCCGCTGGTGTACGGCGCGGTGCATCGCTTCGAGGGCCAGGTCAGCGTGTTCGATGCGGGGCGCCGGCGCGGCGAGGCGCCGTGTTATCGCTGCCTGTTTCCGGAACCGCCGCCGGCCGAGGCCGCGCCCAACTGCGCCGAAGCCGGCGTGCTCGGCGTGCTGCCCGGCGTGATCGGGCTGCTGCAGGCAACCGAGGCGATCAAGCTGATCCTGGGGCTGGGTGAACCGCTTGCCGGCCGGTTGCTGCATTTCGACGCGCTGGCGATGCGCTTTCGCGAGACCCGGTTGACGGCGGATCCCGGCTGCAAGCTCTGCGCGGCCGACGCGTCGTTTCCCGGTTACATCGACTACCGCGCGTTCTGCGCCGGCGGCTGAATCGTTCGATCCGGCTGTGCCCGCTGCTTTCCGGGTCGACAGCAGCGGAGCAAGCTCCGCTCTACAGGACGCTAGGAGCGGGCCATGCCCGCGACGGGAACCGGGAGTGCGTCGCGGCGTGGATCGCGCCCATGGGGCGCTCCTACGAAAGACACACGGTTTTTGTAGGAGCGGGCCATGCCCGCGACGGGAACCGGAGTGCGCCGCGGCGTGGGTCGCGCCCATGGGGCGCTCCTACGATACGGTGGATGCGTAGAGCCGAGCTTGCTCGGCTGCTCTTCCAGGCGGACGGCAGCGCAGCAAGCTCCGCTTTCCTCAGAACCTGCGCGCCACGCTGGCGATGAGCGCGACCAGTTCGGCCGGTTCGATCGGCTTGGGCAGGTGCATCTGGTAGCCGGCGCGGATCGCCTTGAGCCGGTCGTCGGCGCCGGCGTAGGCGGTCAGCGCGATCGCGGGGATCGCGCCGCCACGATCGGCGTCGAGCGCGCGGACCCGCCGCATCAACGCGTAGCCGTCCTCGCCCGGCATCCCGATGTCGCTGACCAGCACGTCGAATGCGCCATCTTCCAGTGCGCTCACCGCCGCACCGGCCGAATCGGCGGTGCTGACACGCGCGCTGCAGGCCTCCAGCAGGCGCTGGGTCATCAAGCGTGCATCGGGGTCGTCGTCGACCACGAGCACATTCACCCCATCGAGTTCACTGGCGTGGCTGCCGCCGCGGGCCGGCGACGGCGCTCGCAGCGCCGGCTGCGAGCACGCCAGCGGCAGCGCGACCACGAACGTCGTCCCGCAACCCGCGCCTGCGCTGTGGGCATGCACCGTACCGCCATGCAGCTCGACCAGCTTCTTGACGATCGACAGCCCAAGGCCGAGCCCGCCGTGGCGCCGGCTGATCGAAGCGTCGGCCTGGCGGAAGCGGTCGAACACATACGGCAGGAATTCGGCATCGATGCCCTCGCCGGTATCGCTGACGGTCAACTCCAGCAGCGAGCCGGCACGCGCCAGTCGCACCTGCACCTCGCCGCCGCGCGGGGTGAACTTGATCGCGTTGCTAAGCAGGTTCCACAGGATCTGCTGCAGCCGCGACGCATCGCCACTGACCGTGCTATCGCCGATCGCGTCCCGGGTCGAGTGCACCAGACGCACATGCCGGGCGTCGGCGTTGGGCCGGGCGGTTTCCACCGCGGCCAAGGCAATCTCGGCCAGGTCGACGTTCTGCAGGTCCAGGCGCACCTTGCCGGAGATGATCGCGCTCATGTCGAGCAGGTCCTGGATGATCTGCGCCTGCGCGCGCGCGTTGCGTTCGATCACGTCCACGCCCTGCGCCAGTTCGGCCGGAAGCGCCTCCTGCTGCAGGCGCAGGATGCCGACCCAGCCCAGGATCGCGTTGAGCGGCGTGCGCAGCTCATGGCTCAGCGTGGCAAGGAAGTCGTCCTTCATGCGGCTGGCACGCTCGGCCTCGCTGCGTGCCTCCTGCTCGGCCTGCAGCGACTGGCGCAGGCGCTGGTCGACACTGTGCTTCTCCAGGACGATGCCGCCCAGGTGCGAGGCCAGACGTGCGAGGTCGAGATCGTGGGCGCTCGTCTCGCGCGGCTGGCGATAGTAGACCGCGACCGAGCCGAGCACCCGGCCGTCGCTGGCGCGGATCGGTATCGAGGTGCAGGCGCCGAGGCCCTGCTCGGCGGCCAGTGCGCGGAAGTCCTGCCACAGCGGATCGTTGCTGATGTCGTCCACCGACACCACCCGGTCCTCGAACGCGGCGGTGCCGCACGAGCCGGCGCTGGTGCCGATGCGCAGGCCGTCGATCGCGGCGTTGTAGGGCTCCGGCAGGCTCGGCGCGGCGCCACGATGCAGGCATTCGCCGGCCTCGTCGAGCACCAGCACCGAACACAGCATGCCATCGGCCGACTGCGCCTCGACCATCCGCACCAGCGTCTCGAGCACGTCGGGCAAGGCCGCGCCGGTCGCCATCAGTTCCAGCACCTTCTTCTCGGCGGCCAGCCCGTCCTCGATACGCTTTCGATCGGTGATGTCGATGACCGATCCGATGTAGCCCGGGACTTCACTGCGCGCTACCGGACGCGGCGCAGCCGACACCACGCACCAGCGGTAGCTGCCATCCGCGCGGCGCATGCGGAACTCGTGAGAGAACGGTTCGCGGCGCGCAGTGGCCGCGGTGAAGGTATCGATCGTCTTGAGCGCGTCATCCGGGTGCACCACGTCCACCCAACCCTCGCCCAGCGGTTGCGCGTGGGTCTGGCCGGTGAAGTCGTACCACTGCTTGTTGACGTATTCGCACTGCCTGTCGGGCCGCGTGAGCCAGATCATCACCGGTGCCTGGTCGGACATGTTGCGAAAGCGCTGCTCGCTCTCGCGCAGCTCGCGCGCGACATGGGCGCGCTCCATGGACTCCCAGCAGCGATTGGCGACGTGGTGAGTCAGGTCGACCTCCTCGGCGGTCCAGTGGCGCGGGGTCGCCTGGTGTACGGCCATCGCGGCGACGAAGCGTCCCGACTTGTGCAGCGGGACGCAGATCACTGCCTGGATCATCGTCTGGCGGTAGGCGGACAGGTCTCCCAGCGCGGGCTGATGGTCGTCGACATCGTTGACCACCAGCGGCTGCCCGGCGTGCATCAGTTGCAATGCCTGCTCGCCGAAATCGGAAAAAAACCTGTAGCGGCCGACGATGCCAGGGACGACGCGGTTGTAGTTGCCGCTGACGTTGAAGGTGTCCTGGTCGGCCTCGACGTCCGCGTAGGCGCAACGGTCGGCCTGCAGGTGCTCGCCCAGCAGGCGGGCGCAGGTTCTGGTGATCTCCTCCGGATCGGTCAGTGGCCGCACCGCCTCGTCGAGCGCGAGCAGGAAGCGGTCGCGAGTCTCGGTCTGGTGCCGTTCGGTAACGTCGATGCCGTGGGCGAGGATACCGGTCACTATGCCGTCGGCATCGCGCATCGGCAGGTAGACGAAATCCACGTAGCACGTCTCCAGCGGCCGCCCGGACTGGCGCTGCAGCAACACCTGCATGTCGTTGCCCACGTAGGGCTGGCCACTGGTATAGACGCCGTCGAGGATCCCGATGAAGCCCTGCTCGACAACTTCCGGCAGTGCCACGGTCACGGTCTGGCCGACCACTTCACGACCGCCGATGAGTTGCAGGTAGCGCTCGTTGGCGAACTCGAACACGTGCGCCGGCCCGCGGGTCACCGCCATGAACGAAGGCGAGAGCGTGAACGCATCCGCCAGCCGCTCGCGCTCGGACTGCGCGCGCGCGAGCAGTCGGTCGCGCTCGCGTTCGACCAGTACCCGCGGCGTTTCCTCGGTGCAGGCGCAGAACAGACCGCCAATCCCGCCCGAGCCGTCCGGCGCGTCATCGGGAATGGGGCTGTAGGACCAGGTGAAGTAGGCCTCCTCACGGAAGCCGTGGCGCTCCATGACCAGCAGCATGCGCTCGTTCCAGCTCGCCTCGCCGCGTTGCATCACGGCATCGGCCTGTACCCCGACCACGTCCCAAATCTCCTCCCACGCTGCCTGCGCCGGACGCGCGAATGCGGATGGGTGTCGCTTGCCCAGTAACGGGATGTAGGCGTCGTTGTAGAAGTTGATCAGCTGTGGTCCCCACCACACGAACATCGGAAACCGCGAGTTCAGGCAGATGCCCAGGGCAATGCGGAGACTCTGCGGCCAACGCTCCATTGGTCCAAGCGCATGACGCGACCAGTCGGTGGCCTGCAGCAACGCCCACGCCTCCGGCGAGGTCACCGGCGCTCCGGCTGCGGACTGCTTCGGTTGCATCATCGGTCGCGGTTCCCGCGGTGCAGCGCTGCAGGCGCGCGGCATGTCACCGGGCAGTGGCGATGCTCCTCGGGATGCGTGATCCAGCGGGACCAGCGTCGATCAGATAGGCACATCGTGTCGAGTCTAGCGGTGGCGGGTGTAAAGATGAAGAAAAAAGGCCCGCCGAAAAACGGCGGCCCGCCGCCATCACCAGGACGTTCGGTGCGCGCGTGCCGGCGTCGCATCAGCGCATGAATTCCGACAACGCCTGCCCATATTCGGGATACATCGCGATGTCGTTGTGCCCGGCCTGCTCGATCGCCACGACCTGCGTGGCCACCAACAACCCCGACGCCAACGACGCGATCAGCCGGTCGGTCGCCGGCGCCGGCACGACCGCGTCCTCGCCGGCACGGATGATCAGCACCTCGCCGCGATAGTCCGCCAAGGCATCGGCGGTGTCATAGCGATCGCGCATCAACCAGCGCACGGGCATCCATGGGTAGTGCGATTGCGCGACGTTGGGCAGCGAGTCGAACGGCGTGATCAGCACCAGCCGTGGCACGTCCCGGCGCGAGGCGAGGTGGCCAGCGACGCCGCTGCCGAGGCTGCGGCCTACCGCTGCGATGGACGCCGCGGGCTGGCGGGCCCTCACGTGGTCATACAGTGCGAGCGCATCGGCGACCAGCGCCGCTTCGCTGGGCTCGCCGTCGCTGGCGCCGTAACCGCGGTAGGCGAGCAGGTAGATGGTGCGGCCGGGAAACCAGCGGCGGAGATCCTCGCGCGAGGCCTCGATGCGCTCGGCATTGCCGCCGAAGTACAGCAGCGCGTCGGGCTTTCCCGGATTCACCACCCAGCCGCGCAGCGTGATGTCGCCGCGGGCGAGGGCAAAGTCGGTCTCCGCCGCCTCGACCCGGGTGAACTCCGGGAAATATATGAGACTGCGTTGGCGTTCATACAGCAGCAGGCACAAGCCGACATAGGCCAGCAGCACGACCGCCAGCGCGCCCAGCAGGATGCGCATCGGGGCGGCTCAGCCGTTGCTCGCCCGTGCGGCCTCGAATGCTGCCAGTTGCTCCGGCGTCGCCTCGCGCTGGTGCTGCGCTTTCCATTGCGTGAACGGCATGCCGTAGACGGCCTCGCGGGCCTCGTCCCGGGTCATCGTGATGCCGCGCGCTTCGGCGGCATCGCGGTACCAGTCCGACAGGCAGTTGCGGCAGAACCCGGCCTGGATCATCAGATCGATGTTCTGCACGTCCGGACGCTCGTGCATCAGGTGCTGCAGCAGACGGCGGAACGCGGCGGCTTCGATGGCGGTGGTTTCGTGGTCGGTCATGGCGCAGTCGGCAAGTCCGTGGGAGCGTCGCCTACGTTACGTCGGATTTCGTGGTGACGTGGTAATCGGGGACAATGCCGGTCCCAGCGCCCGGGTGTCCCTCCACTGATGACCGCAAAGATCCTCGACGGCAAGCGCATCGCCGAAGCCCTGCTCGATGACCTCAAGGTACGGGTCGATGCACGTATGGCCGCCGGCGGCACCCGGCCGGGACTCGCGGTGGTGCTGGTCGGTGGCGATCCGGCCTCCGGCGTGTACGTGCGCAACAAGCGGCGTGCCGCCAAGAAGGTTGGCATCCGCGCGATCGACCACGACCTGCCGGCGACCACCACCGACGCCGAGCTGCTCGCGCTGATCGACCGGCTCAACGCGGACCCGCAGGTGCACGGCATCCTGGTGCAGCTGCCGCTGCCGGACCGCCGCGACGGCACGGAGCTGATCCACCGGATCGACCCGCGCAAGGACGTCGACGGGTTCCATCCCCAGAACGTCGGCCATCTCGCGCTGCGCCAGTTCGGCCTGCGTCCGTGCACCCCGCGCGGCATCACCACCTTGCTGGCCTACACCGACCGGCCGGTGCGCGGTGCCAGTGCCACGGTGGTGGGCGTGTCCAACCACGTCGGCCGGCCCATGGCGCTGGAGCTGTTGATCGCCGGCTGCACCACCACCTGCTGCCACAAGTTCACCCCGGCCGAGGCGCTGGAGGCGGCGGTGCGCGGCGCCGACATCCTGGTGGTCGCGGTCGGGCGCCCGCGGCTGATCCCGGGCGAGTGGGTCAAGCCCGGTGCGGTGGTGATCGATGTCGGCATCAACCGCCTCGAGGACGGCCGCCTGGTCGGCGACGTGGGCTTCGCCGCGGCGGCTGAACGGGCCAGCTGGATCACGCCGGTGCCGGGCGGGGTCGGGCCGATGACCGTTGCGACGCTGATGCAGAACACCCTGGATGCCGCCGACGCTGCCGAGTCGTAGGGCGGGTAAGTCGGCGGCTTTCGCCGCCTGTGAGCCGGCAAGGCCGTGCCCACCCCCAGCGGCGACTTACCCACTCACAGCCGCGCCAGCGGCGACTTGCCCCTCACAGGCCGCGCAGCGGCCGACTCCCGCCTGATACAATGACGCGCTTCATTCCCCCGGGCCCGCCCATGCTGCGCATCCAGGCTGAAGCGCTGACCTACGACGACGTATCGCTCGTCCCCGCGCATTCGAGCGTCCTGCCCAAGGACGTCAAGCTCACCACCCGCCTCACCCGCGACCTGAGCATCCGCCTGCCGATCCTGTCGGCGGCGATGGACACCGTCAGCGAGGCGCGCCTCGCCATCGCGATGGCGCAGCTCGGCGGCATCAGCATCATCCACAAGAACATGAGCGTCGAGCAGCAGGCCTCGCACGTGGCGCAGGTCAAGACGTTCGAGGCCGGGGTGATCCGGCGGCCGTTCACGGTCGGTCCGGAAACCACGATCGGCGACGTGCTCAAGCTCACCCGCGCGCGCAACATCTCCGGCGTGCCGGTGGTCGACGGCGGGCGCCTGGTCGGCATCGTCACCAGTCGCGACATGCGATTCGAGAAGAAGCTCGACGATCCGGTCCGCCACATCATGACCAAGAAAGATCGCCTGGTGACCGTGCAGGAGGGCGCCGCGGACGAAGAGGTGGTGCACCTGCTGCACAAGCACCGCATCGAGAAGGTGCTGGTGGTCAACGACGGTTTCGAGTTGCGCGGCCTGATCACGGTCAAGGACATCCAGAAAAAATCCGACAACCCCAACGCCGCCTATGACAGCAGCGAGCGCCTGCTGGTCGGGGCTGCGGTCGGTGTGGCCGGCGATACCGAGGCGCGGATCGAGGCGCTGGCCGAGGCCGGGGTCGACGTGGTGGTGGTCGATACCGCGCACGGCCATTCGCAGGGCGTGCTCGAGCGGGTGCGGTGGGTCAAGCAGCGTTTCCCGCAGCTGCAGGTGATCGGCGGCAACATCGTCACCGGCGATGCCGCGCTGGCGCTGATGGACCATGGCGCGGACGCGGTCAAGGTGGGGATCGGGCCGGGCTCGATCTGCACCACGCGAATCGTGGCCGGCGTCGGCGTGCCGCAGGTGACTGCGGTGGCGATGGTGGCCGAGGCACTGCAGGACCGCATCCCGCTGATCGCCGACGGCGGCATCCGCTACTCGGGCGATATCGGCAAGGCGATCGTTGCGGGCGCATCGACGGTGATGGTCGGCGGCCTGTTCGCCGGCACCGAGGAGGCCCCCGGGGAGACCGAGCTGTTCCAGGGTCGCAGCTACAAGAGCTACCGCGGCATGGGCAGCCTGGGCGCGATGGAGCAGGGCTCCAAGGATCGCTATTTCCAGGATGCCTCCGACGCCGACAAGCTGGTGCCGGAAGGTATCGAGGGGCGGGTTCCGTACCGCGGACCGCTGCGCAACGTCGTCCACCAGCTCGCCGGCGGCCTGCGCGCGACGATGGGCTACGTCGGCTGCGCGACGATCGAGGAAATGCGCAAGCAGCCCAGCTTCGTGCGCGTGACCAACGCCGGCACGCGCGAGAGCCATGTGCATGACGTGCAGATCACCAAGGAACCGCCGAATTATCGGGCGGGGTGAAAACAGTAGGAGTGAGTGAAGAGGAGTGAGGAGTGGGAGCCGATGCTCCCGCACCGTTCGCACCGCTTTCTCTCGCTTCTCACTCCTCTCCACTCACTTCTCGCCCATGACCATCGCCCACATCGACGACATCCATTCCGACCGCATCCTGATCCTGGATTTCGGCGCGCAGTACACGCAGTTGATCGCCCGCCGCATCCGCGAGATCGGGGTCTACTGCGAAGTCTGGGCCTGGGACCACGATCCGGCCGAGATCGCCGGCTACGGTGCCAACGGCATCATCCTCTCGGGCGGTCCGGAGTCGACCACGGCACAAGGCGCGCCGCGGGCGCCGCAGGAGGTGTTCGATTCCGGCCTGCCGATCCTGGGGATCTGCTACGGGATGCAGACGCTGGCGGTGCAGCTGGGCGGTTCGACCGAGGCGGCCGACGCACGCGAGTTCGGCCACGCCGAGGTCGAGCTGTTTGCCCACGATGCGCTACTGGGCGGCCTGAGCGACCACGCAGGCCAGCCGCGCCTGAACGTCTGGATGAGCCACGGCGACCACGTCGCCACCGCGCCGCCGGGGTTCACCGTGACCGCACGCACCGACCGCATCCCGGTCGCGGCGATGGCCTGCGAGGACAAGCGCTGGTACGGCGTGCAGTTCCATCCGGAAGTCACCCACACCCTGCAGGGCCAGACCCTGCTGCGTCGTTTCGTCACCGAGATCTGCGGCTGCCAGACCTTGTGGACCGCCGCGCACATCATCGACGACCAGATCGCCCGGGTGCGCGAACAGGTCGGCAGCGACGAGGTGATCCTGGGCCTGTCCGGCGGAGTCGACTCCTCGGTCGTCGCCGCGCTGTTGCACAAGGCCATCGGCGACCAGCTGACCTGCGTGTTCGTCGACACCGGCCTGCTGCGCTGGCAGGAGGGCGACCAGGTGATGGCGATGTTCGCCGAGCACATGGGCGTGAAGGTGATCCGGGTCGACGCCGCCGACCGCTACTTCGCGGCATTGGAAGGCGTCAGCGACCCTGAGGCCAAGCGCAAGATCATCGGCAACCTGTTCATCGACATCTTCGACGAAGAGTCGTCGCGGCTCGCCAATGCGAAGTGGCTGGCGCAGGGCACCATCTACCCCGACGTGATCGAGTCCGCCGGCAGCAAGACCGGCAAGGCCCACGTCATCAAGAGCCACCACAACGTCGGCGGACTGCCCGAGCACATGAAACTCGGGCTGGTCGAGCCGCTGCGCGAGCTGTTCAAGGACGAGGTCCGTCGCCTCGGCGTCGAGCTCGGCCTGCCCGAGCCGATGGTCTACCGCCATCCGTTCCCCGGCCCGGGCCTGGGCGTGCGCATCCTGGGCGAGGTCAGGCAGGAGTACGCCGAGCTGCTGGCCCAGGCCGACAACATCTTCATCGAGGAGCTGCGCAGGGCCGACCTGTACGACAAGACCAGCCAGGCCTTCGCGGTGTTCCTGCCGGTGAAGTCGGTCGGCGTGGTCGGCGACGCGCGCGCCTACGAATGGGTGATCGCCTTGCGCGCGGTGGAGACCATCGACTTCATGACCGCACACTGGGCGCACCTCCCGTACGAGTTTCTCGGCCGGGTTTCTAACAGGATAATCAACGAGTTACGAGGCGTTTCTCGTGTTGTCTATGACATCAGTGGCAAGCCGCCTGCGACGATCGAGTGGGAGTAGGGGCTTTTTTGACGCGGATCAACGCGGATAAAAACGCGGATAGAGCAAAGGTTGTGATGGCTAGTTCGTCTTTCGTAGTTCGTAGGATGGGTTGAGCGCAGCGAAACCCATCGTGGTCTCGGTCGATGGGTATTCGCCTTCGGCTCAACCCATCCTACGGCTCTGTTGTTCTGCTTGGTCCGCTGTTATCCGCGTCAAAAATGTTAGCGCCCATGAACACCGACGAACACTGGATGCAGCACGCGCTCGCCTTGGCCGAGCGTGCCGAGCGCGAGGACGACGAGATTCCGGTCGGCGCGCTGTTGGTATCAGCCGCGGGCGAGGTCCTGGGCGAGGGCTGGAACCGCAACATCACCGAGCATGACCCGACCGCGCACGCCGAAGTCGTCGCGATGCGCCAGGCCGGTGCACGCATTGGCAACCACCGGCTGCTAGGCAGCACGCTGTACGTGACCCTGGAGCCGTGCGCGATGTGCGCGATGGCGATGATCCATGCGCGTGTGGCGCGCGTGGTCTATGCGGCCAGCGATCCCAAGACCGGCGCCGCCGGCAGTGTGTTCGATCTGTTGGCCGACCCGCGCCACAACCACCGCGTCGAAGTGCAGGGTGGGGTGCTCGGCGAGGCGGCTGCGGCGCGGCTGACCGCCTATTTCCGCCGCAAGCGCGGCAAGGCCACGCCGGCCGCGTCCTAGTCAGCTCTTGTCGAGCATGATCAGCTCTGGTCGAGCATGCTCAGCTCTTGTCGAGCATGGCGCGTGCGCGCTCGTGGGCGTGGTCCATTTCCTCGTTGAGCGCGGCCACCGCGAGCGCGGCTTCGCGCGACAGGCTTAGGCTCGCGGCAAACATGGTCAGCACGCCCAGCACCGCCAATGCCGTCGGCATGTACCCGAGCCGGTAGTCGAGGAATGCGTCGATCGCGACCGTCAGGCTGGTGCCGACGAAGAAACTGATCGACCCGTAGAGCAACTGGCTGCCACGCAGGATCAGGTTGGAGCGACGCCGCTGGATCCGGATTCGGCGCTCGATCCGCAGGATATGCTCGTCATCGTCCTTGCCGTCCTCAAGCTCGCGCAGCAAACCGCGCAGCCGGTCGACCACGCGCGCCAGCCGGTTGTTGGCCGACAGCAGCAGCGATGCGGTGGCGGTCAGGAAAAACGCCGGCGCCAGCATCGCGGTGAGGATTGCGTAGTGTGCATTCTGGAACATCGGATCGCTCGTGGCAGTCGCGGGGCGTGGGCTATCATGCCGCGACACCGACAAGACAGCGAGCCATCAATGCAAAGGACTGGGGCCGAGCACCGGCTTATCTGGATCGACCTTGAGATGACCGGACTGGACACCGACCGGGACTCGATCCTCGAGATCGCCACGGTGGTGACCGATGCCAACCTCGAGGTGCTGGCCGAGGGTCCTGAACTGGCCATCGCGCATTCGCTGCAGACGCTGGAGGCGATGGACGAATGGAACCGCAACCAGCATCGCAAGTCCGGATTATGGCAGCGGGTGCTGGAGCAAGGCGTGGCAATGGCCGAGGCCGAGCAGCGCACGCTCGCATTCCTCGGCAAGTGGGTGGCGGCCAATACCTCGCCGATCTGCGGCAACTCGATCTGCCAGGACCGGCGCTTCCTGCACCGGCAGATGCCGCAACTGGAAAAACACTTCCACTACCGCAACCTCGACGTCAGTACCGTCAAGGAACTCGCCCGACGCTGGGCGCCGGAAGTGCTGGCCGGCGCCGGCAAGGAATCCAAGCACACGGCGTTGAGCGACGTGCAGGACTCGATTGCGGAGTTGCGGCACTACCGGTATTTCATGGGCCAGTTGAGCGGCCTGCATCCGGTCGAGGATTGACCGCGCCACAGCACCTGTAGGAGCGGCTTCAGCCGCGATCAGTTGCCGTCCAGCGGACCGACTGGCACGCGAGACTCGCCATTGCGATGCTCCTACAGGGGCGTCGGGCTTCAGCCGCCTTCGATCTGGTTGGCGGCCTGGGGGCTCAGCAGTCGCGGGTCGATGATGCTGCCGTCGCGGGCGTCGTGGTGATAGACGTGCACATCGCGCTGCGGGAACGGGATGTTGACGCCGATCGCGTCGAAGCACTTCTTGATGCGTTCGGTCAATTCGCACTTGGTCACGAAAAAGTCGGCATTGGCGACGTGGCAGCGGATGCCGAGATCGACGCTGTTGTCGCCCAGCGCATAGACCAGCACGTCGGGCGCCGGGTCCTCCAGCACCCGCTCGTCGCCGTGCATCAGCTCCAGCGCCGCCGCACGCGCGGCGTCGATATCGCTGTTGTAGGCAATGCCGATCACCAGCTCAATGCGACGCCTAACGTCCGGGGTCAGGTTGATGATCGAGTCGGTGGTGACCAGGCTGTTGGGCAGCACGATGGTCTGGTTGTCGGGGCCGCGCAGCACCGTCTGGAAGATGCTGACCGACTCGACCAGGCCGGTCTGCCCGCCGACGGTGACGATATTGCCGACGCGGAAGGGCTTGAGCGTCACCAGCATCACGCCGGACGCGATGTTGGACAACGAATCCTTCAATGCCAGGCCGATCGCCAGGCCGGCGGCACCGAGCACCGCGATCATCGAGGTCATCGGAATGCCGATGAACTGCAGCACCGCCAGAATCAGCACCACCACCAGCAGCACATAGGCCACCTTTCGCAGGAACAGCACCGCGGTCGCCTCGACGCGAGACCGGGTGAGTGCCTTCTCGGCCAGTCCCGAAACCCACGTGGCGACACGCAGCCCGATCAGCAGGATCAACAACCCGCCGAGCACCTTCGCGCCCCAGGTCATCGCGATTGCCTGCCAACTGCCCGCTTCCAGGTTGCTTAACCAGTCCATACGGCCTCCCTCTACTCGATTAGCCAGCCTTCGCCTTCGCAAGCCGCAACCAGGTATCAACCACCGTGTCGGGGTTCAGCGACACCGAGTCGATGCCCTGGTCCATCAGCCATTCGGCCAGGTCAGGGTGATCGCTGGGTCCCTGGCCGCAGATGCCGACGTACTTACCCTTGGCGCGGGCGGTCGAGATCGCCATCGACAGCAGCTTCTTGACCGCGGGGTCGCGCTCGTCGAACAGGCTGGACACCAGTGCCGAATCGCGGTCCAGCCCGAGGGTCAGCTGGGTCAGGTCGTTGGAGCCGATCGAGAAGCCGTCGAAGATATCGAGGAACTCGTCGGCGAGCAGGGCATTGGACGGTAATTCGCACATCATGATGATCTTGAGATCGTCCTTGCCCTGTTCCAGCCCGTTGGCACGCAGCACCTCGACCACCTTGCGGCCTTCCTCCAGGGTGCGCACGAACGGGATCATGACCCAGCAATTGGTCAGGCCCATCTGCTCGCGCACCTTCAGGACCGCGCGGCACTCCAGCGCGAACGCGTCGGTGAAGCTGGGATCGACGTAGCGGCTGGCACCGCGAAACCCGATCATCGGGTTCTCCTCGTGCGGCTCGTAGCGCGCGCCGCCGATCAGGTTGGCGTATTCGTTCGACTTGAAGTCCGACAGCCGCACGATCACCGGGTTGGGTGCGAACGCAGCGGTGATCGTGGCAATGCCCTCGGCCAGCCGGTCGACGTAAAAGTCGACCGGGTCATCACCGTAACCGGCAATGCGCGCGTCGATCTTCTGCTTGGTCGCTGCATCCTGTTGCGCATACTCCAGCAGCGCCTTGGGGTGGATGCCGATGTGGCTGGCGATGATCATCTCCAGCCGCGCCAGTCCGACGCCGGCGTTGGGCAGCATCGCAAAATCGAACGCGCGCTCCGGGTTGGCGACGTTCATCATCACCTTGAGCGGCGCCGGCGGCATCTTCTGCAGGTCGGCGGTATGGCGCTCGAAGGGCAGGGCACCGTCGTAGATGAAGCCGGTGTCGCCCTCGCAGCAGCTGATGGTGACCGTCTGGCCGTCGCGGATCGTGTCCAGCCCGTTGCCGGTGCCGACCACCGCCGGCACGCCCAGCTCGCGCGCGATGATCGCGGCGTGGCAGGTGCGGCCACCGCGGTTGGTCACGATCGCCGCCGAACGCTTCATCACCGGCTCCCAGTCGGGGTCGGTCATGTCGGCGACCAGTACGTCGCCGGGCTGCACGCGACTCATGTCATTGAGGTTGCGCACCACGCGCGCGACGCCGCTGCCGATCCTCTGGCCGATCGCGCGGCCCTCGCAGATCACCGGGCCGCGCTCGCCGAGCTGGAAGCGCTCGATCTGGGTGGCCTTGCCGCGCGACTTCACCGTCTCCGGGCGCGCCTGCACGATGAAGAGCTTTCCGCTGACGCCGTCCCGCGCCCACTCGATGTCCATCGGGCGGCCGTAGTGCTGCTCGATCACCAGCGCCTGCCGCGACAGCTCGTGCACGTCCTCATCGCTCAGCGAGAAGGTGTTGCGCAGCTCGGCCGGGGTCTCCTCGGTGCGCACGCGCTCGCCGGGCTGGTCGGAGTAGACCATGCGCAGCTGCTTGGCGCCGATCGTGCGCCGCAGGATCGCCGGCTTGCCCTGCTGCAGGGTGGGCTTGTAGACGTAGAACTCGTCGGGATTGACCGCGCCCTGCACGACCATTTCGCCGAGCCCGTAGCTGGAGGTCACAAACACCACGTCGCGGAAGCCGGACTCGGTATCGAGCGTGAACAGCACGCCGGAGGCACCGACGTCGGACCGGACCATCAACTGCACGCCGGCCGACAGGAACACGTCCTCGTGCTTGAAGCCGTGGTGCACGCGGTAGGCGATCGCGCGGTCGTTGTAGAGGCTGGCGAAGACTTCCTTGACCTTGACCACCACGTCGTCCTCGCCGGTGACATTGAGGAAGGTTTCCTGCTGCCCGGCAAACGACGCATCCGGCAGATCCTCGGCGGTGGCCGAAGAGCGTACCGCCACCGCGACGTCGTTGCCGTTGGAGCCGGCGCTGGCGTTGTCCTGGCACAGCTGGCGATAGGCGGTGCGGATGTCCTGGTCGAGTTGCGGCTGCAATGGCGCGGCGATCACCCAATTGCGGATCTCGGTGCCGGCCGCAGCCAATGCCCCGACATCCTCGACATCCAGCGGAGCCAGGCGATCGAAGATCCGCTGATGCAGATCGTTGTGGGCGATGAAGTCCTTGAATGCCTCGGCCGTGGTGGCGAAGCCGCCCGGTACCGATACGCCGAGTTTCGCGAGGTTGCCGATCATCTCGCCGAGCGAGGAGTTCTTGCCGCCGACGCGGGCCAGGTCGTTGAGGCGCAGCGCGTGCAGCCAGAGGATGTTCTCGTTCAAGGCGGGCGATCTCCGTGGGGGCAGCAATATCGGGGGGCGAGGGCAGGGAGCGATGTGGCGCGAGAATATGCCGGCTGCGGTGGACACGGCGTTTGCGGGCGCGGCCAAGCGGCTATGATCGCTGTTGCGTCGGGTGCTTACAAGCTTGATCCGGCGGGCTTTTTCCTATCTGGAGGCAGGCCTGCGGAGTAATCCGCAGGTACATATTGCGAGGTGATTCGATGACGGGCTTGCGTCCGGTTTTCTACATTTCCGACGGTACCGGCATCACCGCCGAGACGATCGGCCACAGCCTGTTGACCCAGTTCACCACTACGCGTTTCGTCAGCGACCGCATCGCGTTCGTGGACTCCATCGAACGTGCCGGTGAAGCCGCCGTGCGCATCCGCGCCGCGGCCGAACTGCACGGCGTGCGGCCGGTGGTCATCAACTCGTGCATGGATGGCAACGTCAGCGCGGCGCTGGCCGAGAGCGGCGCGCTGATGCTGGACGTGTTCGCGCCTTTCATCGAGCCGCTGGAGCAGGAGTTCGGCGAGAGCCGCCAGCACACCGTCGGCCGGGCCCATGGGCTGATCGATTTCGACACATACCATCGCCGCATCAATGCGATGAACTACGCGCTCAGCCACGACGACGGCGCCAGCATCGACTACAGCGACGCCGACCTGATCCTGGTGGCGGTGTCGCGCGCCGGCAAGACCCCGACCTGCGTCTACCTGGCGCTGCACTACGGCGTGCGCGCGGCCAACTATCCGCTGACCGAGGAAGACCTCGAGCACGACCGGCTGCCGCCGCGCCTGCGGCCGTTTCGCAACAAGCTGTTCGGGCTGACCATCGACCCGGTGCGCCTGCAGCAGATCCGGCAGGAGCGCCGTCCGGATTCGCGCTATGCCAAGCTGGAGACCTGCAAGCGCGAGGTCGCGGCGGCGGAAATGATGTTCCGCGCCGAACGCATTCCGACGCTGAGCACCACGCACACCTCGATCGAGGAAATCTCCAGCAAGGTGCTGACCTCATTGGGCATCCAGCGCGAGATGTTCTGAAGCCGGCTCGCCATGCGCGCTGTGTTGTAGGAGCGCCCCATGGGCGCGATGCTTTCGCATCGTCTGATCGAAGAACATCACGCCCATGGGGCGCTCCTACGGAAGCGTTGATCTCGACCAACGCTGAACCATAAAGTTATGCGCGTCGCAGGACGTTCGTCAATGCTGCCGCGCCGCCGCCGGCGCGTGTAGCATCGGGCCATGAATTCGCTTGCCACCCGCACCGCCCGCATTCCGCGCCTGTCCCGCCTCGGCTGGTTGATGGGCCTGTATGCCGAGAACCACGCGCGCATCGAGCGTCTGTTCGCACCAGCGAAGCTGGCTCCGGGACGATATCTGTCGCAGGTCGATGACCAGCTAGACCTGCATCTCGATGTCATCGAGCAACATCGCTACACGACCGAGCTCCGGCTGAGCTACGCGATGACCGATCCGCAGACCGGCGAGCCCGACCCGTCGGCCTACCTGCGGTTGTACAACGATGCGCGCCAGGTGGAAGCCACGCACTGCTACATCGGCCGCCGCTGGCAGGACGTCATCGGCATGTATCCGCCGCCCGCACGGCTGTTCGGCCACCGCCTGCGAATGAACACGTTCCTGGGCAAATGGCTCGAATACCTGGCCGAGCGCGGGCACGGCGTCGGCACGTTGGGGTTCGCGGGGGAAATTCCGCGCGAAACAAAAAGAGCGCTTGACGATCCGGAAATCGCTGCTTAAGCTTGTCGACTTTCCAGCACGTGGGGCCATAGCTCAGCTGGGAGAGCGCTACAATGGCATTGTAGAGGTCGGCGGTTCGATCCCGCCTGGCTCCACCATCTCGCTGGAACGTGTCAGGCCCGACTGCGTGAAAGGCAGTCGCAAAAGGGCTGAGTTTTCCGCGTCCCCATCGTCTAGAGGCCTAGGACACTGCCCTTTCACGGCGGCGACAGGGGTTCGAATCCCCTTGGGGACGCCATCTCGTTTCTGCAACGAAGCCCGCCACTGGCGGGCTTCGTTGTTTCCGATGGTCGGAGACCGGAACGGGCAGGCGCACTTCCCTTCTGCGGAGGACGCGGCGCGGCAGGACCTCTTCGCAGGTCTACCGCGCCGGAGCCAGGCAGTTCATCACCCGCTCGCCAGGCCTGCACGCCTGCGCGCGTACCTACTGGCTTGAGATCGAGGTGATCGTGCCGTCCATGCCGGTCGAGGTGAACTCGAACGACACCTCGTCGCCCGGCTCGATCGAGCCCAGATCGATCCCGGGCGCCTGGAACGTCATCGTCATCGCAGGCCATTGCAGTGCGT
This sequence comes from Novilysobacter viscosus, assembly GCF_046600715.1. Taxonomy (NCBI): domain Bacteria; kingdom Pseudomonadati; phylum Pseudomonadota; class Gammaproteobacteria; order Lysobacterales; family Lysobacteraceae; genus Novilysobacter; species Novilysobacter viscosus. The sequence goes on from NZ_JBJMAV010000006.1 coordinate 18,240, forward strand.
CGACGGGGCCATGGTCGATGGTGATGGTGCCGGCGGAGGCATCGACGGCCTGCACGGTGCCGGTGGTCGATGCACTGGTCGTGCCGGCGTTGTCGCGCTGCATGCCCTGCATGCCATCGGCGCCGGGCGCCGGCGCGGCCGGTGCCGCTGCATCAGGCGCTGCCAGGTTCTGCTCGTCGGCCTCTGGTGAGCAGCCGGCGAGCAGCCCGAGTGCAAGCAGCGCGGTCATCGTGTACGTGGTCAGGGTCTTCATGTGGTTCTCCTGGGGTTTGTGGAGCGGGATCTATGGAGTCGGGATCGGTGGAGTCCGGCTGATGGAGCCGGCGTTGGAGCGGTTGCGAACCAGTTCGCGTCGGCGCAGCCAGCGATAGGCCGCCGGGATTGCCAACATCGACAACAGCGGCGCGCTGAGCATGCCGCCGACCATTGGCGCGGCGATGCGTTGCATGACCTCCGAGCCGGCGCCGCCGCCGATCAGGATCGGCAGCAGACCGGCCAGGATCACCGCCACGGTCATCGCCTTGGGCCGGACGCGTTGTACCGCACCTTCGCGGATGGCGGCGTCAAGTTCGGCCTCGCCGGCCTGCGGGTTGGCCGCCAGCTGGCGCTCCCAGGCCTGGCGCAGGTACAGCAGCATGATGATGCCGAACTCGGCGGCCACGCCCGCGAGCGCGATGAACCCGATCAGGGTAGCGACCGAAATCGCATGGCCCAGCAGCCAGATCAGCCACAAGCCGCCGATCAGTGCGAACGGCAGGCTGAGCATGATGATCCCTGCCTCCGACGCGCGCCGGAACACCAGCCATATCAGGCCGAAGATGATCAGCAGCGTCGCCGGGATCACCACCCGCAGGCGCTCGCTCGCGCGCTGCAGGTATTCGTACTGGCCCGACCAACCCAGCGAATAGCCGGCCGGCAACGGCACCTCCGCGGCGATGGCCTGCTGCAGGTCCTCGACCACCGAGCCGAGATCGCGATCGGCGACATCGACGTAGACATAGCTGGCCAGCCGGGCGTTGTCGCTCTTCAGCATCGGCGGGCCGGTCGTATACGACACCTCTGCCACTTGCCCCAAAGTCAGCTGCACGCCGCCAGGTGCAACCAGCGGCAGCTGCGCCAGCTCCGAGGGCGAGTCGCGGAGTGCGCGTGGGTAGCGCACCAGCACCGGATAGCGTTCGCGGCCCTGGATGGTCTGGTCGATCGGCTGGCCTCCGACGACGGTGGCGACCAGCCGCTGCACATCGGCCTGAGTGAACCCGTAGCGCGCTGCCGCCTGCGGTCTGACCTCGACATCGAGATAGCGACCGCCGGCGATGCGCTCGGCCACCGCGGAGCTCACGCCGGGCACCGTTCGCGCGACCTGTTCGATCCTGTCGCCGAGGCTCGCCAGCACCTCGGTATCCGGGCCGAAGATCTTGATGCCGATCGGGCTCTTGATACCGGTGGCGAGCATGTCGATGCGGTTGCGGATCGGCGGCACGAACAGGTTGGTCAGGCCCGGCACTTGCACCGCCGCGTCCAGCTCCTGCTGCAGCTTCTCCATGGTCATGCCGGGGCGCCATTCACTTTGCGGCTTGAACGTGATCGTGGTCTCGAACATCACCAGCGGCGCCGGATCGGTCGCGGTATCGGCGCGCCCGGCCTTGCCGAACACGTGCGCGACCTCGGGCACGGTCTTGAGCATGCGGTCGGTCTGCTGCAGCAGTTGCGCGGCCTTGCCGGCCGACAGCCCGGGCAGCGCGGTCGGCATGTACAGCAAGGTGCCCTCGTTGAGCGGCGGCATGAACTCGCTGCCCAGTTTCAACAGCGGCAGCAGGCTGAGAAGCAGCACCGTGCCGGTCAGCGCCAGGGTCATGCGCGGACGCCGCAGCACGGCTTCCAGGACCGGACGGTAGGCCTTGATCAGCCCGCGATTGACCGGGTTGTCGCGCTCCGGACGGATGCGCCCGCGGATCAGGTAACCCATCAGCACCGGGACCAGCGTGATCGACAGCATGGCCGCGGCCGCCATCGAATAGGTCTTGGTGAATGCCAATGGCGAGAACAGCCGGCCCTCCTGCGCCTGCAGCGAGAACACCGGGACGAATGACAGGGTGATCACCAGCAGGCTGACGAACAGCGCCGGCCCGACTTCGCTGGCCGACTCCCCCATCAGTTGCCATCGTTCCAGGCCCTTGGGATCGCGTGCGTTGCGTTCGCGAAACTCTTCCAGATGTTTGTGTGCGTTCTCGATCATCACCACCGCCGCATCGACCATCGCGCCGATCGCGATGGCGATGCCGCCCAGCGACAGCAGGTTCGCGCTGATGCCCTGGTAGCGCATCACGATGAACGCGGCGAGCACGCCCAGCGGCAGGCTGATCACCGCGACCAGCGCCGAGCGCACGTGCCACAGGAACAACACGCAGACCAGCGCGACGATGAGGAACTCCTGGGCCAGCTTGCCCGCGAGGTTGTTCACGGCATCCAGGATCAGCCCGGAGCGGTCGTACACCGGCACCACCTCGACCCCCGGCGGCAGGCTGTCCTGCAACTGGGCGAGCTTGGCCTTGACCGCATCGATCGCGTCCAGCGCGTTCTTGCCCGAGCGCAGCACGATGATGCCGCCGACGACCTCGCCCTCGCCGTCGAGTTCGGCGATGCCGCGGCGCAGGGTCGGGCCGCGTACGACCCGTGCCACTTCATCCAGCAGCACCGGCACGCCACCGGTGGTGACCGGCACGTTCTCGAAGTCCTCGCGGGTTTGCAGATAGCCTTCGCTGCGGACCATCAGCTCGGCCTCGGCCAGCTCGATCACCGAACCGCCGGTGGCGCCGTTGGCGGCGCGGATCGCCTCGACCAGTTGCGCGACGCCGATGCCGCGGGCGGCGAGCGCCTGCGGATCCGGCACGACCTGCCAGGCCTGCACCATGCCGCCGATACTGGCGACCTCGGCCACGTCGGGAATGGTCTTGAGCTCGTAACGCAGGAACCAGTCCTGCAGCGAGCGCAGCTCGCCCAGGTCGTGCGCGCCGGTACGATCGACCAGCGCGTACTGGTACACCCAGCCCAGCCCGGTCGCGTCGGGGCCGAGCGACGGCGTGATCCCCTCGGGCAGGCTGTCACGCGCCTGGCTCAGATACTCCAGCACGCGCGAGCGCGCCCAGTACAGGTCGGTGTCGTCGTCGAACAGCACGTAGACGTACGAATCGCCGAAGAACGAATAGCCACGCACGTCCTTGACGCCCGGCACCGACAGCATCGTCGTGGTCAGCGGGTAGGTGACCTGGTCCTCGACGATGCGCGGGGTCTGTCCGGGCCATTCGGTCCGGATGATGACCTGGGTGTCGGACAGGTCGGGCAACGCGTCCAGAGGGGTACGGAAGACCGACAGGACTCCCCATACCGTCAGCAGCAGCGCAGCGAACAGTACGATGACGCGGTTGGCGATCGACGCGCGGATGATTGCGGCGATCATGGAGTCGGCTCCGCGGCGGCGGGCACGTCGGTCGACGAAGCCGCTTCGGGCGCCGGTTCGGCCGCATCATCCGCGTCGTCGGCACCGTCCATTCCGGGCATGCCATCCATGTCCGGCATCCCGGGCCCGGGCGTGCTCGAGTCAGGCATGCTCGAGTCAGGTGCGGCGTCGCTGGCCGCGTCGTCCTGGCCCGAGGCAGTGCCCAGGCGCTCCAGTGCGCCGGACAGGTTTGCCTCCGAGTCGATCAGGAACTGCCCCGACGCCACCACCTGCTCACCGCCCTCCAGGCCCGACAGGATTTCGGTGAAACCGCCGCCGCTGCGCCCGGTCTGCACCGCCACCGGCCGGAAGCGACCCTCCTGGTCCATCAGGATCACGCGCGCCTCGTTGCCCGCGCCGATCACGGCATCCGACGGCACCAGCGGCTGTTGCGCCCCATCGACCGGCTGCAACGTGATCTGCGCGAACATGCCCGGTGCCAGCACGCCATCGGGGTTGTCGAGCACGATCCGCGCCTGCTGCGTGCGGCTGCCGGTTTCGATCTGCGGCAGCAGGGTTTCCACGCGCCCCTCGAACACGCGTCCGGGCATGGTGCTCACGCGCGCCTCGACCGGGGTGCCGGGCACGATGGCGCCAACGGCAGCCTGCGGGATCGCCGCTTCCAGCCACACCGTGTCGGTGCCGTTGACGCGGAACAGCAGCATGCCGGTTGGCGCCGCCTGGCCTTCGCGCACGCCGATTTCGCTGACCACGCCGTCGACCGGTGAGGTCAGGACGATGCGGCCATCGCGCGTCGTTGCACCCGGCGGTAGTCCCAGTACCTGCAGCCGTTCGCGCGCGGCCGATTGCAGCGCCTGCGCCGAGGCCGAATCGGCCTGGCCCAGCGCCCGGGCTTCGGCCAGTGCGCTGCTCCACGCCGGGGCCAGGATCGTCGCCAGCGGCTCGCCGGCACGGACCGGTTGGTACGGCGCCTTGACGAACAGGCGATCGACCACCGCATCGACCCGCGCACTGACGACGTGCTCCTGCCGCAGGTCCCAGCCGATCGTGCCGGGCACGCTGACGGTGCCGGCGAGACTGCCGCGCTCTACCTCCACGGTGCGGATGCCGAGGTTCTGACGTGTGCCCGGGGCGATGCTGATGCCGCTCGCGGTCGCTTCATCGGCGTACTTGGGCACCAGTTCCATGTCCATGAACGGCGACGGGCCCGGCTGGTCGAAATGCTGGCCCGGCACCATCGGGTCATACCAGTACAGGACCTCCTGCTCGGTGGCAGGGGCCACGCCGTCGGCGGCGGCGCCGGAAGCGGGCGGCGCGGATGACTGGCTTGCCCACCAGTAGCCCACGCCGATGCCGCCTGCCAGGATGGCAAGTGAAAGCGCGATGATGAGAGTGCGATTGTTGAAGTTCATCGCTGCGGCTCCTCCGGAAGCAGATAGGCAAGCGCCGCCCAGGCACGTCCAAGCCCCTGCAGGCGTTGTGTGTGGTCGATCAGGATGTCGAGCTCGTCGCGCCGGGCATCCAGCCACGGCCGCACCGGAGCGCCAGCCCGGTAGGCCGCCAGAGCGGTCGCGGTGCGATCCCGCGCCAGCGGCAGCAATGCATTCCGGTCACGCGCTACTTGCGCCTTGAAGCCTTCCCATCGCGCAACATCGGCGCGGATCCGGGCCGCCTGCTGGCGGCGCAGGTCCTCCCGCATCGCCAGCGTCGCCTGGTATTCGGCCTGGCGGGCGGCAACGCCGCGGTCCTGCCGGTTGCGGGTGAACAGCGGCAGCTCGATCCCGAACTCCAGCATCACCATGTCGCTGCGATCGCCACCGCGCTGGCCGTAGGAGGCGGCGACGCTCCAGTCCGGACGCTTCTCCGCGCGCGCAAGATCCACCGCGGCGGCCGCGGTCTCGATTTCCGCCGTGGTCGGCAGCAGCGGTCCCAGCCGGTCCAGCGCGGCCAACAGTTGGGCTTCCGACACAGGCAAAGCGGTGAAGTCGGGCGCCTCATCGGTAAACAGCAGCGTGCCGTCGCCGAGCCAGCGCGCCAGTTCCACCTGCGCCGCCGTCTCGGACGCGCGAGCCGCTTCGATGCGGTTGTCCAACTCCAGCAACGCCGCCTCGGCTGCCAGCGCGTCGGCCACCGGCTCGGTCCCGCCGGACACACGTGCACGGGCGAGCCGGCTGGCCAGCTCGGTTTCCTCGCGCAGGGCCATCAGCTCGTGCAGTTCGCGCTGTGTGGCCCATAGATCGATCCAGGCGCCGGCAGTCTCGCGGCGCACCTGGAGATGCTCCGCCTGGGCATCGGCCTGGGCCTGGTCGATATTGCGCGCCGCCAGCGAACGGCGCGCCTCCCGCTTGGCACGCGCTGGAACCTCCTGGCGCAGGCCGATGCGCTTCATGGTCATGAAGTCGGCCTGGACATCGAACGCATCGGTGCCGGTGACCGGCATATTGTCGATGCCGACGGCCAGGGTCGGGTCGGGCAGGGCGCCGGCGCGGCGCGACTCCTGCTGCGCCGCCTCGATCTGAGATCGGCGCGCATCGAGCAACGGGGCGCGCTCGACCGCGAGGCGGGTCGCCTCTTCCAGCGAAAGCACAGGTGGCGCGGCGAAGGCCGCAAGCGGGACCGCCAACAGCAAGATCAGCGGGCACATCCTGGTCGCGCGAGCAAGCGAGCGCGCAACACAGACAGTCTGGGTATGGAACAGCATGGAACCTCCGGAACGAAAGCGTCAGCAACGCGAGGCGCACATTGCGCCGGCGTGATTCACGACGTCGTTCGGGGTCTAGATCAACAAGCTGCAGTAGCGCAGACGCGCCGGAGGATCCGATCTGGCGACCGGTACCTCCGTGACCATCACATGCGATACGTGCTGTTCCAGCACGAGGTCGAACGCGACCGGCGGCAGCGCCAGTGCCGGCACACCCGGGGGGGCGGCGTGATCGGCGGCAATCGACAGGTCCGGCGCGCAATGTTTGGCGCACAACACCGGAGACTGCTCGACTTGCTTGATGCCCATCTGCTCGCAAGCCTCGGTCATGGCGACCGGATCGGACGGCATGCGGGTTAGCGTGCAGGCGTACGCAGCCACCGCGACCTGCTGAAACAGCAGGCTCAGGATCACCACGAGGGCGATACGCATGCGGTGGCGGCCACGGCGGGTCATGCGCGGCATTCTACACTCCGTGCCGCCGTAGCGGGGCGTGAAGGCTGAACATCCGGTACGGCTAGGCGTGCGACACACTGGGCCCAAGCCCAACGCGCCGAGCCAAGGCTGACGCCGCGAGCATGCACTTCATAGATAGTAGCGGCCTCGTCGGTGGCGACACGTTCTCAAACCATGGCACCAATGTCGGACGCACCTGTTGGGTACGCGAACATCGTGCTCTTCAGATCGGCTGCTGTAAGCCCGTGGCGGATCGCGAGCGTGAAGAGGTTGATAACCTCGTCCGCATGCGGACCAACGAGGTGGGCGCCCAGAATCTGGCCGCTATCCTCCTCGACCAGTACTGAAAACCCGTAGACCGGTTCTGCCGCCTGGCGTGCAGTGAACCAGTCCGAGGTCCGTTGCGACTTCACTGTGAACTTCAATCCTCTTTCGCGAGCCTTGGCTTCGGTCAGGCCAACGGTCGCCATGGGCGGGATCGTGAAAACCACGCTCGGGACGCCGCGGTAGTCCGGCCGACGATGGTTTCCATGAAGGAGGTTGGCGACCACCACCTTCGCATCGTGGCTCGACACAGGCGTCAACGGCGGCCCTGCCTGGGCTGCGTCGCCCGCCGCAAAGACCGCAGGATTGGACACGCTCTGCAGGTACTCGTTGAGGGCGAGGCGACCGTGCTCGTGCGCAAGTCCGGCCGCTTCGAGGTCAAGCGATTCGAGTGCAGGCGCTCTGCCCGCCGCATGCACGACCAGATCGGCGTCGACCGCCCAGGTCTGATCGTGCGAGGTGCATTGCACGCGGTAGCCGCTGTCGGTTTTTTCGATCGCAGTGACCGTGGTTTGCAGACGCACATCCACACCGATGGTGTCGAACGAGTCCATCAGCCAGCCGACGAGGTCGGAATCGAATCCGTTCAACAGGCGTGGGCCGCGCTGAAAGACGGTCACGTGCGCACCGGCGCGAGCCGCGATGTGCGAGAACTCGGCAGCGATATAGCCGCCGCCCACGAGCGCGATCCGCTTCGGCAACATCGGCAGGGCAAGAAACTCTTCGCTGGTGATCAGGCACTCTTCGCCAGCAATACCCAGCTCGATCGGCTCCGCGCCCGACGCGATCAATACGTGTTTGGCGTCCAGCGACTCGTCACCGACTTCGATCGTGTTCGGTCCCGTAAACCGGGCTCGACCATGGTAGGTGTCGATCCCCTTTTCGCGGTATCTCTGTTCATGTTTGGCCGGGACGGGATCGGTGAAGCCACGTTTGAACGCCATCAGTTCGGACCAATCGATCTTGACGTCTCCGGCCACGCCTTTGCCCTGCATCCGACGTGCGTGATCGGCGGCGCGCGCTCCACCGACCAGCATTTTCTTGGGATCGCAGCCCCGCAAGGCGCAGGTGCCGCCGAAAGGGCGGTAATCGACGACGGCAACGCGCCAACCCGCGGCGCGTACGCGCGTGGCCGCAACCAGGGCGGCGGTCCCTGTACCGATCACCACGAGATCGTACTGTTTCAACATGGCAGCTCTCCATAACGCTGGCGGCTCGTTGCTGATGACCCTGGCGGCTGTTATTCCCGAGACCTATGTGCGAGACGCGCCAGTGACCGTGTGCGGGCCGAGCTGGCCATCAGCCGGCGCAGCACGACAACTGCGAGACATCCCTGGTGAATGTCTGTGCCGCGAGCTTCAGACCCTCCACCATCGTCAGATACGGGAACAGTTGATCGGCCAGGTCGTGCACGGTCATTCCCGCCCGCAATGCCATCGCGGCGGTCTGGATCAATTCTCCAGCTTCAGGTGCTACGGCCTGGACACCGAGCAGGCGGCCAGTGCCGGCCTCGGCCACTACCTTGATGAAGCCACGCACGTCGAAGTTCACGATCGCACGCGGGACGTTGTCCAGGTTGAGCAGGCGGGCGTCGGTCTGGATGCCGTCGCGCTGCGCTTGCGCCTCGCTGTAGCCCACCGTGGCGACCTGCGGATCGGTGAATACGACCGCCGGCATGGCGGCCAGGTCGAGCACGACGTCGCTGCCGGTCATGTTGAGTGCCGCGCGGGTGCCGGCGGCCGCGGCCACGTAGACGAACTGGGGCTGATCGGTGCAATCGCCGGCGGCATAGATGTGCGGCGCACTGGTCCGCATGCCTGGATCGATGGCGATGGCACCCCGCGCATCGACCACCACGCCCGCCGCGTCCAGTTCCAGGTTTTGTGTATTGGGCGCGCGTCCGGTCGCCACGAGCAATTGATCGGCGCGCACCTCGCCATGCCCGGCGGTCAGCGTGAATTCCCCGTCCGCATGACGGACGCGGTGGACCGACGTGTGTTCCAGCACTTCGATCCCTTCTGCGCGGAAGGCATCGGCGAGCGCCTCGCCGACGGCCGGATCGTCCCGGGAGAGCAGAGTGTTGCGCGCCAGGATCGTGACCTGGCTGCCCAGCCGCGCGAACGCCTGGGCCAGCTCTACCGCCACCACCGACGAGCCGATGACCCCAAGCCGGGCCGGCAGGATCTCGCTCGCCAGGGCCTCGGTGGAGGTCCAGTACGGCGTGTCGCTCAAGCCGGAGATTGGCGGCACCGCCGCACTGGCACCGGTGGCGATCAGGCAGCGATCGAACGCCACCGTACGCTCGCCGCCATCGGTCAGGCGCACGAGCAGGCGATGATCGTCCTGGAAACTCGCTTCGCCCCGCAGCACGGTGATCGCCGGATTGCCGTCCAGGATGCCTTCGTACTTGGCGCGCCGCAGTTCATCCACGCGCGCCTGCTGTTGGGCCAGCAGCCGGTCGCGCCGGATCTTCGGCAGCGATGCTTCAATGCCGCTATCGAACGGACTTACGCGGCGCAGATGGGCAATGTGGGCGGCGCGGATCATGATCTTGGACGGCACGCAGCCGACGTTGACGCAGGTCCCGCCGAGGATGCCGCGCTCGACCAGGGTGACCTGCGCGCCTTGTTCGACGGCCTTCAGCGCCGCCGCCATTGCGGCACCGCCACTGCCGATGATCGCCACGCGCAGCGGGCTGTTTTCGACAGGATCGACGCATGACGCGCAGGTCATGTCGTCACCTTGTAGTGCGGTCGGTTCGGCCATGTGCCGTCTCAAGGCTTGACGGTGGAGGGATAGCCGACGTTCCGGGTCGCCTCGGTCAACGCGCCGACGTCGGTCCTAGCGTCGTCGTACGTCACCACCGCTTCCTTGGGCTCCCAGGTGACCTTGGCCTCGAGCACACCCTCCACCTTGCCGAGTGCCGCTTTCACCGTAAGCGGACAGGTGGCACAGGTCATGCCGGGCACCGACAGGGTGACGGTCCGGGTTGCGGCCCAGGCGGGCGTGCTGAAAGCGGCTGCCAGGGCGATGAGGATGGCGAACTTTTTCATGCGACTCTCCTGTTTCAATAGAACGGCTTTCAGTAGAACAGCGGCACCACGTAGGGAAACGCCAGCGCGACCAGCACCAGAGCACCCACGATCCAGAAAAGGATTTTGTAGGCCCTCCTGACCGCGGGCACGGAGCAGGTTTTCCCCGGTTGGCAGGCCGACATCGGCCGGAAAATGCCGCGATAGGCGAACCACAGCGCGATCAGCGCCGCGCCGATGAAAAGCGGACGGTACGGATCCAGTGCCGACAGATTGCCGATCCATGCCCCGCTGAAGCCGAGCGTGACCAGCACCAGCGGCCCGAGGCAGCAGGTGGACGCAAGGATCGCCGCGATGCCGCCGGCGGCCAGCGCGTTGCGACCTTTGGGAGATTCGTCCAAGGGGTTCCTTTATTTCCGATATCGGTCAGTTGCGCTACGATATCTCCGTAGTCAAGTACGGAGTCAAGCCTCATGTCACGTCCGGAAAACCTGGCCATCGGCGCGTTCGCGAAAGCAGCAGGAGTCACCGTCGAAACGCTCCGGTTCTATCAGCGCAAAGGGCTGCTGATCGAACCGGAAAAGCCGCCTGGCGGCATCCGTCGTTATGGCGCAGCGGACGTCGCGCGGGTCAGGTTCGTAAAATCGGCGCAGCGGCTTGGGTTCACCCTGGACGAAGTCGCACAGCTGCTGAAACTGGCCGATGGCACCCATTGCAGTGAAGCCTCTGAACTGGCCATGCTGCGCCTGACCGATGTCCGGGCCCGCCTGAAGGACCTCAGGCGCATGGAGTCGGCTCTTTCCAGGCTGGTCAAGGAGTGCCACGCACATAGAGGCGACGTGTCCTGTCCGCTGATCGCCGCGCTGTACTGAAGTGTCAGCTCACACCTCACTTCGAGATCACAGTGGGCGCGGTCAGCTATCAAAGCGAGCGGAGTGCTTGCCCAACAGGAAGACAAGATCATGAAACTGTTGAATGCATCGTTGTTACTGGCGTGGTTCGCCCTGCTCTCGGGTGCTGCGCATGCCAGCCAGGGCCCCGGTCCCGGGATGATGAGTGAAGGCATGATGGGCGGCTGGATGATGGCCGGCTGCGTGTTGCTGGGCGTGCTGCTCATCATTTTTCTGGTGCTGGCCGTCGTCGCGCTGATCAAGTATCTACGGAGCGATCGGCACCCCCGACCCTGAGTCGATTGCCGCCCGGAGCCGACCGCAAGGGCGCGCTCAACCTCGTGCTCGCCAGCCTGATCGTCGTGGTCGCGCTTTACATGCTGTACCGCACCGGACTCGAACTCGGCTGGCTGTGACGCCGCCGCCCACGTTCCGACATCCCCAACAGGAGGACACATGACCTCGCCCCTTCCCTTCGATGACGCCCACCCTTCGCGGGTGGACAGCCCACCCTTGAGGAGCTCGCGCAACTCGCACACGACGGCGTGCGCACGGTGACCGACCTGCGCGCGCCCGGTGAAACAGTGGACTACGACGAATCGGCCGAAGCGGCACGGCTCGGCATGCGCTACAGGTCTCTGCCGATCACTGGCGCGGGCGACCTCGACCGCCAGCGTGTCCAGCGCTTCGGACGCATGCTCGACGAGGCACGCGGCGAAGGCGGCGTCCTGATCCACTGCGCGAGTTCCAACCGCGCGGGAGCACTGGTGGCGCTGGACGAAGCGCTCAACCGCGGCCGCCCGCTCGATGTCGCGCTCGAGCGCGGCCGTGCCGCCGGACTCGCGGCGCTGGAGCCGGCCGTCGTCGCACTTGTGCAGCGAGAGGAGGCCACGCGATGAACATGACCCGGCCTATGATCTTTCGGCAACTGTTCGAGCCGGTGTCCTCTACCTACACCTACCTGCTGGGCTGCGCGGAAACCGGCGAGGCCGTGCTGGTCGACCCGGTGATGCCCGCCTGGCAGCGCGACCTCGAAGCGGTCAACGACCTCGGCCTGCGGCTCGTCATGACGCTCGACACGCACATCCACGCCGATCACATCACCTCGGCCTCGCTGCTCAGGCGCGAAGTCGGCAGCCGCATTGCGAATCCGGCGCTCGATTCGCTGCCGTGTGCGGACGTGGGGGTCGAGGACGGCGTCCCGCTGCACGTCGGGGGGCTGCAGCTCGATCCGATGCACACGCCAGGCCATACCGACAACCACTTCGCGATCATCGCCGGTGACCGCGTGTTCACCGGCGATGCCCTGCTGATCGACGGCTGCGGCCGCACCGACTTCCAGAGCGGCGATTCGCACGCGCTGTTCGAAAGCGTGCGCGGCAAACTGTTCGGCCTGCCGGGCGAAATGCTGGTGTATCCCGCGCATGACTACCAGGGCCGCCGGGTGTCCAGCATCGCGCAGGAGAAGCAGCGCAATCCACGGCTCGGCGCCGATCGCACGCTGGAGGATTTCGTCGAGCTCATGGCGAACCTCGACCTGCCGTATCCGAAATTCATCGACCACGCGGTGCCCGGCAATCGTGCTTGCGGCGTCTGCCCGCCCGACCTCCCCGAGCACCTGCGGCAGTATTGCCAGGAGGTGGCGGAGAGCCCGCAGGGATGACGACCCTGTGCCTCACCCGGCGACCGGCAGTGCTGATCGCAGCTGTGCTGCTGCTCGCGGGCTGCCAGAGCGTGCCGGACTCGTCCCGGGCTGCATTCGTCGCCGTGACCGCGTTCTAAACGGCTGTCAACGTGCCTGGCGCCTCGGCTCGCCCGGGCGTCCGAAGCGACGTGCGGACCTGCCGGGATGACCGCCCGCAACATCATCACGAACGTCGCGATGTTGATGCCGGCGCCATCATCAGCCCGCCGCTGCCGCGCCTCCAGGCGCGGATACCGACGGTGCCGCTGCAGCAGGCATCACTTGTCGGCGTGCTCCTTGTGTTTGTCCGTCTCGTGGTGGGCGTCGTGCAGGATGTCGATACCGCCCTTCAGTGCGACTCCCGCAACGGCGACGCCGACGGCGAGGTCGGTCCATGCCTGCCCTGTCCAGAGTACTTTTTCCCAAGCCCGAGCATCTCGCGATGCACACACCTGTAGGAGCGGGCCATGCCCGCGACCGCCAGTCAGGTGACCGGCATCTCGGCCCTTTCTAGCGCACCTCTTGCAACCGGTTGCCGATCGCGGCTGAAGCCGCTCCTACAGGGGTTGTGCTACTGCTTCATGCTTCCGCAGCTTTCGGCGCAGCGACGGCAGATGTCGACGCAGCGCTGCATCTCGGGGTCATCGCCCATGGCCGCGCAGGAGTCGGCGCACTGGCGGCACACCTTCGCGCAGGCGCCGCAGATCACGCCGTGCACCTGCGTGCCACGCAGCATGGCATCGGCGCAGGTCGCGCAGACGTCGGCGCAGGTGGCCATCAGCGCGATGTGCCGGGCCTCGGCGTGCTTGCCGCCCTTGCCCAGGCAGTAGTTGATGGTCTCCAGGCAGATCGCGTGACACTGGGTGCAATCGTCGATGCAGCGGTTCACTTCCTGGCTGCGATGTTCGGCTCGGTGGTGGGACATTGGAGAACCCTCCTGATCGGCGGGCGATCATCGGCGCGCCCGCTTCACCGCCCCTTTTTCCGACTACTTCCCCGTCGGGCCGTGCTGCGCGAAGGGCGTGGTGGTGCCATCGCGGCCGACCAGTTCCACGGTGTACCGATGGACTGTGCCATCGGGGACTTCCATGCCGGGTGAACCCAGCGGCATGCCCGGTACCACCAGCCCCTTGGCGTCGGGCTTCTCGGCGAGCAGGCGTTTCACGTCGGCCGCCGGCACGTGACCTTCGATGAAATAGTTGCCGACCTGCGCGGTGTGGCAGGAGCCCTTCGCCAGCGGTACGCCGACCTGCTGCTTGATCGGGTTGAGGTTGTCGACGTTGCGCACCTCGACCTGGAAGCCGGCATCGCGCATGTGCTCCACCCACAGGCGACAGCAGCCGCAAAACTCGCTCTTGTGCACGACCATGTGCTCGAGTTGCAGCGCCGCATCGTCGGCGGTGGCGGCAGGCTCGACTGTCGCGGCCGGTGCCGAGGGCTTCGCCGCGGCATCGGAGATCACCGTCGGCGGCGTCTGCCGCGCGCAGGCGGGCAGCGCCATGGCGGCAAGCAATAGCGCGCCGGTAGTCAGGGCATGAAGTTTCATCATGTCTCTCCTCAGGATTTCTTCGGTCGCGAGGACCAGTGGATGTGGACGATGCGCCAGCCCTCCGGCGTGTTGTTCAACACGACCGTCTCGGTGCTCAGCAGGGTCATGGGTTTGCCGTCCCTGCTCGCGTGCAGCTCGCTTTCACTGGCGATCCAGGCGGTGTCGCCATCGACGCGTGCGCGTCGGTGGGTCAGCGTGCTGTGGGTACCGGACAGGAATTTGGCATCGGACCGGGCGTGATGGCTCAGGTACTCACTGCGGCTGCGTTCGGCGCCGCCGCTCTCCAGGATGATCACCGACGGATCGAGCAGTGTCTCGACCTCGGCGAAATCGCCGGCGACGAGCGCCTTGCCGAATGCATCGACGACTTCGACCGGCGCCTGCGCAGCGGCAGGCACGTCCATCGCGGCCGTGCTCGCCGCTGCCGGGTGGGCGTGATCGGATGAGGATGGCTGGGTCTGTGCAGGGACGGGCAGGGCCATACCGAGCAGCAGTGCGGCGCTTAGCATCGAGATTGCGGTTTTCATGGGTGCGGTTTCCCTGTGGTCAGTGTTGGTGGTCGTGGCCGTCGCCGGCCTCTGGCGCGGCCGGCTCGGGTGAGGGCGCGGACTGCGGAGCGGGGTGTGATTCGACGGTGCCGTCCGCGTGGCGGTGGGTGGTCGTCTGGTTGGAGGCCGCGGCATGGTGGTCGTCCGCCACACCGGGCGGGTGCGGGTGATCGTCTGTTGCACCCCCTGCCGCTTCACGCCCTTCGTCGTGTGCGGTCCCGGCATCGTGGTGGTCGGCGGACGCGCTTTCGGAGTGCCCGTGCTCCATCGTCTCCCCGCCGCCGTGATCATGGCCGCCGCTGCTGGCGACCAGTGCGTCGTACTGCGCGGCGTCCAGCCCGGGCAGTTCCTGCAGGAACGCGGCCATGTTCCAGACGTACTCGTCGGCCATGCTCTCGCCCCAGGCCGGCATGCCGGTGGCCTTGATGCCGTGCTTGATCACCCAGAACGCCGCGGCCGCATCCACCGCCGCCTTCGACAGGTTCGGCGGCGCCGGGTTCAGGCCCCGGCTCAGCTCGGTCTCGCCCATGCCGGGCGCGAGGTGGCAGCCCGTGCACATGGCGTCGTAGTTGCCCGCGCCCTGGCGGATGCGGGCCGGGTCGGCCAGATCGGGCGGCGGCTGCAGCTCGTCGATGCGCGTTGCGATCGATCGCTCGCGCACCGTTTGCAAGAGTGTGCTGACTGCCTGCGTGTGGTCATCGTCGGCGGCTACGTTGTAGACGCCGGACCATATGACGCCGGCGGTCACGGCCGCGACCGCGGCGATGGCGACAATGCCGCCGATGATCATTGACCTGCTTGTCGTGATTGGCATGTTGTTCCCCTTGGTGTTGCTATCTAGAACCACAGACGAACGCCCGCGACCACGCGGGTGTCGTCGACCGCCTCGCCCTCTTCGCGGTGCAGGTCGGCGGTGCCACCGTACACGCGCTCATGCACCACGCCGATATAGGGCGCGAACTGCCGGGTGAATTCGTAGCGCAGGCGCAGGCCCGCTTCGAGCTTGCCAAGGCCCGAACCGATGCCGCGGCGCGGGTCGTCCTTGCCCCAGGCTTCGGCCTCGATCAGCGACTGCAGGACCAGGCGGTTGGTGAACCGCGTGTCGTATTCGGCCTCCAGGGCGACGCCGGTCTGGCCGGACTCGCCCAGGTAGGCGGTGGCCGAGATCTCGAACATGTACGGCGCCAGGCCCATCACGCCGACCGCGGCGAAGGTCTGCGACGGGTGTTCGCCGAAATCGTGGCGGATGCCGGCCACCGCGTCCCACCAGGTGGCGACGGCGCGGCCATACAGCAGTTCGACATCCGCCGACTCGGTCGTTCCGTCGGTCCATTCGCCCTCGCTGCGTATCCACAGGCGCTCCAGGTCGTTGCCGATCCAGCCGCTGCCTTCCCAGCCCAGTGCATTGCCGTCGTCGGCGTCCCAGGTTTCCAGGCGGTTGAACTGGGCGAACCAGAGAGTCGCGGTGTCGTGGACGCTGTGACCGGCGACGTCGGGGAACGCGGCGGCGCGGTCGGCGGCGGTGATTTCGGGGATCGGCTCGCGCGGCGCGGCGTCCGCCGGTAGATCGGCGGACGTGCCCGGCAGGTCGTGACCCATGGCGGCGTGTCCCATCGCTTCTTGGTCCACCGGCGGCGGGCCTGCCTGGTTGTGGGAGTCACTGTGGGCTCCGTCGCGCTCGTCCTGCATCGGCATCGCGTGCCCGGTGTGCGGGTCGTGTTCGGGTTCCGAAGGCGGCGCGTGCCGGGAGTGCTCGGTCTGCTGCGCAAAGGCGGGCAGGACGCCGCCGGCCAGTGCAATCGCCAGGCCGAGCGCACCTAGGCGCAGACGGCTTTGGGAAGGAATCATGTCGGTCACTCCAGCACCTGCACTTCGCGGAACATGCCCGCTTCCATGTGGTACAGCAGGTGGCAGTGGTAGGCCCATCGGCCCAGCGCGTCGGCGCGCACGCGGTAGCTACGCCTGGTGCCCGGCGGCATGTCGATGGTGTGCTTGCGGACCAGGAAGTTGCCGTCCTCGTCCTCCAGGTCGCTCCACATGCCGTGCAGGTGGATCGGGTGGGTCATCATGGTGTCGTTGACCAGCACGATGCGCACGCGCTCGCCGTACTTCAGTTGCAGGGGTTCGGCCGAGGAGAACTTGATGCCGTCGAACGACCACGCGAAGCGCTCCATGTGGCCGGTCAGGTGCAGTTCGATGGTGCGGCCGGGCGCGCGGCCGTCGGGGTCGGGGAAGGCGCTGCGCAGGTCGGCGTAGGTCAGCACCCGGCGGCCGTTGTCGCGCAGGCCGATGCCGGGGTCGTCGAGTTTCGGCGCCGGGGTCATGGTCTGCATGTCGACCAGTGGGTTGTCGGTCTCGCTGGCGGGGTGGGACTGCATGCCGCCGGCACCATGATTCATGCCGGGATGGTTCATGCCGGAATGGTCCATGCCGGCGTTGGCGCTACCGGACATCGCCGACATGTCGTGTCCACCGTGCTCCATGCCGTGCTCCATGCCGCCATGCCCCATGTCGGCCATCGTCAGCACCGGTTTCGGATCGACCTGCGGCACCGCTGCGCGCAGCCCCTCGCGCACCGCCAGCGTGCCGCTGACGTAGCCGGTGCGGCCGAGGTCCTGGGCGAAGATGGTGAACGCATCCTGCCCGGTGGGCTCGACGATCACGTCGAAGGTCTCGGCCGTCGCGATACGGAACTCGTCGACCGATACCGGCCGCACGTAAAGCCCGTCGGCGGCGACCACGGTCATCTTCAGACCGGGGATGCGTACGTCGAAATGGGTCATCGACGAGCCGTTGATGAAGCGCAGCCGCACCTTCTCGCCGGAGCGGAACAGACCGGTCCAGTTGCCCAGCGACGTGGTGCCATTCAGCAGGTAGGTGTAGGTGTTGCCGTTGACGTCCGACAGGTCGGTCGGGCTCATCCGCATCTCGCCCCACAGCTTGCGGTTCTGCACCGTGTCCGCGAGGCCGTGCTCCTGCACGTCGTCGATGAAGTCGCCGACGGTGCGCTGGGACATGTTGTCGTAGTGCGACATCTTCTTGAGCCGGGAGAACAGCGCGGTGGGGTCCAGGTCGGTCCAGTCGCTCAGCAGCACCACGTAGTCGCGCTCATAGCGGAACGGCTCAGGCTCCAGCGGATCGATCACCAGCGCGCCATAGACGCCGGCCTGCTCCTGGAACGCGGAATGGCTGTGATACCAGTAGGTGCCACCCTGGATCACGTCGAAGCGGTAGGGGTAGGTCTTGCCACGATGGATGCCGTCGAAGCTCAGCCCCGGCACGCCGTCCATGTTGGCCGGCAGCAGGATGCCGTGCCAGTGCAGCGAGGTGGAATGGCCGTGGATGGAATTTTCCGGCAGGCGGTTGGAAACGCGCAGGTTGACCGTGTCGCCCTCGCGCCAGCGCAGCAGCGGCGCCGGCACCGAGCCGTTGACGGTGATGCCGGTGCGGGTGGCGCCGGTGAAATTGAGCGGCGTCTCGCCGATGGCCAAGTCGAACTCGGTGCCGGCCAGCACGGTTTTCTGGCCGAGCGACTTGAGCGCCCAGACCGGCTCCGGCCACAGGCCGAGCCCTGCAATTGCGCCGCCGGCGGCGAGGCCCTGCACGAACCGGCGCCGCGACGGGGTGGCCGGATCGAGCGGTCCGGAACCCGAAGAACTGAATGCCATGTATGACTCCACTGGGGAACGTTGTTTTCTGCCGCGGAACGGCCGCCGCATGCCGGACATGCCGGACATCCGATACGCGGCACGAGCGGGTTGGACCGGGCAGGAACCGGACGCAGCGCACTCAGGTGCTGGACGCGCCACGCAAGGCACCGCAAGGACTCAGCCGATTGGCGGCCGGATCAGATGCGGCAGGACAGGCGGAGGATGGCCGCTCATGAGCGCGCCGGCCTCGCCGCTGTGGCCGACGACCGCCCCGTGCGGCAGGAGGGCCGCGGGCGTCCCCATCGCGAGTTGCAGGCAGGCGCAGCTGCACGCTGACGGTTCGCAGCATCCGGCGTGGGTCTGGTCCGGGCCGTGCTGCATGCCGGAGTCACGAGGCGCGGGCGTCGCTCCGCCCGCGTGTGGACCCGCCTCCTCGTGGCAGGGTCCGGCTGCATGCCCTGCGGCGAGGATATCCGGCGGCGGCGGCGAAAGCCGGGCGTCCTGGACCGCGGCAACGCCACGCTCCAGGGGGACGTGCTCGGCCGACACGGCGTGGCCCGCCCCGTTCAGAAACAGGCTGACGCACAGCAGCAGGCGCAGAAGGATGGCGTGACAAGACATCAGGCCGACACTTTACCCGGAAGCACTTGGCGGTTGCTCACCGATCCGTAAACGTGGCGCTCAGGGGGGCGGTCGCACCGTGCGTATTAGATGCGAGTGCGCCGCAACCGGCTCGCGCCAGCGCGAAGCAGGTTTCAGCATCATCATGTGACGTGAAATTACGCTGTACGGCGTATAACCAAGGGGTTCCCGCCATTTGCCAGCGGAGGCGGCCCTTCGATGAGTGAGCGCAACGCTCGCGATGAGTACGTGAAACCTGTCGCCGGTGCCCGCGAGGCACCGCCGAGCGATGGGGCGTCCGTGGCTGACGGGGGCATGGATCTGGTTGCCGCGGGACGACTGCACGAACTGAGCATGCGCCTGGTCAGCCGCGGCGACCAGGCAAGCCTGTTGCAGGACATCGTCGATGCGGCGGTCGAACTCACCGGTGCCGACGCCGGCAACGCGCAGCTGCTGGAGCGGCATTCCGACGATCACGTGGTATTGCGCCTGAGCGCCAGTCGGGGGCTCGATCTCGCGTTCCAAAGCTACTTCGATCTCGTCGACGGCGCCGATTCTGCATGCGGGGTGGCCATGCAGCACGGCGGACGGGTCGTCGTGGAGGATGTAGTCAGCAGTCCGGTGTTCACCGAGGAAGCACGCCGGGTGATCCTCGATGCCGGGTTCGTGGCCGTGCAGTCGACGCCGATGCGCAGCCGCTCGGGCGAGTTGCTCGGAATGTTGTCCACGCACTACCGCGACCACGCGCCCACCCGCGGCGACCTGCGCCTGATCGACCTGCTGGCGCGCCAGGCCGCCGACTGGATCGAGCGCATGCGGGCCGATGAGCGTGCGCGTCGCAGCGCGCAGCAGCTCCATGCGATCGCCCAGGCGACGCTGGCCATGGGCACGGCGCCGACCATCGAGGCCAAGCTGCAGATATGCACCGACCGGGTGCGCGAGATCATCGGTACGCACCAGTGCGTGATCAGCGTGCGCAACGGCGATGGCGAGGGCGGCGACGGCGGCAACCGCGACGACGATGGCGACTGGTCGCCCGCCGTCACCAGTGTGTCCCTCTCGGACAAGTACCGGCAATCGCGCAATCTCGGGAAGCAGGTGCGCGGCAGCGGCATCTTCGCCGAGGTCGGCCGCAGCAACCGGCCGATGCGGCTGACCCACGAACAACTGCTCGCGCATCCGGCATGGCGCGGGTCCAGCGAGGGTGCCGAGGGCCACCCGCCGCTGCGGGGTTGCCTGGCCGCGCCGCTGATCGGCGGCGACGGGCGCAACATCGGCGTGGTGCAGGTTTCCGACAAGCACGTCGGCGAATTCACCGACGAGGACGAATCGATCCTGGTGCAACTGGCGCAGTACGCTTCGGCCGTGATCGATGCCGCGCAGGGGCAGCAGGCGCTGAACGCCAGCCAGGCGCGGTACCGGAACATCGTCAATCACACCATCACCGGCGTGGTCCAGACCGACGCGGCCGGCCGGATCACCTTCGTCAATCAATGCTGGTGCGAGATGCTCGGCTACAGCGAGCAGGAGATGCTGGGGCTGAACATCACCGACGTCACCGACGCGGTCAGCCTCGCACAGACCGGCGAGGCGGTGCGACGGTTGGCAGAGGGTGGCCCGGCCTTCACCATCGAGAAGTGCTACCGGCGCAAGGACGGTGGCGCGCTGTGGGCCACCAGCAGCGTCAATGCCCTGCGTGGCCCGGACGGCGAATACCTGGGCCTGAGCGCGGTGGTGCTGGACATCAGCAGCCGCAAGCGCGCCGAGACCCTGCAGACCGGGCTGTCCGGCGTGCTGGAGCGCATCGCCAGGGGCGAGCCGCTGCCGGAGGTGCTGCACGCATTGGTCGACGTGGTCGAGGCCGTATCCGAAGACGGGATGGTCGCCTCGGTGCTGCTGCTCGACCGCGACCGCGCGCACCTGCGCCATGGCGCAGCACCAAGCCTGCCGGAGGCATACAACCAGGCCGTCGACGGCATTGCCATCGGCCCAAGGGCCGGCAGCTGCGGCACCGCGGTGTACCGCCGCGAGCCGGTCTACGTGAGCGACATCGCCACCGATCCGCTGTGGGACGACTACCGTGATGTCGCCGTGCCCTGCGGATTGCGTGCGTGCTGGTCCACGCCGATCCTGTCCAGCGAAGACGAGGTGCTGGGGACCTTTGCGCTGTACTACCGCGAACCGCAGGAATCCAGCCCGCAGGACAGCGAGATCATCCGCATCGCCACGCGCACCGCGGCGGTGGCGATCGAGCGTGCACGCGTGGAAGAGGCCCTGCACCAGAGCGGCGAGCAGTTCCGCCGGGCCGTCCAGGACGCGCCCATCCCGGTAATGATGCACGCCGAGGACGGCGAGGTATTGCAGCTGAGCCACGCATGGACCGAGCTCACCGGATACGGACTGCACGACGTCGCGCAACTGCGCTACTGGCTGACCCAGGCCTACGGCAACGACATCCTTGACGCGGTGCGCGGCGTGTTCGACCGCGGCGGCACTCTGGCGACGGACTTCGAGTTCGACACCCGCGCCGGCGAGCGCCGTACCTGGAGCTTCAGCGCCTCCTCCCCGGGCACTCTGCGCGACGGGCGACGGTTCGTGATCGCGATGGCGCTGGACATCACCGAACGCAAGCAGGCGCAGCGACGCAACGAGTTCCTGCTGCGGCTGGACGCGGCGCTGCGGATGCTGGTCGAACCGGAGACGATGCTCGCCGCCGCCGGTGCGCTGTTGCGCGGGCACCTCGATGCCGACCGCGTGATCTTCGCCGAGGTCCACCAGGACGAGGACCACAGCACGATGCTCGGGGATTTCCGGCGCGGCGACATGCCCGCAATGCGCGGCGCCCGGCGTATCGGGGATTTCGGAGGCGCTCTGCTGCGGGCCATGCTCGAGGACCGGGTGTTCACGATCGAGGACGCCGAAACCGATCCACGTATCGCCGGCCACCTCGACCTGCATCGGGCACTGCACGCGCGGGCAAGCCTGTCGGTGCCGCTGCACAAGGGCGGCCGGCTGGCGGCTGTGCTGGCGGTGCACCGCAAGTTCCCTCGCGCCTGGGTCGAAGACGAAACCGAGTTGTGCCGCATCGTCGCGCACCGCTGCTGGGAGTCGATCGAGCGTGCGCGCGTGACCCGTGCGCTGGCCGACCGCGAGGGCCGCTACCGGGCGCTGTTCGATTCTGTCGACCAGGGCTACTGCGTGGTCGAGGTGCTGCTGGACGATGCCGGCGAGCCGGTCGACTACCGCTTCCTCGAAACCAACCCGGCGTTCGTCGATCAGACTGATCTGCACGATGCGGAAGGCAAGACCATGCGGGCACTAGTGCCCGGCCTCGAGCAGGGTTGGGTCGAGGCGTACGCGCGCGTCGCGCTGACCGGCGAGCCGGCCCGTTTCGAGGCATCGGCGGATGCGATGGGCCGCTGGTTCGACGTCTACGCCTGCCGCATCGATGCGCCGCATCTGCGGCACGTCGCAATCCTGTTCCGCGACATCAGCGGGCGCAAGCGTGAGGAACTCAACCTCGAGTTTCTGTCCAGGGTCAGCCGTGAGCTGTCGGTACTGACCGACGCCCACGCGATCATGCGCACGATCGGGGCCATGATGCGCTTGCACTTCGGTCTGCTCTGGCTGACCTTCGGCGAGGTGGACGAAGCCGCCGAGCATCTGAGGCTCGTCTACCGCACGGAGGGTGCGCAGCCCGAGATCGGACCCGGGCCGCACCGTTTCTCGGACTTCGTCAGCAAGCCGTTCCTGGAGGCGTTGCGCGCCGGTGAAGTCGTCGTGGTCGACGATGTCGCCAGCGATCCGCGCACCGTCGATCTCTCCGAGGCATACATGGAGCACGGAGTGAGGTCGCAGGTGGTGGTGCCGTTCTTCAGTGAGGGACACTGGAAATTCGTGCTGGCCGCGCACCGCGACCACGTCTCGAATTGGCAGTCCGGGGAGGTCGACCTGCTGCGCGAGCTGACCGCACGCATCCACCTGCGGCTCGAGCGCGCCGATGCCGAGACTGCCTTGCGCAAGAGCGAGCGCCGGTTCGCCTCCATATTCAACCAGGCCGGCGGCGGGATCTCCTACACCGATGTCGATGGCCGCTTCAGCATGGTCAACGATCGCTACTGCGAAATCGTCGGGCACAGCCGCGAGCAGTTGATCGGCATGTGCATGCAGGACCTGGTCCATCCCGAAGACCTGCCGGTCAGCAATGTCCTGTTTGAGCGCATGCTCGACAACGGCCAGGCGTTCGCCGTCGACCAGCGTTGTGTGCAAGCCGACGGCGGCATGGTCTGGGTCAGCAGCGATGTCTCGCCGATCAGAAATGACAGCGGCGCGATCATCGCGGCGATGGCGGTCACCCAGGACATCACCCAGCGCAAGCGGGTCGAGGATCGTGACCGCCTGCTGGTGGCGGTCGACGATGCCGCGATGCCGCTGTCGGACCCCGACGAAATCGCGCTGGCGGTGGTCCGTGTGCTCGGCGAGCACCTCAAGCTGGACGGCGCGGCCTATGTCGAGGTCGACGCCGATGAGGACTGGGAAACGGTGGTCGGCAACTACAGCCCCGGGCTGCCGAGCATCGCGGGGCGTTTTCGCCTGTCGGATTTCGGCGAGGTCCTGCACGATGCGATGCGCGCCGGACGGCCGTTCTGGGAGGATGATGTCGAGCACGAGGGGCTCACCGAGCAGCAGCGTGCGCGCTACGCGGAACTGCAGATCCGCGCGATCCTGGCCGTTCCGCTGCGCAAGGACGGTCGGCTGGTGGCGACCATCAGTGGTTACCAGGGCACGCCGCGGGCATGGAGCGACGATGAAATCGAATGGACCCGGCTGGTGGCGAACCGGTGCTGGGAGTCCATCGAACGCGCGCGCGCGATGCGTGGCCTTGCCGAAAACGAGGAGCGCCTGCGCGTCGCGCTCGACACCGGCCGGCTGGGCTCGTGGGAGCTGTGCCTGCCGGGACGGGAATTCAGCGGCGACGAGCTGTGCCGCGCCCACCTCGGCCTGCCCCCCGACGCGCCGCTGGACTACACCCGCTTTCTCGATCAACTGGTGCACCCCGACGACCGCGAGCTCCTGAAGCGCCAGGTGATGAAGGCCGTGACCCAGGTGGAGGATTTCGACGCGGAGTTCCGAGCGAACTGGCCCAATGGCAGCCTGCACTGGATCATCGCGCGCGGCCGCGTGTTCTACGACCCCGCCGGCGAGCCGACCCGGGTCGCCGGCGTCAGCCTGGACATCACCGACCGCAAGCGCGTGGAGGAGGCGCTACGGGTCAGCGACGAGCGCGCATCGCTGGCGCTGACCGTGGCTAAGCTCGGCACCTGGAGCTGGGAGCCCGCGCCGGGCACGATCCGCGTGGATGCGCGCACGCGCGAGATCTGCGGCCTCGAACCAGACGCCTCGCCGTCGCTGGAGGAGATCGCCGCCCGCATTCATCCCGGGGACCGGCCGCGCGTGATCGCTGCGTTGAAGGCCGCGACGCGACCGGAGGGTGACGGCCGCTATGGCGAGGAGTTTCGCTGGGTCCACCGCGACGGCAGCATCCGCTGGGCCGTGTCGCGCGGGCAGACGCTGTTCGACGAGGCCAACAGCGACCACGAGCGCGATGACGAGTCCCCGCGCCGGCCGCTGCTGATGCTCGGATCGGTGCTCGACATCACCGAGCGCAAGCAGACCGAGGAATCGCTGCGCGACATCGACCGGCGCAAGGACGAGTTCCTGGCGACGCTGGCACACGAGCTGCGCAACCCGCTCGCGCCGATCCGCAACTGCCTGCACATCCTGCGGATGAAGCACGACGACGAGCCCGACGCCGCCCAACTTCACGAGATGATGGAACGCCAGGTCAAGCACCTGGTGCGGCTGGTCGACGACCTCATGGAGGTCTCGCGCGTGACCCGCGGCAACATCGAGCTGCGCTGCGAGCGGATCGACCTGTCGGAGGTGGTGCGCAACTCAGTGGAGACCAGCAAGCCACTGATCGATGCCGGCCAGCACCACATCGAGATCGACCTGCCGGACGAGCCGTTGCCGCTACACGTCGATCCGGTGCGGATGTCGCAGGTGTTCGCCAACCTTCTCAACAACGCGGCCAAGTACAGCCACAGCGGTGGCCGGATCAGGCTGGCCGCCCGCCGCGAGGGCGATTGCGTGGTGGTCTCGGTGCGCGACAACGGCCTGGGCATTGCGCCGGACATGCTGCCGCGGGTGTTCGACATGTTCGCGCAGATCGACCAGTCGCGGGGCTACGCGCAGGGTGGGCTGGGCATCGGCCTGACCCTGGTGCGCAGCCTGGTCGCGCTGCACGACGGGCAGGTCGAGGCGCGCAGCGAAGGCCTCGGCCATGGCAGCGAATTCGTGGTCCGCCTGCCGCTGCACACGCCTCGCGCGGTGGCGGCCGGCCCCACCGCACCTGAAGGCGACGGCAGCCAGCAGATGGTGCACCGCATTCTGGTGGTCGATGACAATCATGAGAGTGCCGACTCGCTGGCGCTGTTCCTGCGCATTTCCGGCCACGAGGTGCGTGCGGCCTATGGCGGGTCGGACGGGATCGAAGCCACCGCATCGTTCCGGCCCGACGTGGTGCTGCTCGACCTGGGCATGCCGCAACCGGACGGGCACGAGGTGTGCCGACAGCTCAGGCAGCAGCCCTGGGGCGCGGACATCGTGTTGATCGCGGTGACCGGCTGGGGCCAGAGCGAAGACCGGCGCCGCAGCGAGCAGAGCGGGTTCGATGCGCATGTGGTCAAGCCGGTCGAGCCGGCCGCCCTGATGGCGCTGGTGGATTCGCTGCGGCGGCTCAAGCACCGCCAGCGCGCAGCGCCTTTGTAGGAGCGCCCCATGGGCGCGATCGCCGTACTACGCATGGCACGGTCGCGCCCATGGGGCGCTCCCACAGGCACGGGCGCAAGGTCACAACCCATTCACCACAGCTGCCCCCGGGTGGGACTAGATTGGCGACATGGATGCCGATCGCGACCGCTCCGCCGACGCAAACGATCTACGCCCCGCGACAAGCGCGCTGCTGGACCAGGCGCAGGCGCAGTATCGCTTCCTGTTCGACCACAATCCGATCCCGATGTGGGTGTTCGAGCTGGAGACCTTGAAATTCCTGGCGGTCAATGACGCGGCCCTGGAGCACTACGGCTACGGCCGCGGCGAACTGCTCGAAATGACCGTGCTGAACATACGCCCGCCCGAGCACAGGCAGGCCATGCGGGACGCGGCGCAGTCGGACGCCGCGCACGTGCAGGGACGCGTGTGGACTCATCGGCGCCGCGACGGCAGCACCCTGCGCGCGGAGATCCACCTGCACGATGTCGAATTCGACGGCCAGCCGGCGCGGCTCGTGGCCGCCCACGATGTGACCGAGCGCGAGTGCAGCGAGCAGCGTTTCCGGCTGATCGCGCGCGCCACTAGCGATGCCATCTACGACTGGGACATCGTCAAGGACACGCTGTGGCTCAGCGACAGCTTCTACAGCGGCTTCGGCCATGACCGGGAACAAATGCCCTCGGCCACGCAGACATGGCAGTCGCTGATCCACCCTGGCGACATCGAGGCGGTCCGGGCGAGCCTGCAGCGCGTGCTCGCCTCCGACCGGCTTGAGTGGGAGCACGAATATCGGTTCCAGCGAGGCGACGGGAGCCATGCCGAGGTGCTCGATCGCGGCTTCCTGATGCGCGATGCCCGCGGCGCACCGATCCGCATGGTCGGCGGCATGCTCGACCTGACCGAGAAACACCGCGTGGCGGCCGAGTTGCGCCTGCTGCGCCGTGCGGTGGAGAACACCGACAGCGGGATCGTGGTCACCGATGCGGTCGCCGAGGACCACCCGATCGTCTACGTCAACCCGGCGTTCGAGCGGATCAGCGGCTACGACGCCGATGAAGTGCTGGGCCGCAACTGCCGTTTCCTGCAGGGCGAGGACCGTGACCAGCCGGCGCTTGCCGCCGTGCGCCATGCCCTGGCCGAGGGGCGCGGTACCACGGTCACGATGCGCAACTACCGCAAGAACGGCGAGCTGTTCTGGAATGATTTCCATCTCGATGCGCTGCACGACGAACAAGGATGCGTGACCCATCACGTCGGCGTCTTGGCCGATGTCACCGAGCGGCATCGCTATGAGGAGCAACTCGCCTGGCGCGCGACCCATGACGACCTGACCGGCCTGCCCAACCGTGAGCTGCTGCTGGACCGGCTGGGGCAGGCAGTGCGCAATGCCGCGCGTTACCGGCGGCAGGTGGCGGTGATATTCGTCGACCTGGATGACTTCAAACTGGTCAATGAGAACCTCGGGCACGGCGCCGGCGATGCGGTGCTGCGCACCATCGCCAGGCGCCTGTCGGCGCTGGTGAGCGACACCGACAGCGTCGGCCGGTTCGGCGGCGACGAGTTCGTGATGGTGCTCAACGAGGTTTCCGACCGGCGCAGCCTGGACCAGGTGCTCGAGCGCGCGACCGCGCAGGTGTCCGAACCCATCGAGATCGAGGGAGTGAGCTACACGCTGACGCCGAGCATCGGCTACTGCACCTATCCCGAATCGGGCACCACCGCCGAGTCGCTGCTGATGCGCGCCGACCTGGCGATGTACCAGGCCAAGCAGCAGGGCCGCAACCGCGCGGTGCCCTACCAGCCGGAGTTCGACAGCGAGGTGTCGCAGCGGTTGCGGTTGATCTCGCGGCTGCGCGAGGCGCTGGCGCGCGAGGAGTTCTGCCTGGTGTTCCAGCCGATCTTCTCGCCGCTGGGGCGGCCGCTGGGGCTGGAGGCATTGCTGCGCTGGGAGCATCCGGAGTTCGGCGAGCTGCCGCCGGGCCAGTTCATTGCGGTGTGCGAGGAAAGCGGGTTGATCGTCGAGATTGGCCGCTGGGTGCTGATGGAAGCGGCGCGGCATCACCGCATGCTGGTCGATGCCGGGCTGGGGCACGTGCGGTTGGCGGTGAACGTGTCGGCCGCGCAGTTCACCGAGGACCTGCATGCCGATGTCGTGCGCGCGATGCAGGCCGGTTCGCTGCCGCCCGGCGCGCTCGAGCTGGAACTGACCGAGAGCGTGATCATGGCCCACCCCGAGCGCGCGATCGACACGATGCAGCGCCTGGCGACCTTGGGGGTGAGCATCTCGATCGACGACTTCGGTACCGGTTACTCCAGCCTGGCCTACCTGAAGCGGCTGCCGATAGACCGGCTAAAGATCGACCGCTCGTTCGTGCGCGACCTGCACGAAGACGCCAACGACCGTTCGATCTGCCAGTCGGTGATCAGCCTGGCCCAGTCACTCGGCCTGGATACGGTGGCCGAGGGCGTGGAGACGCAGGAGCAGCTCGACTGGCTGCGGCAGCATGGAATCGGCGAGCTGCAGGGGTTCCTGCTGGGACGGCCGGGCTCGTTCGAGTCGGTCGTGGACAAGCTGCGCAACGCCGGCAGCGCTGCCCAGGCGTAGGGTGGGCACGCTCTTGCGGCCGGCGACGGTGGGCACGAAAAGCGTGCCCACCCTACGTTCTTGCGACGATTGGAGCTCGCAAGCCGTAGCCAGGGCGCTGCGGCGGAATCAGACGTCGGCTCTCTGCCCGGCCCAGCGCTGCACCCAGTCGGTCAGTCGGCGGTGGTAGTCGACTCGGTGGCTGGGCTTGCCGCTGCCGGACAACGAGTGGCTGCCGCCGGGATAGACCACCATCTGCACCGGCGATTTCGAGCAGCGGATCAGGTTGGCGAACAGCTCTTCGGCCTGGCCAAGCGGACAGCGCTGGTCGTCCTCGCCTTGCAGGATCAAGGTCGCCGCGCCGACATCGATGCAGTACTTGACCGGCGACAGGGCGTGGTAGCGCTCGCGCACCTCGTTGATCTCACCGTCCATTGCGTACGGGCTGACGTAGTAGCCGCTGTCGGACGAGCCCGCATGCGATTCGATATTGCTGACCGGTGCCGATACCACCGCGGCCTTGAACACGTCGCACTGGCCGATCGACCACGCGCTCAGGAAGCCGCCGTAGGATTTGCCGGTACAGGCCAGGCGCTCGTCGGCCAGGCCTTCGTCCTGCAGCGTCCGGATGACCGCCAGATACTGCGGCAGGTCGAGTTCGCCCCAGTGGCCGCGCAGGCGCCGCGCGAACTCGCCGCCGTAGCTGCCCGAGCCGACCGCATGCGGCGACAGCACCGCCCATCCGCGCGAACACAGGGCATACCAGTGCACATGCGCGGCATAGTCGATCAGGGTGTAACTGTGCGGGCCGCCGTGCATGTCGACCAGCAGCGGATAGGGACCGGACGTTTCCTCCGGCGGCAGCAGCAGCCAGGCCTCGATGATTTCGGTGCCGCCGTTGCCATCGGGCACCTCGAACCCGCGCTTGGACACCCGCGGGCGGCTGCGGCGGGCAAACCAGGCGCGGTTGAAAGCGCTGTGGCGCTGCTCGTCCCCGCCGTCCCAGCGCGCCGAATGCACCTCGCAGGGTCGGCGCATGCTGGCGACGCCGAACAGCAGCCGGTCGCGGTGCTGTGCCAGTTGCAGCACGTGGCGCAGGTCGGCGTGCAGGCGCCGGGTAGGCCCGCCGCGCACGCCGACGATGGCGATTTCCTGAAGGCCGCGGTATGCGGCGATGACCGCCAGCCGGTCGCCGTCGGGGTGCCACAACGGGTTTCCGGTGGCTATTTCGAGCTCCCGGTCGAGACGCTCCAGCGAGCCCTGGGCGACTTCGAGCAGCCACAGCCCCAGCAGCGAGTCGCCTTCGCGCTCGCTGCCAACGAATGCGATCCAGCGCCCGTCGGGCGACCAGGCCGCGCCCTGGACCGAAGCGAGGTCGTGCGTGACCTGTCGTGCGTTGGCACCGTCGGCATCGGCCAGCCACAGGTCGCTGCGATGGCGCTCCCGGCCGGCGCGCTTGCGGGTGTACGCCAGCGAGCGGCCGTCGGGTGACCAGGATCCCCCACTGACGTCGAAGTCGCCTTCGACCAGCGCGGTGAGCGCGCCGCTGTCAGCATCCAATGCGCACAGATGGCTTCGATGGCCGGTCGAGTAGCCGCTGCCGTCGAGCTTGTAGGGCAGGAAGTTGGCGACCACCGGGCCTTCGGCCGGCGGGTCTGCCGCGGGCGCATTGCGGTCTTCGCACCAGTCGACCTGAACGGTTGCGAGCAGCCGGTGGCCGTCGTGGGACCAGCCCAGGATCGATTGGATGTGCTCGTCGGTCAGCGCGGCCGCCTCACCGCCGTCGAGCGGGAGCAGGTGGACCTTCGTGCTGTTGCCATCGCGCCTCGACAGGAAGGCGAGGGTGCTGCCGTCGGGGCTCAGCCGCGGCGACTGCGCGCTGAATGCGGGCGAGGTGAGCGGGCATGGATCGTCGCCGGCCGCGATCCGCCACACCATCGATTCGTAGTGATCGGCTTGCTGCAGGGCGCGGCTCACCAGGACCACTGCACGGCCGTGGCTGGCCGACCCGTCGAGGGCCTGCAAGGTGCGGTGGCGGTAGAGGTCTTCGGGCTCGAAACGCTTCATGAGGTCCTTCTCGCAGCGTTGTCGAGATGTCCTGCCTGGGGCGTGTCTTCAATGCCCGCTCGCCGCCGCCCGCTCGCCGCCACATAAAAGAACGCCCCGGGACAGGGGCCCGAGGCGTTCGACAGTGGCAGGCTTAGCGGCGCTGCGTGCGGTCTTGTTCTTGTTCTCGATTGATGCCCTGGCCCTGCTGTGGCTCGCTCTGGCCCTGGCGGCCCTGGCCCTGCTGTTGCTCGCTCTGGCCTTGACGGCCCTGGCCCTGCTGCTGCTCGTTCTGGCCCTGGCGGCCCTGGCCCTGCTGTTGTTCATTCTGGCCCTGGCGGCCCTGACCTTGTTGATCGCGTTGATTAGCCATGACGTGCTCCGATTGTGGGGTTTCGCCGGCAAGGTGCCGACACTGGAATGTCGCAATTCGCGTGCCACAAGACGAGCCTTCGCAGAGCGTGCCAAATCCGACGGAGCGGTGAACTTATTGCCTGCAGGACCAATGTTTCCGACCGCTGTTTTCTGGGCCGCAGCTGCCGTCGACACAACGTCAACCTGGCGTCAACACGATCTTGCGGCAGTCGTCCTGCTTTTCGTTGAACATCTCGTAGCCGCGCGCCGCTTCCGACACCGGCATGCGATGGGCGATGATCACCTCCGGCTTCAGGTTGCCCATCTGGATTTGCTCCAGCAGCTCCGGCATGTACTTGAGCACGTGGGTCTGTCCCATCTTGAAGGACAAGCCCTTGTCGAACGCGTCGCCGAACAGGAACGCGTGGATGAATCCGGCGTACACGCCGGGCACGCTGACTGTTCCGCCGCGTCGCGTGCAGGCGATCGCCTGGCGCAGCACCTTGCTGCTGCTGCCTTCGATCTTGAGCTTGGTCATCACCGTCTCGGTCGTGCTGCCCTTCGCCTCGAAACCCACCGCATCGATCGACGCGTCGACGCCGCGGCCCTGGATCGCGTCGTTGATGAGCTGTGCCGGGTCGTCGTGCTCGTCGAAGTCGATCGTTTCCACCCCGTAGGTTCGCCTGGCGAAATCGAGCCGGTAGGGGTGGTGGTCAACCATGAAGATGCGCTCGGCACCGAGCAGCCGCGCGCAGGCCGCGCTCATGTAGCCGACCGGCCCGGCGCCGAAGATCGCCACGCTCGATCCCTGGGTGATCCCGGCATTGACCGCGGCCTGGTAGCCGGTGGGCAGGATGTCGGACAGGAACAGCACCTGCTCGTCGCTGAGTCCGTCGGGCAGCTTCAGGGTGTTGGTGTCCGCGTACGGCACGCGCACGAACTCGGCCTGGCCCCCGGGCACGCCGCCATACAGATGGGAATAGCCGAACATCGCGGCGGTCGAGGGGATGTCCTTCTTGTTGAGGATCGCGCCACGGTCGGGATTGGAGTTCTCGCAGGCGGCGGTCTGCTCGCGCTCGCAGAAGAAGCACTGGCCGCAGGCGATGTTGAACGGGACCACCACGCGGTTGCCCTTCCTGAGCCCGGTCACGCCCGGGCCGACGTCCTCGATGACGCCCATGAACTCGTGGCCGAGGATGTCGCCATCCTTTACCAGTGGGATGCTGCCGCGGTACAGGTGCAGGTCGGATCCGCAGATGGCGGTCGCAGTCACCCGCAGCACGACGTCCTGCTCGTACTGGAGGATGGGGTCGGGGACGGTTTCCACGCGCACGTCGTGCGCGCCTTAGTAGGTCAGGGCCTTCATTGCGCTCCCTTTGCCGGGGGTCAGAAAAAGGGTCGCAAGGGACGTGCCATGCCCGCGGCGCAAAGATCGGCTGTGCGGGGAGCGGCTGCGGAAGAAATTTCCGGAGGAAAAAAGGAGCGTCCCAGTATTTCCTGAAAAAGGCGCGCGCCCCGGGAGGGGAGGGCGCGCGCGCCTTTTACATCAACGCTGTTGCTTTTTGGAACTGCTGCTACCAGCGCTCTTGGCCTGCTTGCTGCCCTGCGATCCATTGCGGCCGCTGCTGCTCTGGCTGTCCTGCTTCTGGCTGCTGCCACCGGCACGCTTGGTGTGCTGGTTTTCACCCTGCGGATTGTTGTTCGGCATGGTCGCTCTCCGGGAGCTGTGGATACGCCTCGGGATGAGGCGATCTGGATGTCGCAACTCCCGTGCCAGCGAGCCTTCGAGCTGTCCGTTGGCCCGGAGGGCCCGATCTGGAATCGTGACTAGTGCGCCAGCGCGCCCGGCTGCGGGCCGGCATCGTCCGCATCCTCCGGGTTGGTCTGGCCGAGCTCGTGGTCTGGAGCTCCGCCGTGCATCCCGGGTCGCACCGTCGCCAGCAGAGCATCGATCTGCTCGGTGTGGCCTCGCAGCATGCCCAGTGCGTCCTCGACCAGGGCGAGGGTCTGCGGCTCGGTGGCGGTGCGTTCAGCCCGCTGGTAAAGCGCGATCGATTGGGCATGGCCACGATGCATGTGCTCCAGCCAGGCAGGGTCGAACGCGTCGCTCGACAGGCGCTCGAGCCGGTCGAGCCGGATCTGGTGCGCCAGTCCCGGCTCGCTCGACGGCAGGCCGCTGGCTTCGGCCAGGGCTGCATTGGAGGCGATGTGGTCCTGCTCGATGCGCTCGGCCAGGCGCCGCAACTCCTCGTCATTAGAGCGCTCCTGCGCAAGCCGGCCCGCGGCGACGGCCGCCACGCCGGCACGCAACGCCTTTGCATGGAAGGCCAGGCCGGGCCGCGGCGACTGGCGGCGCGCCCGCGTGGTCGGGCCGGGCGAAGCCAGCATCAACGCGCCGACCACGCTGGCGGCGAGCACGCCGCTGACGGCCAGACAGGTACTTAACTTTTTCATGGGATCTCCGGGTTCGGGAGGAGGGGAAGGGCTTGCAGCCGCCGGGGACAGCCCACGTGGGCAGGCCAACATGAGGGGCAGACCAACGTGAGGGCAGGCCAACGTGAGCGGCAGACCGACCCGGCGGGAGTGGCGCAAGAATCGTTCCCGTCAGCAGCCCGGCATGCACTGTCGGGCCCGGCGGCTCGGGCAAAAAGTTCTTCACGGAAGTGCAGCGATTTCACGCGGCCGGAGCGTTTTTCAGCGTTGGCAAAGACACGTTATTAACCCGTCGCCGCCTAGCCTCGCGTACTCGGATGGACACTGATGGGAGGGGATGGAATGCCGCAGCACAGTCCGACTCTGCTGATCGTCGATGACGACCACGACTTCGCACAGGCGGCTGCCGATTTCGCGCGCGCGCGCGGATTCACCCCGTACATGGCGCACAGCCTGGAGCAGTCGCGGCGGTTCACGCATCTGCCGGCCCTCGACCTGATGCTGCTGGACCTGACCTTGCCCGACGGCAGCGGGTTCGACCTGCTGGACGATTTCGACCTGCTCGAGCACGGCCAGATCGCGGTCGTGACCGGCCAGCCGTCGGTCGAGTCAGCCGCCAAGGCCGTATCGCTGCCGGTGGTCGACTACCTGATCAAGCCGCTATGCCCGGAGCAGTTCGAGGCATTGCTGTCGCAGGCTGCGGCACGCGCGCAGACGACCCGGGTGCCGGTGGAACGCGCCGGCATGATCGGCGAATGCGGCGCCATCCAGCGCCTGCACCAGGAACTGGGCCGGGTCGCGCCGACCCAGGTGACGGTGCTGATCTCCGGCGAAAGCGGCACCGGCAAGGAACTGGTCGCGCGTGCGGTGCACGAGCAGAGCGGGCGGCGCGGGCCGTTCGTGGCGGTGAACTGCGGCGCGATTGCGCCGGACCTGCTCGCCAGCCACCTGTTCGGCCACGAACGCGGCAGCTTCACCGGTGCGGCCACCCGGCACGTCGGGTTCTTCGAGCAGGCCAACCGCGGCACCCTGTTTCTCGACGAGATCACCGAGATGCCGCCGTCGCTGCAGGTCTACCTGCTGCGCGTGCTGGAGACCGCAACGGTGACGCGGGTCGGCGGCAGCGAAGGCATCGACACCGACGTGCGCGTGGTCGCGGCGACCAACCGCGAGCCGATGGCCGCGGTCGAGGCCGGCGCACTGCGCGAGGACCTGTTCTACCGGTTGGCCGACTTCCACGTCGAACTGCCGCCACTGCGCTCGCGGGGCCGCGACGTGGTGCTGCTGGCGCAGTTCTTCCTGGACCGGCTCAACGCCCACTACGAGATCGCCAAACGGTTCGCGCCGGGCACCGACCGGGTGCTGCTGCAGCACCGTTGGCCGGGCAACGTGCGCGAGCTGCGCAGCGCGGTCCAGCGAGCGTTCCTGGTCAGCAGCGGGCACGAGGTCAAGGTGACGACGGGTTATCGCCGCAGTGCCCCGGTGCATCATGACGCGACCACGGTCTCGTTCACCGTGGGCACCAGCTATGCCGAGATCGAGCGCGAGATGCTGCTCAAGACGCTGGCCCATTTCGACAACGACCGCACCCGCACCGCCGAGGCGCTGGGCGTCAGCGTGCGCACCATCCACAACCAGTTGGCGCGGTTGCGCGGCAACGCGCCGACGGCGGAGGGCTGATGGTAGATCCGCCGTCGCCTGAGGTGACCGCCTTTACGCAGTGGGTGCACCGGCTGCGTAACGAGGTCAACACCGCGACGATGGCCGCGGCCGCGGCCAGGTCGTTGCTCGACGCGGGGCAGGTCGATCAGGCGCGGGTCAACCTCGATCGCGTGGAGGGTGCCTGCCGCCGCTCGGCGGCACTGTTGAGCGCTCAGCCCGGCTGCGATCGGTCATCCGTCAGCGGCGTTCCGGGCGAGCGGCCCTCCGGCGCCCACCCGGGTAATCAGCCAACGCAGCGATGAACGAACGCGCGGCCGCGTCGTGGTTATGGCTCAGGGACATCGTCGTCGCGCTGATCCTGGTCGCGATCGCCGCGTCGCTGTACGCCTACTACGGCCGCAACGCCGGCGGCGTGCTGCCGATGAGCGTGTGCTACCTGGCGGTGATCGCCGCGGCGGTGCTTGCCGGGCGGCGCGGCGGGTTCGCCGCGATCGTGGCGGTGCTGGCGGTCGCGTGGCTGGTGCCGCAGGCCGGCCTCGACAGCGATCCGCCCTGGATCGTGGTGTTCACCGTGATCGCCAGCCTGGTGGTGCTGCTGATTTCGCAGTCGCGCGAGCAGCGCCGGGTCGCGATCGAGCGGCAGGCGCATCTGGCCACGGTGCTGCGCGGCATCGATGACGGCGTGATCGCGATCGACGACGCCGAACGCGTGCGCTACTTCAATCCCGCGGCCGAGCATCTGCTCGGGGTGTCGGCTCGCCACGCGCAGGGGCGGGCGATCGCCGAACTGGTGCCCGGCCTGCACGCGGCAGCATTCGACCAGCCCGACCCGGATGCAGGCGGCGGGGCGCACCTGGCGACGGTGGTGATCGATGCGCCGTTGCCGGCGATCGGTTCGCTGGCGGTCACCAGCATCCGCCTGCGCAGCTCGTCCAAAGATGCACTGGGGCGGCTGCTGTTCATCCGCCGGCGTTCGGACCAGCACGAGGCTGCCCTGGCGCTGAGCGAACGGAAACTTCGCGCGGTGTTCGAGACCGATCTGTGGGGCATCTGCTTCACCGACCTGCCCGGCCAGCGCTGGCTCGGCAACCGGGCCTTCCGGCGCATGCTGCTGGGCGAGGCCGACCTCGACCAGTCCCTGCACTGGGACCGGCTGCCCGATGCGTCTTCGCCGATGGGGCTGCGCCAGACCCTGCAGCGCACCGGCGTCTACGGCCCGCGCGAAGTGCAGGTGCTGCGGCCCGACGGCAGCACCGCCTGGCTGCTGTTGACCGCCGTGGTCGTGGCCGAGGACGAGGTCGCGCTGCTTGCGGTCGACGTCACCGAGCGCAAGCGCATCGACACCACGCTGCGCACCCAGCGCCTGCTGATGCGTTCGATCATCGACCGCATCCCCGCCTTCATCGGCTACCTCGACCGCGGCCGGCGCTACCGCCTGTTCAACCGCCTGTACGAGGTGTGGTATCCGGGCAAGGACATCCAGGGCGCCAAGCTGGCCGCGGTGCACGAGCCCGAGATGCTCCAGGTCATCGCGCCCTACCTGGACCGGGCGTTCGCGGGCGAGACCGTGCGCTTCCCCGCCACGTTCGACCGCGCCGGCGAGGCCCACCATTTCGATGTGCACTACGTTCCGCACCAGCCCGGCGGTGAGGAGGTCGAGGGCGTGGTGGTGCACGCCCACGAAATCAGCGACCGCATCCGCGCCGCCGAGCAGGTCGCTGCCAGCGAGCGGCGGCTGCGCAGCCTGGTCCTGGCATCGGCGGCGATCGTCTGGCATGCAGACCGCGACGGCAACATGGTCGACGCTTCGGGCTGGGACACGCTGACCGGCCAGTCGCGCGAGGAGTATCGCGGCACCGGCTGGCTCGGTGCGGTGCACCCCGACGACGTCGCACAGGTACGCGGCGCGTGGGAGAGCGCCCGCGCCACCGGCCGCTCGGTGGAGATCGAGTACCGCGCGCGCACCCACGGCAACGTATATCGCCACATGGCGGTGCGTGCGGTGCCGGTGCCCGACGCCAGCGGCGCGACCGTGGAGTGGATCGGCACCATGCGCGACGTGCACGACCGCCGGCTGGTTGAGGGACAGCTGCAGCGCGCCGAGGCCGAACAGCGCGCATTGCTGGAAAACCTGCCGAACATGGTGTGGATGGCCGATCCGGATGGGCGTATCCGCTACCAGAACAAGCTGTGGGACGAATACACCGGCCTGGGCGGCGATACCGGTTGGCAGCAGGTCACCCATCCCGACGACCTGGCGCAGGCCACCGTCGCGTGGGAGTCGGCGATCGCCGGCGGCGAGCCGCTGAACCTGGAGCTGCGGTTCCGCCGCGCCGACGGTCAATACCGCTGGCACATGGTCAAGGGCATTCCCATTTACGGGCTGCAGGAGGAAGGCCCGCGCGACCAGCCGCGCCGGATCCGCAGCTGGTACGGCGCCAGCACCGACATCGAGGACCAGAAGCGCGCGCTGGAAACCCTGGCCGCAGCCCACCAGCGCGTCAGCCAGTTCCTGGCCGTGCTCAGCCATGAGCTGCGCAATCCGCTCTCGGGCGTGACCACCGCCTGTGAACTGCTGACGCGGACCGACATCGATGAGCTGCAGCGCTCGCAGGCGCTCGCCACCATGGGCCGGCAGAGCCGCCACCTGCAGCGCATGGTCGACGACCTGCTCGACACCGCGCGGGTCACCCAGGGCAAGATCGAATTGCGCCGCGAGCCCACCGACCTGATGGTGCTACTGCAGGAAGTGCGGATGGATAACCTGTTGAAGGCCGAGGGCGAGGCGGTGCGGCTGTTGCCGCCGACCGGCCCGTCGCCGTGCTTCGTGCAGGGCGACCACGCCCGTCTGCGGCAGGTGTTCGACAACCTGGTGTCCAACGCGATCAAGGCCAGCGCGGCGGGTCAGGCGGTGCGCATCACGCTGCGCCGCGAGGCCACCCAGGCGCTGGTCGAGGTCGCCGATGAAGGGCAAGGCATCGCCCCGGACGTGCGCGCCAGCCTGTTCGACCCGTTCGTGCAGGCGACCGCGTGGCGCGCGCGAGGCCTCGGGCTCGGCCTCAACATCGTGCAGAAGATCGCGATGCTGCACGGCGGATCGGTCTCGGTGGACAGTGCCGGATTGGGGCGGGGCACGTGCTTCTCGGTGCGGCTGCCGTTGCTCGACAACACACCGGAACCGCAGGCCCCAAGGGCCGCGTCGCGGCCGCGACTGCTCGGCCACGTGCTGATCGTCGACGACGAAGCCGAGAACGCCGAGGCACTGGCGGTGCTGCTGCGGATGGAGGGCTTCACCGTGGACATCGCGACCGATGCCGAGCGTGCGATTTCGATTTGCCGAGCAGCGCCCTGCGACGTCGTGCTGTGCGACCTGGAATTGCCCGGTGCGCTGTCGGGCCATGACGTCGCCGCCGCCCTGCGCGCACAGCCCGATCCCCCGTACCTGATCGCCTACAGCGGCTACGGACAGAATTCGGACCGGCAGCGGACCGCCGAATCCGGTTTCAAGGCGCATGTGGTCAAGCCGGCCTTGCTGGAGGAGATCCTGGCGGTGATCCAGGACGGCCTGCGCCGTAAGCAGGCCAGCGAGGCGCTTTAGGCACCGGACACGCTTGGATCGGTTGAGTTGGTGGGTGTTCAAGTAGCTGTACCAAACCCTTTGCACTTTATCGAGTTTCAACTGCCGATGACACGGCGGTCGGCATGGTGGCTGCGACATTCAGCAAAGGGGGGGTCGCATTGACAAATTACGATGATGGCAACGGCCTCGCCGACCTGATCCCGCACTTGGTATGGATCGCCGACGCCGCCGGCAATCCGGTCTGGTTTAATCGCCGCTGGTACGAGTACACCGGCGCAATCGCGCAAGGCGCCCCTGAGTCCACCACCTGGCATCGCTTCGTGCATCCCGATGCGCTTGACCAGGTCGTGCGTCGCTGGCAGCACGCGCTGGCTACCGGCGAGCCGTATGAAATGGAGTACCCCCTGCGCGGCGCTCACGGAAGCTATCGCACGTTCCTGGCCCGGGCCGTGCCAATCCGTGACGAACGCGGCCGTATCGTGCGCTGGTTCGGCACCAATACCGATCTCGACGAATTCGATCGTTCGCGCGAAGCCCAACTGGACGAGATGCGGCTGCTGGACATCGTCAACTCGACCGGACAGGCGCTGGTGTCGCAGCTCGATCTGCAGACGCTGCTGCAGCAGATCACCGACGCCGCCACCGAGCTCAGCGGCGGGCAGTTCGGCGCGTTCTTCTACAACGTGACCGACGAGCAGGGCGAGTCGTACATGCTCTACACACTCTCGGGCGCCCCGCGGGAGGCCTTCAGCAAATTCGGCCACCCCCGGGCGACGCCGCTGTTCGGCCCAACCTTCCGCGGCGAGGCGCCAATCCGGATCGATGATGTACTGGAAGATCCGCGCTACGGACAGTGGGGCCCGCACCGCGGGATGCCCAAAGGGCACTTGCCCGTGCGCAGCTACCTCGCGGTGCCCGTGGTCTCTCGCGCTGGCGACGTGATCGGCGGCCTGTTCTTCGGCCATCCGGAGGTCGGCGTCTTCAACGAGCGCACCGAGCGGGTGATCACCGGCATCGTGGGGCAGGCGGCGGTCGCGCTGGATAACGCCCGCCTCTACGACGCGGTGAAGCGCGCTGCCGAGGAGCGCGAAAGATTGCTTGCGGCCGAACAGGCAGCGCGCACGGAAGCCGAGCACGCGAGCCGCATGAAGGACGAGTTCCTTGCGACCCTGTCGCATGAGCTGCGAACCCCGCTCAGCGCCATCGTGGGTTGGTCGCACATCCTGCAAACCGGCAACGCCACACCCGAGGATGTCGCGCGCGGGGCGGATGTGATCGGCCGCAACGCACGGGCCCAGGCCAAACTGGTCGAAGACCTGCTCGACATGAGCCGAATCGTGGCAGGCAACGTGAGGCTCGACGTGCAGCCCACGGACCTCACCCCAGTGGCGACGGCGGCCGTGGAAGCGGTCACTCCCGCCGCGGACGCCAAGGGCATCCGCATTCGCAGGATCGTGGATCCGCGCGCCGGCCCGGTGCAGGGCGATCCGCACCGGCTGCAGCAGGTGATCTGGAATCTGCTGTCGAACGCTGTGAAGTTCACCCCCAAGAACGGGGGCGTCGAACTCGTCGTGGCGCGGGTGAATTCGCACGTTGAAATCACCGTGTCAGACAACGGCATGGGGATCGAGCGGGAGTTCCTGCCGTTCGTGTTCGACCGGTTCCGCCAAGCCGACGCCAAGACCACGCGGGCGTTCGGCGGCCTGGGGTTGGGGCTTTCCATCGTGCGCCAGTTGGTCGAGCTGCATGGCGGCACGATCCACGCCGCCAGTTCCGGAGCGGGACAGGGCGCCACGTTCGTCGTCGAGCTCCCGCTCGCGCCCAGCCGGAACTTCAGCGACCAGGCGGAGTCCTCCCAGCTTCCGCTATGCGCGGCCGAGGGAATGAACCTGGAAGGATTGACCGTGCTGGTCGTCGATGACGAAGCCGACGCGCGCGAGCTGCTTCGCCACCTGCTGGAGCAGAGACACGCGAAGGTGGTGACCGCGGACGACGCCGCGAGCGGCCTGGCGCGGCTGGACCACCAGGTACCGGATCTGATCGTCAGCGACATCGGCATGCCGGGGACCGACGGTTACGGCTTTATGCGCGAGGTCCGGCGGCGTCCTGCCGAACGTGGCGGCCGGACGCCGGCCGTGGCCCTGACTGCCTTCGCACGCTCGCAGGATCGTACCCACGCGATCATGGCCGGATACCAGGCGCACGTGGCGAAACCGTTCGAGGCGCAAGAGCTGCTTGCCACGATCGCCAGCCTAGCGGGCCGCCTTTGAGACCGAAATTCGCGCGTGCGCGGTGGTGCGGCTTGTACTCGCGGATGGCACAGATCGCCTACCATTCACTCATTCCACGCCCTTTACGCTGTATTCCTGCAGTTCGTGCCTTCAAAAAAGGGCTGTATTTTTATGAGCAAGGGAGCAGCAATGAGGCTATCCGAGTTTATCCGGCACAACATGGAGCCCATTCTCCAGGAATGGGAAGACTTCGCGCGAACGATCGAGCCCACGACCGGCGTCATGGACGTCGCGGAACTGCGCGATCACGCGGAGGACATGTTGAAGGTGATCTCGGCGGACCTCGCAACCTGGCAAACCGACGAGGAGAGCGTCGAGAAGTCCAAGGGACACGTTCCGCCAACGCCCGGCGACACCGCGGCCGAAATCCACGCCGAGACGCGGTTGAAATGCGGGTTCACCATCGAGCAGCTGATATCGGAGTATCGGGCGCTGCGCGCGAGCGTGCTGCTGCTCTGGTCCGATCAAAACGAGGATGTGGTGCGTTTTCATGCGCGCGATATCACCCGGTTCAACGAAGCGGTCGACCAGGCGCTTGCCGAGTCGGTAAGTCGCTACGCCGCTATGGTCCGGCAGGCTCAGGACATATTCGTAGGCATCCTCGGCCACGATCTGCGCACGCCCTTGCAGTCGGTCAGTCTCGGGGCCGAATATCTCATGCAGTCGCCGGACTCCGATGCCAATCTGATCCAGCTCGGTTCCCGGATGTTCAGGAGCAGCACGAGAATGAGCGAAATGCTCGACAACCTTCTCGACTTCACGAGAAGCCGCATCGGCGGCGGTATATCGATATCGCGCGCTGAGACAAACCTGGCGGCCGTATGCGAGCAGGTGGTCGAAGAGCTTAGCCTGTCCAATCCGGGCCGCACCATCCGCTGCGTGATCGATGGGGATGTCCGTGGAAGATGGGATGCAGGCAGGCTAGGGCAGGTCTATCAGAACCTGATCAACAACGCCCTACAGCATGGAAGCAAGGACGGAGAGGTGTCGGTTGTCACTACTGCGAATCCCCAAGACATCGTGCTGACGGTTCACAACGATGGAGAACCGATAGCACCAGACGAACAGGAGCATATCTTCGATCTGCTCAGCCGCCATGCCAGGCATGCGGCTGGAGACGGCCCCTCGCAGAAGAACCTGGGGCTGGGGTTATACATCACCCGGGAAATCGTGCTTGCGCACCATGGGTCGATCAGTCTCCAGTCCACGCAAACAGCAGGGACCACGTTTACGGTCCGGGTTCCAAAGGACGGCTCCTGACCGGCAGCAGACCACGGAAGCGGGATTTAAGGCGCATGTATCAAGCCGGCCTTGCTGGAGGAGATATTGGTTGTGATACAGGATGGCCTGCGCCAGCGGGCACAGACCGCTTGCTGCAGGAGTGACCCATGGGCGACGACGTAACCCCATCGCGGGCATGGCCCGCTCCTACAAAAGCATGGCCCCGTAGGAGCGCCCCGTGGGCGCGATGTACGGTCGCGACGCAGCCCGATCGCGGGCATGGCCCGCTCCTACAAAGGCATGGCCCCGTAGGAGCGCCCCATGGGCGCGATGCACGGTCGCGACGCAGCCCGATCGCGGGCATGGCCCGCTCCTACAAAGGCATGGCCCCGTAGGAGCGCCCCATGGGCACGATGCACGGTCGCGACGTAGTAGCCCGATCACGCTTCCGCGCGCCGCATCGAATCAATGCGGTTGTTGCGACGATGGGCCTGTCGACGAGGAACCGCTCGACGACGGGCCGCTAGACGAGGAACCACCCGAGGGCGTACCCGCGCCGATGTCCTGCGAGCGCCCGTCGTTGCTGCCCGACGCGCTGCTCTTGACCCGCAGGCGGTTATCGACCTGCTTCACGCCGCTGCAGGCATCGACCAGGTCCTCGGCGCGATGTTTCATCCAGCGCTCGGTCACCGAGCCCTCCAATGTCACCGAACCACTCTGGGCCTTGACCTCGATGTCGCTGGCGTCGATATCGTGGTCATCGGTCAGCCGTTCGCATACGTCCTCGAGAATGCGTTCGTCGGAGCGGGTGTATTGCCGGGGCCCGCGGCCGCGATGGCTCTGGCCCTGCTGCTGCCCGCCGTGCTGCGAGCCGACCGAGCCGTACCCACTGCTGCGGTTGCTGGTGGAACCGTAGTCGCCAAAGCCGCCGACACCCGATCGATCCTGTAGGTGGGCACGTCCGCCCGAACCCTGGCTCTCGCCGCCGTAGCGATCGAAGGACTGGCGGCCACCCAGCCGGTCCTCGCCATAGCGATCCTCGCCATGTTGGCTGTATGCCTGGTTCCTGCCGGACCCCTGCATGCCGGCGCCGGGCATGTCGGAGCCGCCCTGTGCACGCGGGTCGGAACCGCCACCGGCCTGTTGCGACTGCGCGCCCTGCCCGTAACCGCGGTCGTTGGAGTTGCTGTGGCCGTATTCGCGCCCGGAACCGCCGCTCACGTCGTCGATGTCGCGGTCCCAGTCGTTGCCCTGGCTGGCATCCTGGCCGCGCTGCGGGGAGGGGTCGTTCCACTGGTTGCGCCCGCGCGGCTGGTTGGGCGAGCTGCCGTGCATGTGCTGGCTCTGCCGGCCCCCGCGACGCGCGTCCTCCTGTGCATACCGTTGCTCATCACCTTGATCTCGTCGGCCCATCTCGTCTCTCCTGCCGGTTAGCCAGTCGCGACCCGCTTTCGCGCATCGCATGCCCAGATGCATCGCTTCCTCAGCGACGGCCTTGAATTCGGTTCCCAGATATTGATCACGCACTGATGTGTCCTCCGCCATTGATGTGGATGATTTGACCGGTGATGAACGAGGCCTCCTCCGAGGCGAGAAAAACATATGCCGGCCCCAGTTCCGACGGCTGTCCCGCGCGCTTCATCAGCGTGGAGGCGCCGAACTGGGCGACCTTCTCCTTGGGGAAACTCGCCGGAATCAGCGGCGTCCAGATCGGGCCGGGTGCGACCGCGTTGACCCGGATGCCCCGCTCGGCGTAAGCCTGCGCCAGCGAAAACGTGAATGCATGGATCGCGCCCTTGGTCGCGGCGTAATCGAGCAGCGTCTTGTGGCCGCGCACCCCGGTGACCGAGCCGGTGTTGATGATCGCGCCGCCCTCGGGCAGGTGCTCGAGAGCGGCCTTGGCCATGTAGATGTACGCGAAGATGTTGGTCCGGAAGGTTCGCTCGATCTGCTCGGCGGTCAGTTCGCCGGCCGCCTCCACCGGGTGCTGCTCGGCCGCGTTGTTGACCAGGATGTCGAGCCGGCCGAAGGTCTCCACCGTCTTCGCCACCGCCTGCCTGCAGGCATCCTCAACGCCCAGGTCGCCCGGCAGCAGCAGGCATTTCGCGCCCTCGGCCCGGATCAGCCGCTCGGTCTCGCGGGCGTCTTCGGT
This sequence comes from Novilysobacter viscosus, assembly GCF_046600715.1. Lineage (NCBI taxonomy): Bacteria > Pseudomonadati > Pseudomonadota > Gammaproteobacteria > Lysobacterales > Lysobacteraceae > Novilysobacter > Novilysobacter viscosus. The sequence continues at coordinate 62,309 of NZ_JBJMAV010000006.1, forward strand.
TTCTTCCAGATAGCCAATCGCCACGTCGGCGCCCTCGCGCGCGAAGTGCACCGCGACGGCGCGCCCGATGCCGCTGTCGCCGCCGGTCACCAGCGCGGACCTGCCCTTGAGCCGGCCACTGCCGAGATAGCTGTCGCGGATGGTTTCCGGGGTCGGCCGCATCGCCGACTGGTCGCCGGGTTGATGGGCTTGCGACTGCGGCGGTTGCTTGTCCGAGGCGGATGGATCGGGCATCAACGGCTCCTATGGGTGCATGGGTCGGGCGGGGGGGTGGGGAGGCCTGACTGCGGCATGCGCGGGCAGCGCGGCGCCCTGCGCGGACACGCCCGGCGCCAGGCCGAAGGCCAGCAGTCGCTGATGGCGGCTATACAGCGCGTCACCCAACGCCTCCAGGTCGATTCCGCAGATCCGTGCCATCGGCAGCAGGTGGGTCTCCTCGCGCTGGACATGACCGGACACGTACTGCTTCAGCACCGACACGCGCGCCCGGCATGGGCGTTGATTTTCATTGTCCTCGAGGATCTGGGCGATGCATTCGTCCAGTGCGGCGTGGTCGCGTTCGGCCTCGTCGATGCTGCGGCCCAGGGCCGGGCCGAAGCGGCGCAGCGCCGGGTAGAGCAGGGCATGTTCGAGTTGTCCGTGCAGGGCCAGGCGGGTCAGCAGCCGCTCCAGCACCTTTGCCGCATCCTCGTCGTTGGCGGTCTGCTCGAATTCCTCGAACAACGCCTCGACCAGCCGGTGATCGGTTTCGATGTAGTCAACAGCGTTCCAGCGCACGATTTGCTGATACACGGCACATCCCCATCTGCTGTCGGCGGAACCGTCCGCCGCTCGCTCCGGTTGCTGCTCCTGGTGGCTGCGCTCGGTCGGGTAACAACAGCCAGACAAAAAACACCCGACGCAGGGCACCCGAGCCAGAGCAACTCGAAATCAAAGCGTCTCCAACACAGGTGCCGCAAAAGGCGTGCCATCGGAGCGGACCGGGTGCAAGCGGCACCGGAGCGGACGTCCGGCAGGCGCACGAATCAAATCTTTCGCCGGCCTGCAAAGTTTTCACGGCGCGCCGGAGACTGCCGGAAGCGGATGCCGATCAGGCGCGCCGACTGGCTGGCACGCACATTGCGAGACTGTGGGTGCGACACGTGTCCTGAGCCAACCGATGCACCACAGGAGATATTGATGAAGCCGCTTGTCTTGAGCCTGGCCGTATTGGTGGTGTTCGCCGCCTGCGATCGACGTGTGGCGCAGGTCGACGAGGACGAGTCCAGGGCCGCCGACAGCACGGTGCTGCCGGCCGCCGAGACACCGGCTCAGGCCGATGCCCGGGTGGAAATGTCGCCGCCGGCCGGTGCGACCGACCAGCGCTGCATGGGCCTGAGCGGCCAGGACCGGATAGATTGCGAGGCGATGTCCGATGCGCTGGACCGGCAGACGCCGCCCGATCCGATGGAGCCGATGAACCCGGCCGACCCGCTCGACCAGACCGACCCGATGGACCCGGCCAATCCGGTGCCTGCCGATACCGACGACGGCACCACTGCGCCATGACTGCACTCCCGCCGGACCGCGGCAAGCAGGAGCAACTGGACCACGCGCTGGAGGACACATTCCCGGCCAGTGATCCGCCAGCGAGTTCGGTGCCGGTCGCCACGGCCGAGACCGACGAATCTAAAGCGGGCCCGCGTGAGCAGTGCGCCGTATACCGGGTCGTCGCCAGGGAACGCGCCGATGCGCCGTTCTCGCTCGCCCAGGCCTACCGCTCCGGACGCTGGACCTCCGCGCACGACAAGGCGGTCTATGCCTCGTTGTCCCCGGCCGGCGCGGTACTGGAGTATCTCGCGCACCTGGAGGGCGAGACCCCGGACGAACTGGTGATGGTGGTTGCCAGCTTGCCGGCCGGCTGCCTGCAGTCGATCGGCCGTGACCTGCCGCAGGACTGGAAGGAGCGGCCATACCGCGGCCATGTGCAGGAAATCGGCGACCGGTGGTGGGCGGACGAGGCGTCGCTGGCGCTCAAGGTCCCCAGTGCGCTGTCCCCGCGCGAGTACAACGTCCTCATCAATCCCCGGCACCCCGACCACGGGCGCCTGGCGGTGCTGTCGCTGGACGCAGTGCACATCGACTCGCGCCTGCGCTACTGATCGTTGTGGGCGTTGCAGTGCAGGCGCCTGCGGCGAACGTGAACGACCACATGCAACTGCGGGATCGCGCGCCCCGTTTTCATTCGTCCCTAACGGCCAAAAGCGCATAAGTATTCCCATGGCCACACTCGAACGACTGAAGGAAAGCCTGGACTCGCTGGAGCGGTTCCTTCCCGCCATGATGTCCACCCAGCCCAACCCGGAAGCGTTCTGGATCACATTCAGCGTGCGCGCCGATCTCATTCGCGAAGGGGCCGGCAGCCACGCCGACTACGTCTGGTCCAGACTGGATGCGATGCTGGCCGGTGCCGGAATGAGCGAGGAGACCCCAAGCCTGCCGGACTATCGGCCACCGATGGGCCGCGCCGAACCCCGCATCGCGCTCACCGAGTCCCTGTAGGAGCGGCTTCAGCCGCGATCCAGTCCCGGACGGAGCTCCACGCAGGCGGGGCTGGCAAAGCCGGCTTTTCGGCTGGCAGCGCCGTGTCCCCCAAACAAGAAGCGCTGGGCTTGGCAGCCCAGCCTACGGTTGTCCGGGGTGGGCGTGGCGCTCCGCGATATCCGCTGACTGACGGACGTTCGCGGGTCGCGGCTGAAGCCGCTCCTACGGGAGAACCGCCAGCCTGCGGGTTGCATGGCGTGGCAGGGCGCTCGGCGATATCTCTATCGGGGCCGTTGTGAAACGTCGCCGGCCGGCTCACGCATTTTTGTTGGCGCGTCGCATCACGCGCTGTTTCTCGCGTGCCCAGTCCCGGTCCTTGTTAGTCTGCCGCTTGTCGTGGGCCTGCTTGCCCTTGGCAAGCGCCAGTTCGATCTTGATCTTGTTGCCTTTCCAGTACAGCGCGGTCGGCACCACGGTGTAGCCGTCGCGTTGGATCCGACCGATCAGGTTGTCGATCTCGCTGCGGTGGAGCAGCAGCTTGCGGGTACGGCGTTCCTCGGTGACCACGTGGGTCGAGGCCGAGATCAGCGGCGTCATCTGCGCGCCGAACAGGAACATCTCGCCGCCGCGGACCACCGCGTAGCTCTCGCCGATGTTGGCGCGCCCGGCGCGGATCGATTTCAGCTCCCAGCCCTGCAGCGCCAGGCCGGCCTCGAAGCGTTCCTCGAGGTGGTAGTCGTGGCGCGCGCGCTTGTTCAGGGCGATCGTGCCGCCGCCGGCACCCTTTCCTTTATCCTTGTCAGCCTTGCCTTTTGCGTTCTTAGCCATCGCACCATTGTCCCTGATCGGGGCGGGTCCGCGATACGGCCGCCTGTTATGCCGACGATCCGACGCTCCGCCCTGGTTGAACACTCCGCTGCGCGCATGTTCGCGCTGGTGAATGATGTCGCGGCGTATCCGCGACGTTTCGAGTGGTGCGATGCCGCGCAGGTGCTGGAGCAGGACGAGCTGCGCATGCGCGCTCGCCTGGACCTCGGCCTCGGCGCGCTGCGCACCTGGTTCACCACCGAGAACACCTTGGCGCCGCCGCACCATATCGACCTGAAGCTGGTCGACGGGCCGTTCCGCAAGCTCAGCGGCCGCTGGCAGTTCCACTCGCTCGACGAGTCCGCCTGCAAGGTGACATTGACGCTGGAGTTCGAGCCGGCGGTGAAGCTGTTCGCGAAGGCATTCACGATCGGGTTCCAGGCCTTGGCCGACCGCATGGTGGACGATTTCGTGCGCGTGGCCGACCACGAGGAAGCATGACCGGACCCATGAGGATCGAGGTGATCCGCGCGTGGCCACAGCGGTCCGAGTCGGTCACGCTGAGCTTGCCGGAAGGTTCGAGCGTGGCCGATGCGGTCGCCGCGGCCGGTCTGGCCGGCGATGCCGGGATCACTGCCTACGCCGTGCACGGCCAGCGAACCGATCCGGCGGCGAGGCTGCGCGATGGCGACCGGGTGGAGCTGCTGCGGCCGCTGCAGGCCGATCCGAAGGATGCGCGGCGGCGCCGGGCGCGCTTGCAAGATTCGAAGCACCGGTAGAGCGGAGCTTGCTCCGCTGCGGCCCTGCCGTATCGCAGCGATAACTGCCTGTGCGACGTTGTATCGTGAATCAGGAGCCGAGCAAGCTCGGCTCTACGGCACTGCTTACCGGCCGCGCGGCGGATCCTTGGCGAGATTGCGGCCGAACTGCCGGACCGACGATTGGGCGATCTGCTCGTCCTGCTCTTGGAAGTACTCGCCTTCCCAGGTCCGGACGGTGTCGCCGTCGAACCACACGGTCAGGTTCTTGACCTCGGTCCGGCCGAGGCGGTCGGTGCGCTGGCTGGCGGTGTAGTCCCAGCGATCGTGATGGAACGGGTCGGCAACCGACGGGGTGCCCAGCAACAATCGCACCTGCTGCTTGCTCATGCCTTCCTGCAACTGGTCGACGTTGGCCTTCTCCAGCAGGTTGCCCTGGTAGATCGGCTGGCGATAGACGATGCCGCAGCCAGCGGTCATCACGGCGACGACAATGAGCAACAGCAGCTTTTGCATGGGTATCCGAGGCAGGTGGAGAACGCGCCGATGATACACTGAAGGTGCAGTCACGCGTCCCGGAAGCGCCTCCGTTCATCCCGTGTTGCCGCATGGTTCCTGCGGTCGATATTGCGGCGAGGGGGCGATGCGAGCCACTGGTGACCTGTAAACGCAGCCCGCAGTAGAGCCCGTAGCACCAGGAGTTGAAATGGAATCCCAGGACCTGCGCAAAGTCGGCCTCAAGGTCACTCACCCGCGGTTGCGCATCCTCGAATTGCTGGAGCAGGCCAAGCCGCGCCACATGACCGCCGAGGACATCTACCGGCTGTTGCTCGACAAGGGCGAGGACATCGGGCTGGCCACGGTGTACCGCGTGCTGACCCAGTTCGAATCGGCCGGCCTGGTGCTCAAGCACAACTTCGAGTCGGGGCAGTCGGTGTACGAGCTCGACCGCGGGCACCACCACGACCACATGGTCGATATCGAGACCGGCAAGATCACCGAATTCGAGAGCGAGGAGATCGAGGTGCTGCAGGCGAAGATCGCCGCCAAGCACGGCTTCGAGATCGAGGACCACTCGCTGGTGCTGTACGTGCGCAAGAAGCGCTGACCTGCGCTGCCATCGTGGCGATGGATGTCGCTGCGCCTGATCCGTCCTGCGGCTACCGACGCGGGACGTTCTTGTAGGAGCGGGGCATGCCCGCGACATGCCCGCGATTGGGAACGACGCGGCGACGTGGATCGCGGGCATGGCCCGCTCCTACAAATACAAAATCAGCTTACGTCGCTGAGCAGGCGCTTGGCCGCGGCCCGCGCCTCGCGGGTGAGTTCCACGCCGCCGAGCATCCGCGCCAGCTCCTCCTGGCGCTGTGGCGCGTCGAGCAGCTGCACCGCGCTCTGGGTGACGCCTTCACTGGCGGCCTTGCTGACCCGGTAGTGCGCATGCCCCTGCGCGGCGACCTGCGCCAGGTGGGTCACGCACAGCACCTGCCGCTTGCTGCCGAGTCCACGCAGTTTCTGCCCGACAATCTCGGCGACGCCGCCGCCGATGCCCGAATCGACCTCGTCGAACACCATCGTCGGCACCGCATCCAGCCCGAGCGCGGCCACCTCGATCGCCAACGAGATGCGTGACAGCTCGCCGCCGGAGGCGACCTTGCGTAGCGGGCGCGGTGGCTGGCCGGGGTTGGCGGCGACCAGGAACTCGACCCGCTCGGCGCCCTGCGGATCCGGGCGGTCGCCATCGATCGATTCGATCTCGATCTCGAAGCGCCCGCCGCCCATACCCAGTTCGGCGATCAGGCCGGTGGTGCTGCCCGACAGGGTCTGTGCAGCCGTGCGCCGGGCGACGCTCAGGATCTCGGCCGCGCTGTGCCAGGCCTGGTGCGCGGCGCTGATTTCGGCATCGAGCTTCTGCAGGCGCAGACCGGCACCGCGCAGGCCCTCCAGTTCGGTGTTCAATGTCTCGCGCTGGGCCGCCAGTTGCTCGGGCTTGACCCGGTGCTTGCGAGCCAGGTCATGGATGCGCCCGAGTCGCTGTTCGATCGTGACCAGCGCCGCGGGGTCCAGGTCGAGGTTGCTGCGCACGCGGTCGAGCAACGCGACGGCTTCGTCGAGCTGGATCGCGGCGGTGTCGAGCATGCCGTCGACATCGCCCAGGCGTGGTTCATGCTCGAGCACGCGCTGCAGGTCGCCGCGCACCTGTTGCAGCGACTTCGACAGCGACGGCCCGTCCTCGCCGCCGAGTCGTGCAAACGCGGCGTCGCAGGCGTCGATCAGGCCGGCGGCATGGGCGTGGCGGCGGTGGTCGGCGTGCAACTGCTCGATCGATTCGGGCTCCAGCGTTTCACGCTCCAGTTCGGCGTACTGGTGCTCCAGCCAGTCGATCCGCTCGGAGACATCGCCTTGAGCTGACAAGCGCTCGCGTTCGCGCAGCAGGCCATTCCAGCGTTGCGCGGCATCGGCGACGGCGGCGCGTTCGCTGTCGGTGCGCCCGAACGCGTCGAGCAAGGCCAACTGGCTGGGCCGCGACAGCAGCGCCTGGTGCTCGTGCTGGCCGTGGATCTCGACCAGCCGCCCGGCCAGCTCGGACAGTTGCCCGACCGTCACCGGGCGTCCGTTGATCCATGCCTTCGAGCCGCCATCGGCGCGGATCACGCGGCGGACCTGGCACAGCGCCCCCTGGCCGGCGTCGTCCTGCTCGTCCAGCTCGTTCTCGCGCAACCAGTCGCGCGCGAACGGCACGTCATCGAGCTTGAAGTCGGCGACCAGTTCGGCGCGCTCGGCACCGTGGCGGACCACGCCGCTGTCCGCGCGCAGGCCCGACAGCAGCCCCAGCGCATCGACCAGCAGCGACTTGCCCGCGCCGGTTTCACCGGAAATCACGGTCAGCCCCGGCCCGAAGCCGAGTTCGGCGGCGCTGACCACGGCAAATTGTTTGAGCGACAGATGGGTAAGCATGCGGCGGCGATTGTGACCGGTGAGCGGGCGAGGGGCCAAGCCCGGCGTTCGAGATGCCCTGTCATGCTGCGCAAAGCCGTCGCCCGGACTGCGACTGGCGCCGCCCGCCGGCCGCAGTCACGCAGCGAGCCGCTTGCGTCTCCTTGCTGCCGGGCTTATATCCACAGCATGAGCCGCAAGCCCGCCGACCCCACCCTCGACCCCCGCGCCCGACAGCTGCTGCGCACGCTGATTGCGCGCTACATCCACAGCGGCGAGCCGGTCGGCTCGCAGACCCTGGCCCGGCATGCGGGCCTGGACGTGAGTCCGGCGACCATCCGCAGCATCCTGGGGGACCTGGAGGAGATCGGGCTGCTCAGCGCCCCGCACGCCTCCGCCGGACGCATCCCGACCGCCCAGGGCTACCGGTTGTTCGTGGATTCGCTGCTGAAGGTGCAGCCGCTGCCGGAGGGCGACATGGCGCGGCTGCGCGACGAGCTCACGGCCGGGTCGGGCACGCAGGCGCTGCTCGGCGGCGCCTCGGAACTGCTGTCGGCGATGACCCGTTTCGTCGGCGTGGTCAGCGTGCCACGGCGCGAGCAGTTCGCGTTCCGGCGGATCGATTTCGTCCCGATCGACGCCCAGCGCGTGCTGGCGATACTGGTGTTCGCCGACAATGAGGTGCAGAACCGCATCATCCAGACCCGCCGCGCGTTCGACGCCGGCGAGCTGGAGCGGGTCGCCAACTACCTCAATACCCATTTCGCCGGACGCTCGGCCGGCGACATACGCATCGCGCTGCTGCATGACCTGAAGTCGGCCCGCAGCGAAATGGAAACGCTGCTGGCGCAGTCGGTCGAACTGGCCGAGCAGGTGCTGATTCCCGGCCACGACGACATGGTGCTGGCCGGCCAGACCCGGCTGATGGGCGTACAGGAGCTGGCCGACCTGGACCGGCTGCGGGAGCTGTTCGAAGCCTTCGCCCGCAAGCGCGAGATCCTGCAGCTGCTCGAACGCACGATCAGCGCGCCGGGTGTGCGCATCTTCATCGGCGAGGAAACCGGGCTGGCGCCGCTGGAGGGCATCTCGCTGGTGACCGCGCCCTATGCCGCCGGCGGCCAGGTGCTGGGCGTGCTCGGGGTCATCGGACCGACCCGCATGGCGTACCAGCGGGTAATCCCGGTGGTGCAGGCCGCGGCCGACGCGCTGGGCGAGGCTCTGGCGCCGGAGCGCTCGGGCTAGGGCGGCTTTGACGCGGATCCAGGAGCGGTTTTGACGCGGATCAACGCGGATCAGAACAGATGAAAAATAGAGATGGCAAGGGGCGCCGGGCGGGCCGAGGACCGGGCCCCGGCTGCCGTCCCTGCGGCGTTGCCCCGACGTTGTTTTGGTCAGACCCGCTCTTATCCGCGTTCGATCCGCGTTGATCCGCGTCAAAAACAGCTCACGCAAGCTTGAAAAGGCCCGACCCGGCCCCATTGCTCGTGCTTGCTACGGACAACGCGCCCAAGCGCGCCAGGATCTGAATCGAGCATGACCACAGAACCCATGAAGGAAGCGGCCGAGCAGGCCGCCGTCGAAAACGAGATGTCCCCGCTGGCCGCGGAGCTCGAAGCCGCCCAGGACGAACTGGCCCGGCTGCGCGCGGATTCGCTGCGCGAGCGGGCCGACCTGGAGAACCAGCGCAAGCGGCTCGAGCGCGAGCGCGACATGGCACGCAAGTTCGCCAACGAGCGCCTGCTGGGGGAGCTGCTGCCGGTCATCGACAGCCTCGAGGCCGGCCTCAACGCCGCCGGAGGCGAGCCCGGCGCACTCCGCGAGGGCATGGAGCTGACCCTGCGCCAGTTGCTCAAGGTGGCCGGGGACAACGGGCTGGTCGCGGTCGATCCCGCCGGGGAGGCGTTCGATCCCGAGCAGCACCAGGCGATGAGCATGGTCGAGAACGCCGAACACGCGCCCGGCCACATCGTGCAGGTCTACCAGAAAGGCTGGCTGCTGAACGACCGCCTGCTGCGCCCCGCGCTGGTGCTGGTGTCAAAGCACGACTGACAGCACCTGCAGGAGCGGGGTACGCCCCCCACCCGGGGGGGGTGGGGTGTGGGCTGGGGTCTTGTGGGAGCGGCTTCAGCCGCGATCGGAACGGGGCGTGGCTACGATGGATTGGGGTTCGCGGCCGGAGCCGCTCCTACAGGGGTGGCGGTCGGTTTCTGTAGGAGCGACGTGAGTCGCGATCGGAAGTCGGTGGTGGCGCGGTTGTCGGGGTGGCGCGGTCGCGACTCACGTCGCTCCTACAAAGGGGGGTGGGGTGTGGATGCTCAGTCCAGGCGTGCGTATGCCGGCAGGGTGAGGAAATCGGCCAGTTCGTCGGCGTGGGTCAGGCGGTCGAGCATCCCGATGGCTTCGTTGATGCGGCTGGCGCCGGGCAGGTTGAGGCGGTCGGCCAGCTTGCTGGGCAGGCCGATCAGCGCGCGCTCCAGCAGCGCGAAGTCCACTTCGCTGCCGTCGTCCAGGTGCAACCCGTCGGCGTGCAGCCACTGCCACAGCTGGGCGCGGGCGATCTCGGCGGTGGCCGCGTCCTCCATCAGCCAATGGATCGGCACGCAGCCGTGGCCATCCAGCCATGCGGCCAGGTAGCGCACGCAGACCTCGACGTTGTCCTCGAAGCCTCGCCGGGTGATGGTCCCGCGCGGCACCGCCAGCAGGTCGGCGGCGTCCACGCATACCTCGTCGCGGGTGACGTGGTGCTGGTGCGGGCCATGCATGCGCTCGTCGAACACCGCACGCGCGAGCGGGATCAGCGCCGGGTGCGCCACCCAGGTGCCGTCGTGGCCGGCGGTGACCTCGCGCACCTTGTCGGCGCGCACCTTGGCCAGCGCGGCGTCGTTGGCGTCAGCATCGCCGCTGATCGGAATCTGCGCGGCCATGCCGCCCATCGCATGCGCGCCGCGCCGATGGCAGGTCTGCACCAGCAGTTCGGAATAGGCCCGCAGGAAAGGCTGGTCCATCGTCACCTGGCCGCGCTCGGGCAGCACGCGGCCGCGGTGGGCGCGCAGGGTCTTGATGGCGCTGAAGATGTAGTCCCAGCGTCCGCAGTTCAGGCCGACCACGCGGGTGCGCAGCGCGTGCAGGATCTCGTCCATCTCGAACGCCGCCGGCAGCGTCTCGATCAGCACGGTCACCTTGATGCTGTCCGCCGGCAGTTCGAGCACGCCCTCGGCATGGGCGAGCACCTCGTGCCACAGCGCGGCTTCCTCCATGCATTCCAGCTTGGGCAGGTACAGGTACGGCCCGCGGTCGCGCCGGGCCAGTGCGTGCGCGTTGTGGAACAGGAACAGGCCGGCGTCGAACAGGCTCGCCGCCATCGGCGCGCCGTCCACCGTCACGTGCTTCTCGTCCAGGTGCCAGCCGCGCGGACGCACGATCAGGACCGCCTGCTGGTCCCGTGGCTTGAGTGTGTAGTGGCGGCCGCCGTCGGGCGCCATCCAGTCCAGGGTGCCGGCGACGGCACGGCGCAGCGCGTGCTGCCCGGTCAGCAGGTTGCGCCAGGTCGGGCTGGTGCTGTCCTCGAAGTCGGCCATGTAGCACTGCGCGCCGGAATTGAGGGCGTTGATCACCATCTTGGGATCGACCGGGCCGGTGATCTCCACCCGCCGGTCGAGCAGCGCGGCCGGGATCGGCCCGACCCGCCAGTCGCCGGAGCGGATCGCGGCCGTGTCGACGCGGAACCGGGGCAGCGCGCCGCCGTCGAACCGGGCCTGGCGCTGGCGACGGGCGTCCAGGCGCGACTGGCGCCCATCCTCGAACGCCCGCTGCAGTCCGACCAGGAACGCCAGCGCCTCCGGGGTCAGCAGCCGCTCCTGGCCCGGCTGCCGGGCATGGACCTGGATACCGGCGAGCGGTTGCGGGGTGCCCAGCGGGCGGGCGGTGGCGTTCTGGAGGACTGCCGACATGGTCGGGCTCCTGGCAAGGGGGCCATGACCATGCGGTACCGTCTGGTATTTGACAAACCAGAGTTGTCAATACGTGGTATTTGTTTTGCTTATATCTAGTTTAAAAGCTGGCCCCGCATGCCCCCCAGCCACCGCTTCGCCTACAAGGGCGACCGCCTCAAGCCCTTGCGTGCGTTCTGCCAGACCGCGCGCCTGGGCTCGGTATCGCGTGCGGCCGAGGCGCTGTTCCTGTCCCAGCCGGCGGTGACGCTGCAACTGCAGGCACTGGAGCGCGAAATGGGCCAGCGCCTGCTGGAGCGCAGCGGGCGGCGGCTGGTCCTCACCCCCGAGGGCGAGGCGCTGTACGAACTGGCCCGCCCGCTGGTGGAGGGCTTCGAGGGCCTGGATGGCGCCTTCAAGGAGCGGCTGCGGGGCATGGATGCAGGCGAGCTCAACGTCGCCGCCGGCAGCTCGACCATCCTCTACCTGCTGCCGCGGATCGTCGCGGCGTTCCGCGCCGCCCACCCGGACGTGCGACTGAGCCTGCACAACGTCACCGGCGCGAGCGGCCTGGACCTGCTGCGGTCGGACGCGGTCGACCTGGCGGTGGGTTCGATGCTGGACGTGCCGGCGGACCTGGACTACGCGCCGGTGTACCGCTTCGACCCGATGCTGATCACCCCGCCCGACCACCCTCTGGCATCCCGGCCGGACCTCACGCTGGCAGACCTCTCGCCGTACGGGCTGATCCTGCCGCCGCAGCGGCTGACCACCTACCGGCTGGTCGACCTGGTGTTCCAGCGCAACCGGGTGCCGTACACGGTGGCGCTGGAGGTCGGTGGCTGGGAGGTGATCAAGCAGTACGTGGCGATGGGGCTGGGCATCAGCATCGTCACCGCGATCTGCCTGACCGAGGCGGACCGGGCGCGGCTGGCGGCGCGCTCGCTCGCCGAGTACTTCCCGTCCCGCAGCTACGGCGTGGTGGTGCGCAAGGGCAAGTACCTGAGCCCCCAGGCGAGGGCCTTCAGCGAACTGATCCAGCCGGCGCTGTTCGAACGTGGCGGCTACGACGACACCGGCCAGTCCGGGCGCTGAGGCCTACCGCCGCAGCCGGCGCGTCCTGAGCGAGCGCTTCAGCGCGAAGCCGAGCACGATGCCCAGCTCCTGCAGCATCAGCGCATAGCGCAGCGGGGTGAACAGCACCGCCTTGCCCAGCATCGCGCCACGGCGCCCACGCGGCGTTACCGCCAGCAGCACCCCGAACGCCACCGCCATTTCGGCGGCCACCACCGCGGCCAACCATGCCCACTGGCCCAGCACGGCCAGGGCCATCAGGCCGATCGGGAACACCACCTTCTCCACCGCACCGAAGAACAGCGCCCAGCCGATCGGCCGGCCGTGCTGCCGGGTCAGGCGCTCCCCGAACGGTTGGCGGTAGGCTTCCGCGACCCGGCGCAGCTCCCGCCCGCCGGGCTGCTCGACGGTGGCCCGCTGCCGCCACTGCCCCCACCAGCGGCGTGGCCAGCGCAGCGGGCTGCGAAGCAGGCTGTCGAAGTCGTGGCCCGCCTGCAGGAACGCCAGCGTCTCGCGCCGGGCGTGGGCCGGCAGCTGCATCACGTCGCCACCGATGGTGCGCACCTGCACCTCGGCCAGCTGCAGGTTGCGGTAGCCCACGTTGTTGAGCGCGAAGCCGATGAACAGGTCGGGCAGGCCGGTGAGGTCGTCGCCATACACCGGCTCGTAGCGGTCGAAGACGTCCTTGAGATACCGGCGCCGGTACGCCACCGCGCTGCCGCTGCGGTGCGCCACGCCACCGACCAGCGCCATCAACCCGCGGTTGAGGAACTGCTGCTGGAACCCGGCCACGGTCTCGCGGTAGGCGTTGCCCGCCCACCACAGCAGCCGGTGCAGCGGATCCTCCGGCAGCAGGGGGTCGAGGTAGGGATCGCCGCCCACCCAGCGGCGGAACTCCGGCATCGCCGCCCATGCCCGCCGATCACTCGCGCGCATCGGCCACGCGGCGCCGGTGGCGCTGGCAATGCCCACGCCCTGGTACAGCTCGCGCACGCAGCGCTCGATGTAATCGGGCGACTCCAGCACGGTATCGCCGTCCAGGGCGAACAGCACGTCGCCGTCCAGTTCGCGCGCCTGGCGCTTGAGCGTCGGGGCGCGTCCGATCGACCACATCCGACCCACCACCGCCAGCGACATGCCGTTGGCATGCGCGAACTCGCGGGCGATCTGCACGGTGTGGTCGCGGTCGGAACCGCCATCGTCGACCAGCATCACCTGGCGCGGGCGCAGCGTCTGCCGCGCCAACGCGGCCAGGCAGTAGGCGATGCTGTGCTGGTGCCGGTCGGCGTGGATGACCACGTCCACCGTCGCGTCCTGCCAGCGCTCGACCGGCGTCGGCACGGTCGGATCCGGCCCGCGCCAGAGCCCGACCGCGCTGAGCAGCGCGGTGGGATTAAGCGCGAACAACGACGGCGTGCCCATGGCGTTCCCCCGTGCCGACACAACGCCTTGGCGCAACGCACGCGCGCAGACGCAGCCGTTCCGTCGCACCCCGATCCGCGATGAATCCCGCGACTGCCTGCACTGGTCTCCCCTTTGCCGCGACGGGCTCCATCCCGGACGGCGCGAACACCGTCGAACTGGGAACTACGCCGCAAGAAGCGTGCCAAACAGGTCACGGGTGGAACGGGGAGGCGGCGGCGGACGGCGGGGGGACCCGCGGGGCGAACACCCGGCCCGCCAGGGCGACGGCGACGGCGCGCATGACCCTCTGCGGCAGGAGCCGCCGGTCAGGGCCCGATCAGGGCGTGCCGTGGTACTTGCCCTGCCACGGCCGGTACCACTCGCGGATGCGCGCGAGGTCGGCCTCCATGTCGTCGGTCAGCTCGAACGGCGGGCCGATCCCGATCACCTTGTCGGGATAGTGGAAGTACGCGGGTACCACCGGCACCCCCGCGGCCCGCGCGATTTTCCAGAATCCCGGCTTCCAGCGCTCCACCCGCCGGCGCGTGCCCTCCGGCGCCAGGCCGATCCACAGCCGCTCGGCGTCGATCACCCGCCCGGCGGCCTGCTCGACCACCCCGCGCGCCGCGCTGCGGTCGACCGGGATCACGCCGAACGCGCGCAGCATCGCCCCCAGCAGCGGCACGCGGAACAGCGAATGCTTGCCCAGCACGGTGAGGTCCAGGTCCATCGCGGCCTTGGCCGAAAACCCCCAGATGCCGTCCCAGTTGGTCGAATGCGGCGCGCCGATCAGCACCGCCTTGGGCACGTCGGGCAGCGCGCCGACCATGCGCCATCCCCCGAGCCGCAGCGCGGTCAGCCCCATCCAGCGGGTGAGCGGGTGGTGGCCGGCGCGCGGCACCCGCGGCGGCAACGGCAGGACGCGGGCGCCCCCGGGTGGGTGCGGGGGCGGCGCACTCAGTCCCATGTCTGGGCGCCGCGTCCGCGCTTGACCGTGCTGCGCTCGCGCTTGGCCCCCAGTCGGCGCTCGACCGAGCCCCGGGTGGGCCGCGTGGCAACGCGCTTCTTGGGCGCCACCATGCCGGCGGCGATGAACGCGGCCAGTCGCTCGCGGGCGTCCTGGCGGTTGCGGTCCTGGGTGCGGAAGCGCTGGGCGCTGATCACCAGCACGCCCTCACCGGTCACGCGACGGTCGCGACGCGCCAGCAGCCGTTCGCGCACCGGCTCGCTCAGCGTGGGCGAGCCGGCGATGTCGAACCGCAGTTCCACCGCGGTGGCCACCTTGTTGACGTTCTGCCCGCCCGGGCCGGTGGCGCGCACGAAGCGCTCCACCAGTTCGGACTCGGGGATCGACGGTGCGCGCGGCGCGCTCTTGGTGGGCGGCATCGGCAGGGACATGCGGCCAGGACGGGAACCAGGCGTGGGATTGTAGGGCCTTGCGCCGGCATGGCCGGCCACGGCACGTTGACGCCCGCGCCCGCGGCCGGGAGGATGCAGGCCTCATTCCAGGAAGGAGCTGCACCATGCGTCTTAAGATGTCCGCCCGCCCCCTGCGTGCACTGGCCTGTGCCGCCATGCTTGCCCTCGCCGCCCCCGTGGCCTTCGCCGCACCGCCCAGCGACGCCCAGGTCGACGAGCTGATGGAGGTGATGCGGGTCGAGCAGTCGCTCGACGGGATGTGGCCGCAGATCGAAGCCATGCAGCAGCAGGCCGCCGCGCAGGCCGCCGCCGGCAAGCAGCTGAGCGCCGGACAACAGGCCGAGATCCAGGCCACGCTGGGCCGGATGATGGCCGGCATGCGGGCCGCGATGGCGTGGGAGAAGGTGCAGCCGGTCTACCGCGAGATCTACGCCAAGTCCTTCGACGACGCGGACGTGGCCGCGCTGGTGGCGTTCTACCGCAGCGAAGCGGGCCAGAACCTGCTCGACAAGATGCCGCAGCTGATGCAGAACACCATGGTCGCCACGCAGCAGTTGATGGCGCCCGCGATGCAGCAGATGCAGCAGGAGATCGAGACCCAGGCCGCCAAGGCCGCCGCTGAAGGCGAGGCCGAGGCGAGCGACGCCGACAGCGCCAAGTAACCCGGTCAGGCGGCCGGCGTCCCGTCCAGTGGCGGGACGCCGGCCGTTTTGTTTTCCGCCGCCTCCCGCTCGGGGGCGACGGCTACCTCGCCGTCGCCCGGGCCGAACAGGTCCAGGGCGCGCTGGAACTGCGCGTCCACGGGTGCGAACACCTCGACCGCCCGGCCATGCAGTGGATGGGCGAACGCCAGCCGTCGCGCGTGCAGCAGCATGCGGTGGATGCCGAGCATCCGGAACGTGCGGTTGTGGCGGCCGTCGCCGTGGCTGGTGTCACCTACCAGGTGGTGGCTGGCGTGCTTGAGGTGGCGGCGGATCTGCCGGAACCGGCCGGTCTCCGGACGGGCCGACAGCCACGCGTAGCGCGAGGTCTCGAAGCCGGTCGAG
Source organism: Novilysobacter viscosus (assembly GCF_046600715.1). NCBI lineage: Bacteria > Pseudomonadati > Pseudomonadota > Gammaproteobacteria > Lysobacterales > Lysobacteraceae > Novilysobacter > Novilysobacter viscosus. The sequence goes on from NZ_JBJMAV010000006.1 coordinate 78,206, forward strand.
GGCAGCGCGAGTTCCGCCGTCGCCAGCCGCTGGAACCGGGTAACTGCCGGCTTCTTCAGCGGCTTGCCCGGCCCGCCGTCCAGGTCGTGGTCGATGGTGAACGCCGTCGGCTCCGGCCAGCCCCGGCAAACCGCCCAATAGTCCTTCTCCACCTCGCGCGACATCAGCACCTTCCCAAGCGCCGATGCCGTCGCGCGGTCGAAGGCCAGCAGCAGGCAACCGCTGGTCGCGCGGTCCAGCCGGTGCACGAGGAAAACCGGTTTGGCGAACTGCTCGCGCAACCGGTCGGCGGCGAAGTCGGTCTCGCCCCGGGCCAGCGCGCTGTCGTGGACCATCAGCCCGGCGGGCTTGTCGACGACGGCCAGGCAGTCGTCGCGGTAGAGCACCTCCAGGGCGGTCACGTCGCCACCCGGGCAGCCCTTGCATCACCAAGAGGAGCGACTTCAGCCGCGATCCCGCCGCAAGGTGCCCTTCGACAGCCTGAGATCGCGGCTGAAGTCGCTCCGACGGAAAGCCGTCCGGTCATCGCCGCGGCCACGCCGCGAGCAGCGCCCACAGCCCGCCGAGTCCGGCGATCCACGCCGAGGCCGGTACCGACCACAGCGACGGACCGCCCGCCTCAAGGCCGTACAGCACCGCCGCCACGATCAGCAGGCCGGTGCCGAGGATGGCCGCGACGGTGCGCCGCTGCGCCTCGCGCACCGACCGGTTGAGTTGGGCGAGGTCGTCCGAGCGCATCCGCAGCTCGTGCTGGCCCTCCACCTGCTGGCTGAGCCAGGCATGCAGCAGCCGCGGCATCTCGGGGGCCCGGGTCACCAGTTCCGGCAGCCGCTTGCGGAACTCCGCGGCCAGCCGCTGCGGGCTGTAGCGCTCCACCAGGATGCGCTGCAGCACCGGCCGCGCCACCGCCCAGATGTCCAGCCTGGGGTCCAGCAGGCGGCCCACGCCCTCGATGTTGAGCAGGGTCTTCTGTAGCAGGATCAGTTGGGGCTGCAGGGTCAGCTCGTGGCGCTGGGCGACCTTGAACAGCTTGACCAGCACTTCGGCCAGCGAGATCTCGCTCAACGGGCGGGTGAAGTACGGCTCGCACACCGAACGCGCGGCGGCCTCCAGCTCGTCGATGCGCACGTGCGCCGGCATCCAGCCGGCCTGCACGTGAAGCTCGGCGATGCGGCGGTAGTCGCGGTTGAAGATCGCCATGAAGTTCTCGGCGAGGTAGTACTGGTCCTCGTCCGAGAGCTGGCCCATGATCCCGAAGTCCAGCGCGATGAAGCGCGGGTTGTCGCGACGCGCCGGGTCGCTGTCGACCCAGATGTTGCCGGCGTGCGCGTCGGCGTGGAAGAAGTTGTCCCGGAACACCTGCGTGTAGAACACCCGCACGCCCTTGGCCGCCAGCGCCTTGCGGTCGATACCCGCCTCGTCGAGCGCGACGATGTCGTCGGAGGGGATGCCGCGCACGCGCTCCAGGGTGAGCACGCGCTCGCCAGTGTGGCTCCAGACCACCTCGGGCACGTACAGGTCGTCGCTGTGCTGCCACAGCCGGCGCAGCACGCTGGCATTGGCGCCCTCGCGCTGCAGGTCAAGTTCCGCGGCCAGGGTGTGCTCGATCTCGGCCACCACCTCGCGCGGGCGGATCTTGTCGGCGTGGGGATGGGTGTGCTCGACGAGGCCGGCCATCGCCTTGAGCAGGCCGACGTCGGCGGCGATCTGGCGGCGGATGCCCGGGCGCAGCACCTTGACCACCACCTCGCGCGCCGGCGCGCTGGCGGTCGCAGCCAACACCGCGGCGTGCACCTGGGCGATCGAGGCCGAGGCCAGCGGCGTGGTGTCGAAATGCTCGAAGGCCTCCGCAACGGGCATGCCCAGCGCCTCCTCGACGATGGCCTGCGCGGCCTGGCCGTCGAAGGGTGCGACGCGGTCCTGCAGCAGGGTCAGTTCCTCGGCGACATCGGGCGGCACCAGGTCGCGCCGGGTCGAGAGGATCTGCCCGAACTTGACGAAGATCGGCCCGAGTTCCTGCAGCGCCATGCGCAGGCGCGCGCCGCGCGGCATGGCCTGCACCTCCCGCGAGGCGCTGGGCACGAATGGCCGCGCCAGCTTCAGCCAGCGCTCGGCAGGGGTGTCGTCGGCCAGCGCGTCCAGCCGGTAGCGCAGCAGGACCCGGCCGATGCGCCAGGCGCGCAGCGCCGACTTCATCGCGGCGCCCCGTCGCCCAGGCGCGACACACGCGCGGCAAGCCGCTCGACATCGTCACGCAGCGCGTCGACGTCGTCATGGAAGGCGTTGAGCTCGGCGCGTCCGACCACGTCGCGCGATTCCTCGGTCACGTATTCGGCGGCGTTGGTCGCCAGCGCGGCTCCGGCGCCGCGCGCATGCCGCAGCGCGCCGGCAACCGCCTGCGCCACCTGCACGCCGACCACCTCGCCCAGCACCGCCACGAACGGTTGCTGCCAGTCCGGGTCGAAGCGTCCGGCCATCCGTTGCAGGCGGCGCGCGAGGTCGGCATCGCCCTCGATGCGCAACTGGCCCACCGGCGCGGCGCGGTCGCTGCGCAGGAACGGCAACTGCGACAGCAGTCCGCCCAGCGTGCTGCGCACCGACAGGTCGACCTCGCCCGCCTCCGGCACCGGCCCCACTTCGAGCCGGTCACCGGCCACGCGCACCTGCAGCGACAGTGGCGGCGAGGCCAGGTGCAGTGCGACGCTGCGCCCATCCAGCGCGGGCAGCCCGTCGCGGGTCTCGGGATCCAGCGCCAGCGCGCGATTGAGCGCTGCCTGCAGCGCGCGGCCGGCGATCGGCTTGAGTGCGTCCAGGGGGGTCGACGGGGGGCTCGGGGTCATGGCCGGCATTCTAGCGGGCGCGTGCCGTGGCCTCTTCGCGGGGCTCGCACGCCCCCAGCGACCCGGGTCAGTCGCGTGGACGCCAGCCCGCGGCCAGGCGCTGCAGCCCGTGCTCGAACGACACCTGCGGCACGTAGCCGAAGTCACGCGTGGCCGGCGCCATGTCGTACCAGTGCGGGGTGACCAGCTGCTCGGCCAGGAACCGCGTCAGTGGCGGCTCGCCCTTGAGCGGCAACACCGACCACAGGCCTTCGCAGGTCGCGCCGATCGCGTAGGCCAGGGGGAATGGCAGGGTCTTCTCCACCGGGGGCGCACCGACCGCGGCGAGCAGCCGGTTGAGCGTCTCGCGCATGGTCAGCGGTTCGCCATTGCTGATGAAGTAGGCGCGGCCCGCGCAGGCCGCGCCCGGCGCCAGCTGCTGGAAGGCATCGAAATGCGCCTGCGCGGCGTTGTCGATGTAGGTGGTGTCGACGCGGTTGCCGCCATCGCCCACCAGGCGCAGGCGGCCGGTACGCGCGCGCTGCACCAGCCGCGGCAGCAGCTGGTTGTCGCCCGGGCCCCAGATCAGACGCGGGCGCAGCGCGACCGTGGCGAGCGCAGCGTCGTTGGCGGCCAGCACCGCGCGCTCGGCGATCGCCTTGGTGGCCGCGTAGGGCGCCTTGAAGCCCTCGCCATAGGGCACCGTGTCGGCGGTGCCGCCCTCCACCGGGTGGGTGGCGCGATGGGTCACGCTGGGCGTGGAGGTGTACACGAGCCGGCCGATGCCGTGCGCACGGCAGGCGGCGATCACGTTTTGCGTACCGACCACGTTGGCGCGGTGGTAGTCGTCGTACGGCCCCCACGCACCGGCCTTGGCGGCGTTGTGGAACACCGCTTCGCTGCCCGCCGCCGCCGCGTGCACCGCGGCGGCATCGGCCAGGTCGCCGCGGTGCTGCAGCACGCCCATCGCATCCAGCTCGGCGTAGTGCCCGCGATTGAAGCTGGCCACCTGGTGGCCGCGCTCGACCAGTCCGCGGCACAGCGCCTGCCCGAGGAACCCGCCGCCCCCGGTGACGAGGATTTTCATCCGGGAGTCTCCATGCCGCGCGGTGCACCTGTAGGAGCGGCTTCAGCCGCGATCGGTCGCCACCGTCGCCCCGCCGTCTGCACGACCGCGGCTGAAGCCGCTGCTAGAAGGGCTCCTGCGCTCATTGCCGGGTGGCCCACACCGCCAGCTTCTCGCGCCCGATCTTGGCGTTGTGGCGGATGTCGACCGGGAACCCCGGGTGGCGCAGGAAATGGTCGATGGCGCCGGTGTGCACGTGGCCGCGGCCCAGTGCGCGCAGTTCGGCTTCGATTCGCGGCCACTGCCCGCGCGGCACGCCGGCCGCGAGCTCGACGCACAGTACCGGCCGTTGCGCACCGCGATCCCCCGTGCCGACCAGCGCGGTGCGGCGCACGTCCGGGTGCAGGTTGAACACCGGTTCGACCTGCTCGGTGTACAGCGGGCCGGCGGCGGTCTCCACGCGGTGCGACTTGCGCCCGCAGAACCACAGCCGCCCCTCGCCATCGACGTAGCCGACATCGCCCATGCGGTGCACCACGCGCTGGTCGCCGCCGGGCAGGCATTCGACGATCTTGGCCAGCCGCGTCTGCGCGTGGCGGTTGAAGTAGGTGTCGGTGGCGGTCGGGCCGGCGACGGTGATCTCACCGACCTGCCCCGCGGGCAGTTCCTCGACCTCCGCCCAGGTCGGCAGCGCGTCGTCGCTGATCGCGATGATGCGCACGGCGTTGGGCGCGACCGCGCGGCCGACGCAGGTGCCCGCACCGCTTTCGGTCGCCGCGCGCGTGGCCTGCAGCTCGCGCGCCTCGATGACCGCGACCGGCAGGCATTCGGTGGCGCCGTAGGGCGTCCAGAACGAGGCATCGGCAGGCAGAAGGTCGCGCATCCCCGCGACGACGTCCGCCGGTACCGGTGCGCCTGCCGAGGTCACCCGGCGCAGCGTCGGCAAGGGTTGTCCATGCGCGGCCAGCACCGCCATCAATGCCGGCGAGCCGAACAGCTGGTCGACGCCGAAGCGCTCGATGGCGTCGTGCAGCCTGCGCGGGTCGGCACGCGCGGGTCGCGTGGGATCCATGTCCGGGATCACCGAGGTCAGCCCCAGCGCGGGGTCGAACAGGGCGAACGGCGGGAACGTGGGCAGGTCGACGCCACCGGGCTCGATGCCGAAGGCGGTGCGCAGCATGTCGACCTGGGCGACAAGATGGCGATGGCGGTAGACCACGCCCTTGGGCACCCCGGTGGAGCCGCTGGTGAACAGGATGGCGGCGACGTCGTCCGGCGCGGTCGCCGCCAACTGCGGGCCGGCGTCGGCACCCGCCGTCTCCACCTGCGCCAGCGTCGCCCCGGCCAGCCACGGCCGCGCCCCGGTGGTGATCCGTACGCGCGCCGAGCGCGCCCAACCCAGCGCCACGCGCGCGGCATGGGCCAGCGGGATGCCGATGAACGCCTCCGCGTCGGCCTCGCCCAGGCACTGCCGCAGCGCACGTTTGTCGATGCCCGGGTCGACCAGCACCGGCACCGCGCCTGCCTTGAACAGCGCGAACATCAGCAGGAAGAACTCGGGCGAGGGCCGCACCATCACCACGGTGCGCGTCCCGCGGGCCACGCCGTGGCGTGCCAGGCCGGCAGCGATCGCATCGCTGCGCGCATCCAGCTGGGTGTAGGTCAGGGCCTGGTCGTAGCGGGCCCTGCCGCCCGCACCGCGCCCCCCGGGGCAGCGCAGCGCGACCTGCCCGGGCTGGGCGGCCGCCAGCCGGGGCAGCGCGGCGGCGATGTTGCAGGGTGAGGCGTCGGGCGCTGGGGTCATGGCCCCATTGTCGCCGCTGAACCGTGCAGGCGCGGCACTTGCGCGCGGCGCAGGAATCCACAGAATCCCGCAACCGACCTGCGCCAGCCCCCCGGCGGCCCGGCCCGAACGAGCGCCGCTGGTGTATCCCGATCCCCGTCCCGTGGCGCCGACCCCGGTCGTGCCCGCTGTCCCCAGCCCGCACCCGTGCCTGGCCTGTGGCGCGTGCTGCGCGCATTTCCGCGTGAGCTTCCACTGGTCGGAGGCCGATCCCGACATGGGCGGCAGGGTGCCGATCGAGCTGACCGCGCCGCTGCGCAGCCACGAACGTGTCATGCGCGGCACGTCGCAGGCCGCGCCCCGGTGCGTGGCGCTGGATGCGCAGATCGGTGTGTATTCGCGCTGCGGCATCCACGACCGGCGCCCGTCGAGCTGCGCCGCGGTGCCGGCGTCGTGGGAATTCGGCGCGGCCAGCGCGCAGTGCGACAGGGCGCGGCTGGCCCACGGGTTGCCGGCGCTGAAGCCGGATGATTGGGCGGGCGTGCCGGAGACGGTGCGCAATCCGCTTCCGGAGTGATGGCGGCGGCTCCTGTAGGAGCGACGTAAGTCGCGACCACGAACTCCGGCGTGCGGCGCAGGTCGCGACTCACGTCGCTCCTACATCGGACTCAGCGCGGTAGCGGGTTCGCGTCCAGGAACGCGCGGATCGCCGGCACCAGCACCTCGTGCCTGTCTTCCAGCACGTAGTGGTTGGCATCCTCGAACGCATGCACCTGCGCCCCTGGCAGCGCGCGGGTGAAGCCGTCGAGGAAATGCCGGTCGAACACGAAGTCGCGCAGGCCCCAGCCGATGAAGGCCGGGCGGTCGGCGTAACCCGGCAGCACGCGGGCGGATTCGGCCAGCAACGCCCACGCCGGGTCGCCCTCCCGCAGCGGGATGTCCTGCATGAAGCGCAGGGTGCTGATCGCGTTGCGCCAGCCGTTGTAGGGCGAGATGTAGGCGCGGCGCACCTCGCCGGGCAGCGCGCGCTCGGTGCCGAACCACGCCGCGCCCCGGGCGAACAGGTTGAACGCGCGGATCAGGAAACCGCCGACTTGGGAGTCGCGTCCCAGCGTCAGCTGCCAGGGCATCGGCTTGTCGGCGGGCAACGGGAACGCGGCGGTGTTGAGCACCACCAGCCGGCGCACGCGCGAGGGGTCGCGCAGCGCCCAGCCGAACCCGACCATGCCGCCCCAGTCGTGCACCGCCAGCGTCACCGGGCCGTCGATGCCCAGGTGTGCGAGCAGCGCATCGAGGTCGTCGACACGCGACTGCAGGGTGTACTCGTAGTCCGCATCGCCGGGCCGGTCAGACAGGCCCATGCCGACATGGTCGGGGACGATGCACCGGTAGCGGTCACGCAGCGCGGACACCAGGTGGCGCCAGTAGAAGCTCCACGACGGATTGCCGTGCAGCATCACCACCACCTCGCCATCGCGCGGGCCTTCGTCCAGGTACGACATGCCGATGCCGGGGCGGACGTGGAAGCGCTGCGGGGCGAAGGGGTAGTCGGGGTAGGCGTCGGTCATCGGGCGGCGGGCGCGGTCGGGGCGCGCATTGTCGTGCATCGCGGCATGGACGGCGGCAACGACGCGCGGACGAGCGCAACCGCAACGCGCCCCGCCGGACGAAAGGGGCTACCTGAGCCGCAACCACCGTTGCGTACCCGGAGTGCAGGCCTTGCATCCCGGGCTGCAGTGCCCGGGGCGCGCGTGATCAGCCCGGCTTGCGGAATCGCAGCGTCATGCGGTCGGACTCGCCGATGGCCTGGAACCTGGCCCGGTCGGCGTCGTCGTGGCGGTTGCCCGGCGGCAGCGTCCACACACCGTTGGGGTGGTCCTTGGTGTCGCGCGGGTTGGCGTTGACCTCGCTGGTGGCGTCCAGCACGAAGCCGGCGGCCTGCGCCATCGCCACCACCTGTGCCTGCCCGACGTAGCCGCTCTTGTCGTCGGCCGGCACGTCGGCGGCGGCGCGGTGCTCGACCACGCCCAGCACGCCGCCGGGCTTGAGGACGTCGAAGAACCCTTCGAACATGCCCTCGGCCTGCCCGTTGGCGCGCCAGTTGTGCACGTTGCGGAAAGTCAGCACCGCATCGGCCGACGCGTCCGCGCCGAAGCGGGGGCTGGCCGGGTCGTAGGCCACCACGCGCGCGCGGTCGTACTGCGCCGGGGCGCCGGCGAAGAGCTTCTCCAGTCCTGCCCTGCTCTTGGCCTGGTAGTCGCGGCCCCGCCCTTCCGGCAACGCCATCGGGTCGACCACGGCGGCGACGTACTGGCCATCCTCGCGGAGGTACGGGGCCAGGATCTCGGCGTACCAGCCACCGCCGGGGGTGATCTCGACGACCGTGTCGCCGGGCATCACGCCGAAGAACTGCAGGGTCTCGCGCGGGTGGCGGTAGCCGTCGCGCGCGACATTGTCGGCGCTGCGCCACGGGCCCGAGAGGGCCGCCGCCAGCCGGGCCTCGGCCACGGCGCCGTCGACCATGCCGTCGACCGCCCGGGTGGCTTCGTTCATGGCCCCCGTCGACGTGGCGCAGGCGCCGAGCGAGACGGTGAGGGCGGTGGCGAGCAGGGCGGTACGGAACATGGCGTCACTCCAGTGAAGGGGTCCGGGTGCCCGATGGTACCCGCCAGCGATTACGGGCCGGCCCCGGGGCCGGATGCACGCGAGCGGGCCGGCGCCGGTGAGGCCGCTGCCCGGACCCCACCCACGTGCGAACCGTCAGCTGCGTGCGAGGGACTGCAGGGCCGCGTTGAACGTCGCACTCGGCCGCATCACCTCGGCCAGCCGTGCATCGCTGGGCTGGTAGTAGCCGCCGATGTCGACCGCTTGGCCCTGCACCCCGTTGAGTTCGGCCACGATCGCCGCCTCGTCGCGTTCAAGCGCGTCGGCCAACGGCGCGAACGTCGCCTTCAGGTCGGCGTCGCTGTCCTGGTCGGCCAGCGCGCGCGCCCAGTACATCGCCAGGAAGAAATGGCTGCCGCGGTTGTCGATGCCGCCGAGCTTGCGCGTGGGCGACTTGTCAGTGTCCAGGAACCGGGCGTTGGCCGCGTCCAGCGCGTCGGCCAGCACCCGGGCCCGGGCGTTGCCGGTGCTCTGGGCGAGGTGCTCGAGCGATGCCGCCAGCGCCAGGAACTCGCCCAGCGAATCCCAGCGCAGGTAGTTCTGCGCCACCAGCTGCTGCACGTGCTTGGGCGCGCTGCCGCCGGCGCCGGTCTCGAACAGGCCGCCGCCGGCCATCAAAGGCACCACGGACAGCATCTTGGCGCTGGTGCCCAGCTCCAGGATCGGGAACAGGTCGGTCAGGTAGTCGCGCAACACGTTGCCGGTGACGCTGATGGTGTCCTGCCCCTTGCGGATCCGCTCCAGCGAGAACTTCGTCGCGTCGACGGGCGGCAGGATGCGGATGTCCAGCCCCGTGGTGTCGTGGTCCTTGAGGTAGGCCTCAACCTTCTTGATCAGCTGCGCGTCGTGCGCGCGCTGCGGGTTGAGCCAGAACACCGCCGGCGTGCCTGACAGGCGCGCACGGCTGACGGCCAGCTTCACCCAGTCGCGGATCGGTGCGTCCCTGGTCTGGCACATGCGCCAGATGTCGCCGGCCTGCACGGCGTGCTCCAGCAGCACGCTGCCGGAGGCGTCGACCACGCGCACGGTGCCGGCGCGGTCGAGCTGGAACGTCTTGTCGTGGCTGCCGTACTCCTCGGCCTTCTGCGCCATCAGGCCGACGTTGGGCACGCTGCCCATGGTCGCCGGATCGAACGCGCCATTGGCCTTGCAGTCGTCGATCACCGCCTGGTAGACGCCGGCGTAGCAGCGGTCGGGGATCACTGCCTTGGTGTCCTGCAGCTTGCCTTCGGCGTTCCACATCCGGCCGCTGTCGCGGATCATCGCCGGCATCGAGGCATCGACGATCACGTCCGACGGCACGTGCAGGTTGGTGATGCCCTTGTCGGAGTTGACCATCGCCAGCGCGGGACGCTGGCGGTACAACGCGTCCAGGTCGGCACGGATCGCCGCGGCGATGTCTGCCGGCAATGCATCCAGGCGCGCGTACAGGTCGCCGATGCCGTTGTTGGGGTCGAAGCCCTCCGCCATCAGCTCGTCGTCGTATTCGCCCAGCACCGGGGCATAGAAGCGGTTGACCACCGCGCCGAAGATGATCGGGTCCGACACCTTCATCATCGTCGCCTTCAGGTGCAGCGAGAACAGCACGCCGCGGGCCTGTGCATCGTCCATCTGGGCATCGATGAACTCCGCCAGCTTGCGCGTGTCCATGGCGGCCGCGTCGATCACCTCGCCCGCCTGCAGCGCGACCTTGGGCTTGAGCACGGTGGTGGTGCGGTCTTCGCCGACCAGCTCGATGCGCACCTCGGTGGCGGCCTGCACGGTGGTGGAGCGCTCGCTGCCGAAGAAGTCGCCCGAGTCCATGCTGGCCACGTGCGAGTCGCTGTCGGCCGACCACGCACCCATGCGGTGCGGGTGCTTGCGGGCGTAGGCCTTGACCGAGGCCGGCGCGCGGCGGTCGGAGTTGCCTTCGCGCAGCACCGGGTTGACCGCGCTGCCCTTGGTCCGGTCGTAGCGCGCCTGGATGTCGCGCTCGGCATCGGTGGCGGGCTCGTCCGGGTAGTCGGGCAGGTCGAAGCCCTGTCCCTGCAACTCCCGGATCGCGGCCTTGAGCTGCGGCACCGACGCGCTGATGTTGGGCAGCTTGATGATGTTGGCTTCAGGCGTCTTGGCCAGCTCGCCGAGCTCGGCCAGGTGGTCGCCCACGCGCTGCCCTTCCTCCAGGCGATCGCTGAACTGGCCCAGGATGCGGCCGGCCAGCGAGATGTCGCGGGTCTGCACGTCGATGCCGGCGGTCGCGGCGAACGCCTCCACGATCGGCAGCAGCGAGGCGGTCGCCAGCCGCGGCGCCTCGTCGGTCAGGGTGTAGATGATCGTGGGGGACTTGGACATGGAGGCTCGCTTCGATTCGTCAGGCAGAACGCGGATTGTCGCGTCTGTAGGCTTCACGGGCAAAGCGTCGCCTGCATACGCGTGCGCATGCGGATGGGGATCTGGGAGTCCGCGGCGGGCGGCGGGCCCCACGCAGCGGGATGGCAGGCAGTGGCGAGCCGTCGCCGGGTCAGCTCACGCGCCGCAGCACTTCTTGTACTTCTTGCCGCTGCCGCACGGGCACGCTGCGTTGCGCTCGGGGGTCTCCGCCCGGCGGATCGGGTCGCGCGGGGTCAGCGCGTCGATGCGGTGGTGGTGCAGGTCGGCCAGCATGTCGGGCAGGCCGGCTATGATCTCCAGCCGCTCGCGGTAGCTGATCGGCGTACCGGGCGCCTCGACGTCCTCGCCCAGCACCTCGCCGCTGGCGAGGCGGTCCAGCAGCACGAACACCTCGTCGATCCAGTCGTTGTCGTCCAGCCACTGCTCCCAGGCGGCCTCGCGCAGCTCGACGCCACGGAAGAATCCCAAGGCCCAGTCGCCGCCGACGTCCAGCTCGTCGTCGTCCTCCGACTCGGGATCCTCGGGCAGCCACAGCAGCGGGGCGAGGTGGTCGGGCAAGTCGTCCTCGCCGAAGCGCACGCGCGCGGCGGCCATGTTGGCGTGGCCCTGCAGCAGCATCGCCACCTGCATGCGCTCGTCCTCGTCGGCCCAGCGCGGCGGCGTGCCCCATACCGGCGGCTCCCACTCCGACATCGGCACGGTGTCGGGGCCGACCGCCAGCGCCGACAGGAAGCCATCCAGCGCTTCGAGGTTGAAGCCCTTGAACGGCACGGCGCGCTGCTCCAGCAGTTCAGCCAGGCGTTCGATGGCGGCGTCGTCGAGGTAGGGGGGCGCGTTCATGGCGGTATCACCGGCGGGGGACGGGCATGGTAGTCGTTCCAGGCCGCTACCCGGCATGCGGACCGGAGGAAAAAAATTGGGCGCGACCTGCGTCGCGCCCATCATTGGAGAGATCGATCTTGGTGAGAGCGTGCCTTGGAGAGAGCGCGACCTTGGGATCGTGGAGCGGGGATCGGCGGGGGACCGCGCGATGGTGGAGCCGGACCGGCCTGGTGCACCGGTTGGACCACCGCCACGGCGGCACGGGGCCACCTTCCCACTTCGTTTGTTAAGGCCGTATCGCGTCCCGGTGAAACGCCATGCAACAACCGTGCTCAGCCCGCCGGGGCTACTGCCTGGCGTCGCGGCCGGCGCGTGGCAGGGCATGGCCCGGGGTGGCCCGCCACGGGTTGATGTCGAGTCCGCCGCGGCGGGTGTAGCGCGCCTCCACTGAAAGCCGCTGCGGGCGGGCACGGGCCAGGATGTCGGTGAAGATGCGCTCCACGCACTGCTCGTGGAACTCGGCGTGGTCGCGGAACGACACCAGGTAGCGCAACAGGCCGGCGCGGTCCAGGCGCGGGCCGCGGTAGCCGATCACCACCCGCGCCCAGTCCGGCTGGCCGGTGACCGGGCAATTGGACTTCAGCAGCGCACTGCTCAGGGTTTCCTCCACCACGGTTTCGTCGTCGGCCACCAGCAGCGCGGGGTCCGGGGGGCCGTAGCCGTTGATCGACACCTCCAGCGCGTCGATGGATCCGCAGTCGTCGACGGCGTCGTCGACCGCGGGCAGGCCGAGCGCCACGTGCACCGGCGCACCCGCCGCCGCCGACACATCCGACGTGATCCGCGAGACCAGCCCGGCCCCGTCCTCCACGCGCGTGGCGTTGAACGAATTGAGATAGAGCTTCAGCGACTTTGATTCGACCAGGTTCGGGGAATCCGCCGGCACGGTCAGCGTGGCCGTGGCGACGCGGGGCTTGCCGCGCGCGTCCAGCCAGGACAGCTCGTAGGCGTGCCAGCGGTCGTGGCCGATGAAGGGCAGCGCCGTGCCGCCCAGACCGATGGCGCCACGCCCCAGCGCGCGCGGGATCGGGTACAGCAGGCCGGGATCGTAGTGGCTCGGGTAGTCGACGTGGCGGCCGAGCGGGAGGTCGTTGAGGTCCATGCGGGGATTATCGCGCGCGGGACGGCCGGCGGCCCAGGCGCGATCGCCGTGTGCCTCCAGTTCGTTGTAGGAGCGACGTGAGTCGCGACACGCGCGGGTGTCCGAAGTTGCGCGGTCGCGACTCACGTCGCTCCTACAAAGGTCATGCGGATCCGATCGCTGCTGAAGCCGCTCCTACAAATGCATCGGTCAGGCCTCTTCGCCGTGCAGGTAATCCAGAGTGACCTGCAGCATCGCGCGCAGGCCCAGGTCCAGCGCGGCCTCGTCCAGCATGAACTCCGGCGAGTGGTTGCTGGGCGCGGCCAGCGGGTCCTGGCCCGGCGGGGTGGCGCCGACGAAGAAGAACATCGCCGGCACCTCGCGGGCGTAGAAGGAGAAGTCTTCCGCGCCGGTGACCAGCGGCGGCTCCACCACCTTGCCGGGCGCGACGGCCTCCAGGCTGGCGCGCATTCGTGCGGTCAGCGCGGGGTCGTTGACGGTGACCGGGTAGCCATCCTGGTCCGGCACCTGCGCATCGGCGGTGGCGCCATGCGCGGCGCTGACGTGCTCGGCGACGTTGATGAGGTCGGCGAAGATCTTCTCGCGCATGCCCTCGTCGAAGGTGCGGATGGTCCCGGTCAGCTCGACTTCGTCGGGAATGATGTTGTAGCGGATGCCACCGCGCACCACGCCGAAGGTCAACACCGCCGGCTGCTTGGCGATATCGGCGCGGCGGCTGATCACGGTCTGTGCGGTGGAGACCAGGTCGGCAGCGGCGACGATCGGATCGATCCCGCCCCAGGGCCGCGAGCCGTGCGTCTGGCGGCCCTTGACCTTGATCGTGAAGCGGTCCGACGCGGCCATCAGCGGGCCGCTGCGCACGCCGATGGTGTCGGCGTTGAGGGTGGAGAACACGTGCAGCCCGAACATCGCGTCGGGCTTGAAGCCGTCGAACAGGCCTTCTTCCAGCATCAGTTTTGCACCGCCCTCTTCGCCCGGGGGCGGGCCTTCCTCGGCGGGCTGGAACACCAGCATCACCTGGCCGGGCAGCGACTCGCGCATGTCGACCAGCGCGCGGGCGACGCCCAAAAGGATCCCGGTGTGGGCGTCGTGGCCGCAGGCGTGCATCACGCCGGTGGCCTGGCCGTTGAACTCGGTGGTGGCCCTGGATGCGAACGGCAGGCCGGTGCGCTCGGTCACCGGCAGCGCGTCGATGTCGGCGCGCAGCGCCACCTTCGGACCGGGTCGCGCCCCTTCGATGATCGCAACCACGCCGTGGCCGCCGATGCCCGTGCGCGGTGCAAGGCCCATGTCGCGCAGGTGCCCGGCGATGGTGGCAGCGGTCTCCACCTCGCGGTTGGACAGCTCGGGGTGCCGGTGGAAGTGGCGACGCCACTGCACCACCTCCTCGCGCACCTCGCGCGCAGCAGCTTCCACCTCGGGGCGGGCATTCGCGGCCGCCGGCGCGGCGGCGAGCGTGGCCAGCAGGCCGGTGGCCAACAAGGCGATGGACAGGCCGGCGCGCGGCAATGCAGAGGCGGTCATGGCAGTTCCCCCAGGGCGAGCGGCCGATGCTAACGCCGATGCGGCCGGTGCGCCCGTCGGCGGTGGACAGCCTCGCCACGGCCCACCGGGCGCGCGACGTTAATCGCATCTTGACGCCCGCTGCGTATCCTGCCGCGATGCGCCTGACCTTTGCCGCCCTCGCCACCGCCGTGCTGATGCTCACCGCAACCGGCGCGTCGCAGGCGGCGCAGGTCGCGCGGGTCGACGTGGTCGGCCTGGACGAGGCGATGACCGAGAACGTACGGGTGTCGCTGTCGCTGGTGGACGCGATCGGCGACGAAGTCTCCGCCCGCCGCCTGGCCTACCTGGTGCGCGAGGCCGAGGACGAAACCCGCGAGGCGCTGGAGCCGTTCGGCTACTACGACCCGACGATCACCGTCGAGCGCACCCCCGGCGAAGGCCCGGTGTCGGTCACCGTGTCCGTCCAGCCCGGAACCCCGGTGCGGGTGCGCCGCACCGACGTGGCGATCCTGGGCGAGGGCGCCCGCGACCGCTACCTGCGCGAGGAACTGGCCGGCTTCGAGCCCCAGCAGGGCGACGTGCTCGACCATCCCACCTACGAGGCCAGCAAGATCCGCATCACCCGCCGACTGGCCGAACGCGGGTACTTCGACGCGGACTTCGCCAGCCGCCGGGTCGAGGTGACCCGCGCCGAGAATGCCGCCGACATCGACCTGGTGTGGGAAAGCGGCGTGCGCTACGACATGGGCGCGGTCACCTTCCAGCAGGACCCGCGCATCATCCGCCCGCAACTGCTCGAGCAACTCGTCTACTGGGACACCGGCAGCTACTACCACCAGGGCAAGCTGGACCGGCTGCGCAAGTCGCTGTCGCGGCTGGACTACTTCGCCAGCATCGACATCCAGCCGCACCCGGACCAGGCCCAGGGCACGCTGGTGCCGGTGACCGTCAGCCTGACCCCGGCCAAGCGCAGCATCTACACCGCCGGCCTGAGCTACGGCACCGACAGTGGCGCCGGTGTCCGCCTGGGCCTGGAGCGGCGCTACCTCAACGAGCGCGGGCACAAGGCGCTGGCGCAGCTGGACTACGCCCAGCAGCGCAAGACACTCACCCTGCAGTACCGCATCCCCGCATTCGCCTGGCTGGACGGCTGGTACACCCTCAGCGCCCAGGCCGCCGACGAGCAGACCGACTACATCGACTCGCGCCGGGTGGAACTGGTCGCCAGCCGCAGCGGCGAGATCAACGACCACCTGACCGCCGTGGCATCGCTGCACGCGCTGCGCGAGCGCTGGGATTTCATCGAGGAAAGCGACGCCGGCACGGTGATCGAACCCGACTACCGCTACGCCACCTTTACCTACCCCTCGTTGCGCGCCGAGTACGTCGACGCCGACAACCTGCTGTTCCCGCGCGATGCGCTGGCCGGCGATTTGGAGCTGCGCGGCGGCGTCGAAGGCGCCGGCTCGGACGCCAGCTTCGCGCAGGCGCGGGCCAGTACGCGCTGGTACCGCGGGCTGGGCGAGCGCAACCGGTTGATCGTGCGGGGCGAAGTGGGGCGCACGTTCTCCGGGGAGATCTTCGAGATCCCGCCGAGCCTGCGCTACTTCGCCGGTGGCGATCGCAGCATCCGCGGCTACGCCTGGCGCGAGGTGGGTCCGCGCATCACCGGTGTCGACGGCGAGCGCTACGGCCTGGGCGCGCGCAACGTGGTCACCGCCAGCGTCGAGATCGAGCACTACTTCAACGACACCTGGGGGGCGGCGGGGTTCGTCGACAGCGGCAGCGCGTTCAACGACACCCCCGACTGGCGCACCGGCGTGGGCGTGGGCGTGCGCTGGCGCTCGCCGGTAGGCCCGCTGCGGCTGGACGTGGCCCACGGCCTTGACGATCCGGACGCCGATTTCCAGCTCTACCTGAGCATCGGGGCCGACCTGTGAGGCCGGTTCAGTGAGCCCGTCGCTGCCGCGCCCGCGCTTCGGGCGACGCATCGATCCCTCGCTGACGCCCGAGCAGCGCGAGGAGCGCATCGCCGAGCTTCGCGCGCGCCGCCACAAGCGGCTGCGCTGGCTGGCGATCCGCGGCAGCCTGGTCGCCGGCGCGCTCACCCTGGCGCTGGCGCTGCTGGCGTACTGGCTGTTGATGACGGTGGGCGGGCGCAACGTGCTGTTGGCGCAGGTGCAGCAACGCCTGCCGGTGGGCGCGACGCTGGAGTGGCGGGAGGCGGAAGGCCCGGCCTCGGGCCCGCTGACGCTGCACGGCGTGCGCTTCGAGTACGAGGGCACGGTGTTCGAGGCCGAGCGGGTGATGCTCGACACCGCGCTGCGGCCGCTGCTGGGACGGACGCTTCGCCTGGATGCGCTGGAAGTGGAGGACGCCACCCTGCTGCTGGCCGAGAGCGACGAGCCGTTCGAGCTGCCGCGCTGGCCCGACGTGCTGCCCGACATCGCGCCCCCGCTGCACCTGCAGGCGCGCGAGTTGCGCATCGACGGGTTGCGGGTGTCGCGTGCCGATGGGGCGATGCGCGTGCCGGTCATCGACGTGTACCGCGTACGCGGCGGGCTGGACGCGCGCGATGGCCACCTCGCCCTGGACGACGTGGTGGTCGACAGCGACCGCGGTCGCTTCACCGCGGACGGCGAATACGCACCGCGCGATGACTACCGCACCGACCTCACCGTGACCGCGGTCCTGCCCGCCACTGCCGGCACTACGCCACCGCGGCTGGGGCTGGTGGCGCGCGGTGACATCACGCGGATGGACGTGGCAGTCGCCGGCCGTGCGCCCGGGCCGACCCGCGCCACCCTCACCCTGCGCGGCCAGGATGATCCACGCTGGCAGTTGCGCGCGGACAGCGACGCGCTCGACCTGGGCCTGCTCGCCCGCGGCGAGCCCGACGGGCAGCCGCTGCGGCTGGAGCTGTCGGCCGATGGCGTGGGCGGACGCGCGGCACTGCGGGGCCGCGTCCAGCGCGGCGCGTTGTCGGCGGTGATCCGCCCTTCCCGCGTTTCGCTGGAAGACCAGGTGCTGGACGTGCAGCCGCTGGTGCTGGACGTGCTGGACGGCACCGCCACCCTGCGCGGCCGTGCCGACTTCCGCGACCCCGCCCAGCGCCGGTTCAAGTTCGCGGTCAATGCCCGCGGACTGGCCTGGGGCGGCGCGGCAACCACGCCCGCGACGCCGGCGGGGGCGGCCACCGACACCCCGCTGATCCGCGCCGATGCCGACCTGGGGCTGGCCGGCACGGTGGAGGCGTGGGCGGCGATCGGCACCGCACGCCTGTCACGCGATGGCCAGCGCGCCCGGGTCGAGTTCGACGGACGCGGAACCGGCGAGGGCATCGCGTTGCGTTCGCTGCGCGCCACCATGCCCGGCGGCCGGCTCGACGCCACCGGTGACGTGCGCTGGGCGCCGGCGCTGGGCTGGGACGTGGACGCGACGTTGTCGGGCTTCGACCCGGGCTATTTCATCGCCGGCTGGGACGGCGCGATCAACGGCACCCTCGCCAGCCAGGGCGCCACCGCCGCCGACGGCACGCTCGGCATCGACGTGGATGCCCCGCGCCTGACCGGCCGGCTGCGCGGACGCGCGCTCGACGGACGCGCGCGGGTGGCGATCGCGTTGCCACCCGGCGACGGCCGCAGCCCGTCCTACGAAGGTGACGTGGCGCTGTCCCTGGGGAGCAGCCGGCTGCAGGCGTCGGGCCGCATCGCCGACACCCTGCAGGTGGATGCGCGCTTCTCGCCGCTGCAACTGGACGACCTGCTGCCCGACGCCGCCGGTACCCTGCGCGGCACGCTGTCCCTGTCGGGTCCACGCACGGCGCCTGACGTACGCGCCGACCTGGCCGGCCAGGGCCTGCGCTGGAACGACCTGCAGGCCGACACCGTGGCCGTCGACGGCCGCCTGCCCTGGCGTGGCGGCGGCGGCGCATTGACGTTGAATGCCACCGGACTGCAGGCAGGCCTGCCGTTCGACAGCCTGGCGGTGGACGCGCGCGGCGCGGTCGAGGCCCTGCAGCTGGACGCACGTGCACGGGGCGACATCGGTGCGCTGGCACTCGCCGGCAACCTGCGCCGCCAGGGGGGCACCTGGCGCGGCACCCTGGCCACGCTGCAGCTGGACCCCACGCGCGGCGCCGACTGGCGGCTGCAGGGGCCGGCGGACTTCAGCTGGAACGGCGCTGCCGGCACGCTGGAGACGGCCTGCCTATCCAGCGGTGGCGGCGGATCGCTTTGCGCCAGCGCCGACTGGCCGCGCCGGGGCCTCCAGATCGACGGCCAGGGCCTGCCGCTGGCGCTGCTGGCGCCCTACCTGCCCGAACGCAGTGATCGCCGGCCCTGGCTGCTCAGCGGCGAGGTGGCGATCGATGCGCGGGTGCGCCCGGCCGGCAACGCCTGGCAGGGCCGCGCCACGATCACCTCGCCCGAGGCCGGCCTGCGCTTCAGCGAGCGCGCCCGACGCGACGTGCTGAGCTACCGCAACCTGTCGCTGGTGGCCGACTTCGATGCGACCCGAATCACCGCCACCGTCGGCGCGGACGTACTGGGCAACGGCCGCCTGGACGCGCGCGTGGCCACCGGCTGGGACGCCTACGCGCCGCTCGACGGGGAGATCGCGATCAACGTCGACGAGCTCACCTGGATGGAGCTGTTCTCGCCCGACATCGTCGAGCCGGAGGGGCGGCTGGTGGGCCGCGTCGGGCTCTCCGGCACGCGCGGCGAACCGCTGCTGGACGGCCAGGCACAACTGACCGGTTTCACCGCCGAGGTACCGTCCCTGGGCATCACGCTGCGAAATGGCCGCATGTCGCTGGTGGCGCAGGCCGATGGCAGTGCGCGCATCGACGGCCAGGTCGGCACCGGCGACGGGGTGCTGTCGATCGACGGCACGCTGGGTTGGCGCGGGGGCGACACGCCGCTGGTACTGGCGATCCGCGGCCAGGACGTGCTGGTCTCCGACACCCGTGACCTCTACGCCGTTGCCAGCCCGGACGTCGAGGTGCGCTACACCGCCGGCTCGCCGCTGCGGGTCACCGGCACCGTGCGCGTGCCCGAGGCCCGGCTCGACCTGGAGCGGCTGGATCAGGGCGTGTCGGCCTCGCCCGACGTGGTGGTGCTCGACCCGGTCGATCCCGAGGACAGCGGCGGCCTGCCGCTGGACATGGACCTGGCGCTGGTGCTGGGCGATGACGTGACGCTCAACGGCTTCGGCCTGGACGGCACCCTTGACGGCCAGCTGCGCGTGCGCGCCGTGCCGGGTCGCGAGATGACCGCCTCCGGCCGCCTGGAGGTGGGGGGCGAGTACGCCGCCTACGGGCAGGAGCTCGATATCACCCGCGGCTACCTGACCTGGTCGGGCGGGCCGGTGTCGGATCCGTTGCTGGACCTGCGCGCCGAACGCGAGGTGGGCGAGGTCACCGCGGGCGTGGACGTCAGCGGCCGCGCCAGCGCCCCCCAGGCCGATGTGTGGTCGAACCCCGCCAGCTCGCAGTCCGAGGCGCTGGCCTACCTCGCCCTGGGACGCCCGCTGTCGAGCGTGAGCGGCGACGAGGGGCGCCAGCTCAACGCCGCCAGCGCGGCGCTCACCGCCGGTGGCAGCCTGCTGGCTTCGCAACTGGGCGCGCGCATCGGCCTGGACGATGCCGGGGTGACGCAGAGCCGCGCCCTGGGCGGGTCGGTGCTGGGCGTGGGCAAGTTCCTGTCGCCGCGCCTGTATGTCGGCTACGGGGTCTCGTTGCTCGGTACCGGCCAGGTGCTGACGCTCAAATACCTGCTGCGCCGCGGCTTCGACATCGAGATCGAATCGAGCACGGTCGAGAACCGCGCGTCGCTGAACTGGCGGCTTGAGCGCTGAGCCCGCCGGGGCGCCGTTAACCTGCCGCACACCCGTCGCCGGGCACCCTGCCGGCCTACGTCCCGCGCATGGAGTCGCCCAATGGAGTCGATGATCGCCCCGCGTATCGCTGCGTTCACCACGCTCTGCACCTGTCTGCTGGCCCTGTCCGCCTGCGCCACGCAGGTCGCACCGCCGGTCAGCGACCCGCAGCCACCCGCCACTGCCGAGGCCCCGCCCATGAGTGACCCGACTCCCCCGATGCCCGTCGACAGCTGCGATGCCGACGCCGCCCGGCCCGCCGCCATCGGACGGGTCGCGACCGCCGCCGTGGTCGAACAGGCGCGCATCGACGCCAGCGCCGACATGGCGCGGGTGATCAAGCCCGGGATGATGGTGACCATGGAATACCGCGCTGGCCGCCTGAACATCGACGTCGACGAGAACAACGTGATCACCCACGTGCGTTGCGGCTGACCGGGGCGCGTTGCCTGGCGCTCCCTGACGGAGCGCCTGCCCCAGCGCTCGGGTCGCCGTTCTCCCGTAGGCGCAGACGCACGCCGCGACCGGTCACTTCGTCACTTCGCTTCGATCACTTCGCTCTTCGCTTCGATCACTTCGCTTCGATCACTTCGATCGCAGGCACGGTCGCGATGCGTCCCGTACGCCCGCGCTACGGGGTGTCGGCCACGGGGCGCACGATGCGCCCCTGCAACCGCGGCGTGCGATCGACCACGTCGGTCCACACCAGGTGGACGGCATCGCCGCGCAGGGCCATCTGCGGGAATCCGGTGCCACGGCCCCGCCCCTGCAGGCGCGCGACCTCGATGCGCTGGCGCTCCGCGGACAGGTCGGGCGCCCAGCGGCCCAGGTGCAGCGACTGGCCATCACGGTCTTCGTTCACCCACAGCACCCAGAAATCTTCCGCACCCAGCGCGACGTCGACGCGACCCTGCACGTGCGCCCCGCTTTCGAACGCCACGGGCGCCTGGAACGTATCGCCCGCGTCGGTGCTGCGCGCCAGCTTCAGCGTCGGGACGTCGCCGGCGGCGGTGTACCACCCGACCACCGCGTCCTCGCCCCGTGCGGCCACCGCCGGGCCGTTGACCGGGCACGCCGGCATCACCCAGCCATCCGCATGCACGGGGCGCGGTGGCGTCCAGCGCCCACCCGCCTGCCGCGATACCGAGATGTCGCGGACTTCCTCGGCGGTTCGGTCGCGATAGACCAGCAACGGGCCCCGGGCGGTCATCGCGGTGTCGGTCTGGCAGCAGTCGCAGGCCATCGCATCCAGGCGTACCTCGTCATGGCGCGCCAGCGCGGCGTCGATCCGCGCGGTACGGACGGTCATTGCGCCGCCCCCATGGCCGCCATCCCCACCATCGCCGCCGTGGCCGCCGCTGGTCTCCCGTCCGTCCAGCCAGGCGATGCCAAGGCTGTCCCCGGAGGCGGGCCAGAGCGATACGAAGCCGTGTTCGGTCGGGGTTCCGTCATCGTTGACGGTGACCGGCGCCGACCAGCTGGCGCCACCGTCGCCGGAGCGGACCAGCGCGACGTCGTAGGCGTAGGTCGCGGCGGCCGACTTCTGCAGCCAGTGCGCCCACAGCGCGCCGTCCGCCGTGGCCAGCACGTGCGGGGTATCGGCCCAGTTGACGAACCAGTCGCCGCCGCGGGCGATGTCCGCCGCCGGGCTCCAGGCCGCGCCGTCGTAGGAGGCGAACCGCAGCGCATGGCCCTCCCCGTCGGGCTCGATCCACGACAGCAGCAACCCGCCCGCTCCATTGGCCACCAGGTCCGGCTGGGCAGCATTCGAGTCGGCAGTGGGCAAGGTCCACTCCTGCACCGACCACGTCACTTCCGGGGCCGCCGGAGCCGTTGCGGTGGGGGGGTCGTCGGCAGTGCCGCAGGCGGCCAGCCCGAGCGCGGCGAGCAACGGGGCCAGCGTCCACCGGGCGGGGCGGGGGGGCACGGGACGGGCGAGGACAGTGCAGTTGGGCATGGCGGTTCCGGGCGGCATGGGTCGGCTGCAGGGTAAGGTGCCCGCGTCTTCCCTGCACGGCACGCCGTCGATGAACCTGCACCTGCTCTATGTCGGCCTGGGCGGCGCGATCGGCGCAATGGCGCGGCACCTGCTGGGCGGGTGGGTGCTGCACCACACCGCGCAGGGGCGCTTTCCCGCCGGAACCTTCGCCGTCAACGTGCTCGGCTGCCTGTTGATTGGTGTCCTTGCAGGCCTGGCCGAGCGGCACGCGATGTTCCCGCCGCCGCTGCGGGTGTTCCTGTTCACCGGCCTGCTGGGCGGGTTCACCACCTTCTCGGCATTCGGCCTGGAAACGCTCCACCTGCTGCGCCGCGGCGAGGCGGGCATGGCGGCAGCGTACGTACTGGGCAGCGTGCTCGTTGGGCTGGCGGCGGTGTGGATCGGGTTCAGGCTGGTGGGCGGGCCGCGCTGACCGGCCGCGCATCGCGAGGGTGTCCGGTCAGGCCGCCTGGCCGCGCCGCAACCGGGTGAGATGCACCAGCAGCAGCGAAATCGCCGCCGGCGTCATGCCGGCAATGCGCTGCGCCTGCCCGACCGTCAGTGGCCGCACCCGCTCCAGCTTGCCGGCCACTTCCGCCGACAGCCCTCGCACCCCGCCGTAGTCGAAGTCAGCCGGAATCGGCATGTCCCCATGGCGACGCGTGCGTTCGATCTCCTCGCGCTGGCGGTCCAGGTAGCCGGCGTACTTGATCGCGATCTCCACCTGCTCGGCCACCGCCGGGTCGTCCACGCCAGGACCGAGCCCGGGCACCTGCATCAGCTTCGTGTAATCCAGCTCGGGACGCTTGAGCAGGTCGGCGGCATGGGTCTCGCGGCTGACCGCCACGCCCAGGGTGTCTGCGATTCCCCGCCCCAGGGCATTGCCCGGCGCCGCCCACAGCCCCGAGAGCCGCGCGTGTTCGCGTTCGATCGCCTCTCGCTTGGCCTCCAGCGCGGCGCAGCGCGCGTCATCGACCAGCCCCAGCGCGCGGCCGACCGGCGTCAGGCGCAGGTCGGCGTTGTCCTCGCGCAGCTGCAGGCGGTACTCCGCGCGGCTGGTGAACATGCGGTACGGCTCGGTGGTGCCGTGGGTGATCAGGTCGTCAACCAGCACCCCCAGGTAGGCCTGGTCGCGGCGTGGGCACCAGCCCTCCAGCCCGCGCACCTGCCGCGCGGCGTTGACGCCGGCAAGCAGGCCCTGGGCGGCCGCCTCCTCGTAGCCGGTGGTGCCGTTGATCTGGCCGGCGAAGTAGAGGCCTTCGATGGCGCGGGTTTCCAGCGTCGGCTTCAGCCCGCGCGGGTCGAAGAAGTCGTACTCGATCGCGTAGCCCGGGCGGGTGACGTGGGCTCGTTCGAAGCCGCGGATGCTGCGCACCAGGTCCAGCTGTACGTCGAACGGCAGCGAGGTCGAGATCCCGTTGGGGTAGATCTCGGCCACGTCCAGCCCTTCGGGCTCGACGAAGACCTGGTGGCTGTCCTTTTCCGCAAAGCGCACCACCTTGTCCTCGATGGACGGGCAGTAGCGCGGGCCGATCCCTTCGATGCGGCCGGTGTAGAGCGGGCTGCGGTCCAACGCGGCGCGAATGATGTCGTGGGTGCGCGCGGTGGTGTGGGTGATCCAGCACGAGACCTGACGCGGGTGGTCACTTTCACGTCCCGTAAACGAGAAAACCGGACGCGGGCCGTCGCCCGGCTGCTCGACCATGGCCGCGTAGTCCAGGCTGCGGCCATCGATCCTGGGCGGCGTGCCGGTCTTGAGCCGGTCGACCACGAACGGCCCCTCCCGCAGGCGCGCGGCCAGCGCGGTGGCAGGCGGGTCGCCCGCGCGACCGGCGGCGTGGGTGGCCTCGCCGACGTGGACCTTGCCGGCCAGGAACGTGCCCGCCGTAAGCACCACCGCCGGGGCGTCGAAGCGCAACCCGCCCTGGGTCAGCACCCCCACCACCCGGCCGTTCTCGAACACCAGGTCGTCCACGGCGCACTGGAACAGGGTGAGCCCCGGCTGGGCCTCCACCGCCCGCCGGATGAACGCCCGGTACAGGCCGCGATCGGCCTGGCAACGCGTCGCCCGCACTGCCGGCCCCTTGCTGGCATTGAGCCGGCGCCACTGGATACCGGCAGCGTCCGCGGCCCGGGCCATCACTCCGCCCAGGGCGTCGATTTCCCTGACCAGATGGCCCTTGCCGATCCCGCCGATGGCCGGGTTGCAGCTCATCACGCCCACCGTTTCCACGCTGTGGGTCAGCAGCAGCGTACGCGCGCCGGCACGGGCGGCCGCCAGTGCGGCTTCGGTGCCGGCATGGCCGCCGCCCACGACGATCACGTCATGGCAGTGGAAGTCGGTATGCATGGACATGGCGGGCCAATGCCCGCGGAGGGCCTGGCGGGGCGGGAAGTCTACGCCAATCAAGGGCTTGCCCGCGTCCCTGTTCAGTTTTTACGCCCGTCAAGCGACCGGCACTTGCGTTTTGCCGAAAAGTTGGCATGAGACTTGCGATACCCCATACTGCGCCCGCTCTGCGACCCCGGTCACAGATAGAGAGCGACAGCAGTCAAACAACTTTGGGGAGTGCTTCACAATGTCGATGTTCACCCGTACCACCCTGGCCGTCGCGCTTCTGGCCGCCGCCCCGCTGGCCTTTGCCGATACCGCTACCGACACCATGAACGTGTCGATCGAAATCGAGAACGCCTGCACGGTCGACGCCGCCGACATGTCCTTCGGCCCGCAGTCGGACCTGTCGAGCGCCATCACCTCCACCGCCGACGTGACCGTGGACTGCACCAACCAGGGCGCCATCGAAGTGGCGTTCAGCACCGGCGGCAGCGGCGACTTCGCGCAGCGCACCATGGCCGGCCCGGGCGGCGCGACCATCGACTACCAGCTGTATGACGCCGCCACCGGTGGCGCCGTGCTGGGCGACGGCAGCGGCACCACGGCCACCTTTGCCGGCACCAGCACCGGCAGCATCGAGACCTTCACCGTCCACGGTGTCGTTCCGGCGCAGGGCGCCAAGCCGGTCGGTAACTACTCCGACGCGATCACCGCGACACTGACCTACTGATGAGACTGCCCCGCCGCCTCGCGGCGGCGGCGTTCGCCCTGGCCCTGGTGGCCGGGGTGGCGTCGGCGCGCGGCCAGCTGCAGACCCGTCAGACCGGGGTCGACCTCGACGCGGGCGACCGCGCCGGGCGGCTGGTGCTTGCCAACACCGGCGATGCGCCGGTCGCGGCGCAGGTGCGCGTGTATGCGTGGTCCCAGGTCGACGGCCAGGATGTGCTGGAGCCGACCGATGCGATGGTTGCCAGTCCGCCGATCATGGAGATCGCCGCGGGCGGCGAGCAGCTGGTCCGGCTGGTGCGCCCGACCGCGGCACCGGTCGAGCGCGAGCAGTCGTACCGCATCGTCGTCGACGAGTTGCCTGGCCAGGGCGAAAGCGAGGCCGGCAGCGCGATCAAGGTTCGCATGCGCTACGTGTTGCCTGCCTTCGTGCGGGCGCCGGACCCGGCGCCCGCAGCGCTCGAGTGCCGGATCGAACCGCGCGCGATGGTCTGCCGCAATACCGGTGGCCGCGCCGCGCAGCTCGGCCGCAGCCACCTGCTGGCGGCGGGTGGGCGCAGGGTCGAACTGTCCCCGGGCCTCCTGGGTTATGTGCTGGCCGGCAATACCCGCCGGTTCGAGCTGGACGCGCCGGTGATGGCCGCGGCCGGTTCGGCAACCCAGCTGGAAGTGCTGCTCGATGGCCAGCCGGCCTCCCTGCCGCTCGCCCGCGGCCGCTAGGCCAACCGCGCTCGCGCTGGCCCTGGCGGCCGCGCTGGCGGTACCCGGCCTGGCGTGCGCCGCCACCGCCACCGGCGGCGCCACCGGTGGCGCCATGGCCACGCTGGATGCCGAGCCGGTGGCGCAGGTCAGTGCGGTGCGCGCGCCCCAGGTGATGTACCTGGACGTGCTGTTGGACGGCCGGGTGGTCGCGACCCTGGTCCGCTTCACCGTGGTGGCCGGTGAGCTGTCGGTGGCGCCCTCGGTGCTCACCGATGCCGGCCTGGCGCTCCCCGAGGGCCTGCCCATCGACGCCGCCGGCGAGGTCGCGCTGGCCGACATCCCGGGCCTGGGCGTGGACTACCAGCCCACCCTGCAACGCGTCACCCTGCTGCCCGGCATCGACCTGCGTCCCACCCGGCTGCTGGGCTATCGCATCCCCGCACCCGTGCAGGTCGACCGCGACCACGGCCTGGTGCTGGACTGGGACGCCTACGGGCGCCGCCTCGACGGCCAGGACACGTTGTCGCTGGGCACCGGCGCGCGCTGGTTCGGTCGCTGGGGCACGCTGGAGGTCAACGGCGTCAGCCGCACCGGCGATACGGGTACCGACGGCTACGCCCGGCTCGACACCCGCTGGACCTACTCCGACCCCAGGCGCATGTGGACCTGGTCGGCCGGCGACGTGGTGTCCGGTGGGCTGGCATGGTCGCGGCCGGTGCGCCTGGGCGGCGTGCAGCTGCGCCGGGACTTCGGCGTGCGACCCGACCTCATCGTGCATCCGCTGCCGCAGTTCTCCGCCGACGCGACGCTGCCCTCGTCGGTCGAGCTGTACGTCAACAACATCCGCCAGTACGGCGCGGACGTCGCTCCGGGCCCGTTCGTGCTGAGCGACTTCCCGCGCGTGAGCGGCGCCGGGCAGGCAGTGGTGGTGGTGACCGACGCGCTCGGGCGCACCACCCAGACCAGCGTGCCGCTGTACGTCGACTACCAGCGGCTGGCGCGCGGACTCACGGATTTCTCGTTCGAGGCGGGCGTGCTGCGCCGCGGCTTCGGCATCGACTCGGCCGATTACGGCAGTGACCCGGTCGCCAGCGGCAGCTGGCGCCGGGGCATGCGCGACGACCTCACCCTGGAGCTGCACGGCGAGGCGGGACCGGGGCTGCAGCTGGCCGGTGCCGGCGTGGCCTGGTCGCCGCTGGCCCGCCTTGGCGTGGCCACCGGCAGCGTTTCCCGCAGCGATGGCGACAGCATCGGCACGCAGTGGAGCGGTGGCTACCAGTGGTTCGGCCAGCGCGCCGGCTTCGACCTCAACGTGCAACGCGCCGACGCCGGCTACCGTGACCTGGGCACCCTCGACGGCGGCAGCGTGCCGCTGCGCGCCCAGGACCGCGCCTCGGCATGGATGGCGGTGCCACGCGGCTCGCTTTCGGCCACCTGGCTGCGCTACCGCGACGGCGCCGACCTTGAGGGACGCACGCTCAGCATCGGCCTCAGCCAGACCTGGGGGCGTTCGCTGTCGGTGTTCGCCAACGCCTTCCACGACGATCGCGCCGGCACCGGCGTGTCGCTCACCCTGAGCCTTCCGCTGGGCGACGGCCTGGACGCTTCGCTCACTGCCGAGCACCGGCGCAGCGACACCGGCCTGACCGCCAACCTGCGCCGCCGCGCCCCGTACCAGGGCGGCTGGGGCTGGCAGGCGCAAGCCAGCGACGACGGCGACGGCCAGCTGGCCGCGCAGTACCGCGGCGACGCCGGCGAGTTCTGGGCGGGCGTGGACCGGGTCGACGACCGGCACGGCCTGTTCGCGCAGGGCATGGGCAGCATCGTGTTGATGGACGGCCAGGCCTTCGCCAGCCGCCGCATCAGCGATGCCTTCGCAGTGGTCTCCACCAACGGCGTCGCCGACGTGCCGATCCTCTATGAAAACCGCACCGCCGGGCGTACCAACGACCGGGGGTACCTGCTGCTTTCGGACCTGCGCGGCTGGGAGCGCAACCGCATCGCGATCGACCCCGACGGCCTGGCCGCGGACTTGCGGGTACCCGCCATCGAACGCCTGGTCACGCCTCCCAACGCCAGCGGCATCCGCGTACCGTTCGCGCTGGAGCGCGTGCAGAGCACGACGGTGACGCTGCTGGATTCCGACGGCACGCCGGTCCCACCCGGCACGCGCGTGCAGCGCGCCGACGGGTCGGAGGCGATCGTGGGGTTCGAGGGCAAACTGTGGCTGGAGAACTACCAGGACGGCGAGATGCTGTCGTGGACGCGTCTCGGACAGCTTTGCAAGGCGGTTGCCGGCGATGTCGACCGCTCGCAATCGCGCGACGCTAGCCCTGCCGCCATCACCTGCACGCCGGAGAAAGCTACATGATCCTCAGATCGGTCACCCTGCTGGCGCTCCTGGTTGCCGGGGCCGCGTACGCGCCAAACGCAATGTCGGCGGTCACCTGCACCTCGACCGAAAGCCCTATGAACTACGGCGATGTGGCGTTGCCTGTCGATCCTGTCACCACCACCATGGTCATCAGCGTGACGTGCGACGGCAACGGAAGCGACAAGGGCGAGTCGGTCCGCGTCTGCATCGGCCTGAATACGCCACAGTCGCCAAGACGGATGGCGGCAGGCGGCCAGTTCATCACCCATCGCCTGTACCGCGATCCAGCGTACTCCGAGGAGATCAATTACACGGACGTGAATCCCGAGCGCGTCGTGGTGATGCCGGACTCCAAGACCTTCACCACGCAACTCACCATCTATGGACGACTGCAGGGCAACTCCGCGGGCGCCGGGCCCGGACCCTACAGCGAGGTGATCTCCGGCGCACTGGGCTGGTCCACGACCGCGCCTACCTGCTCAACCGTTCCGGCCCGACGTCCCGTCAGCTTCACCGCATCGGCACGCGGGGTGGCCTCGTGCGACATCAGCGCTGATGACCTGAGTTTTGGCACTCGCGCCCAACTCGCTTCAGCTGTGAACGCGAACACCAGCCTGGGGGTCAGCTGCACCGTCAACACGCCGTACACGGTGCGGATGGACGGCGGGACAACGGCCAACAACGTGGCTGACCGGCGCATGGGGTTGAACGGCACGGGTCCGGCAGCACAGGGCGTTGCCTACCAGCTGCGGCATACCTCGGCCAACGGCCCGCTGTGGGGCGACGGCACCGCCGGCACCACGACCGTCGCCGGCACCGGGACCGGCGGCTCGCAGACGCTGCCCGTGTACGGGGTCGTGCCGCCGCAGCCGGTGCCGCTGCCGGGCAG
Organism: Novilysobacter viscosus; assembly: GCF_046600715.1. Classification (NCBI taxonomy): domain Bacteria; kingdom Pseudomonadati; phylum Pseudomonadota; class Gammaproteobacteria; order Lysobacterales; family Lysobacteraceae; genus Novilysobacter; species Novilysobacter viscosus. The sequence continues at coordinate 107,279 of NZ_JBJMAV010000006.1, forward strand.
CTACCAGGACACGGTCACCGTGACCGTGCAGTACTGACCAGGACGCACGTCGGGCTTTCGCCAAGGTTGGCACGCTTCATGCGTCAGCTTGGGCGCACCCAGTGGAACAGGCGCCCGGCGCCGGCCGGAATTGGAACAGGGGCTGGCCACGTATCCACAGGGGAAGCCGGAGGGGCCGAGTGTCGGGGGACGCTCGGCCCCTTTTTTTTGCGGGATGTTTGCCAAGTTTTTGAGGGGTTGGCGGGACGTTTGCCAAGCCCATGCGCCGCGGGGACTGCGCGGGGGATCCCTGGCGCGTTTGCTCAGGTGGCCCGGCTGGGCGCGGCAGTTCCATGCCAACCCGAGCATGCACCGGCGAGACCCGTTACTGGCACGGGCATACACGGAGGTCGCGAGGGGCGGGCCGGCAAGGCGCCGACGCCCGGCAAGGACGGAACAGGGGGGATCCGTGAGTTCCTCGCCGGGCGTCGACATGGACGCTTGCGGGCTGGCAGGTGACGCTGACCTGCCGGATGGGTCGCAATGCGACGCATCCGGTCAGGGTCGTAGAGTGCGGCGCGATCGCCCGCAACGCAAGCGACCCGCACCCCGGTTTCCGACCGGCGGTCAGCGCGGCTCGACTTCGCGCGATTCCGCCCTGGACCGGATCTCCCCGATGCGGTTGCCCAGCGAGGAGCTGGACGACCGGCGGGGCTGCACCGCGGGACTCGGTGCCGGCGGAGCCACCGGCCTCACCTCCGGTCGCGGCGACGGAGCCACCGGCCGTGGCATGGGAGCCATCGGACGCGAGGGTTCGACCCGCCGCGACGTCCCGCTTTCCGGGCCCTGCTTGCGACGGCGCAGGTCGTCGATGTTACGCCACGGCGACCCGTCGTCATCGTTGTGCTGAGGCGGGCGGTCGGCGCCGCCGCCGTCCGGATCACCGGGGCGCGGCGGGCGCGGCGGACGAACCACGATAGGCGGGCGCGGGTAGTAGCCACCGCCATAACCGGGGTAGTACGGGTTATAGGGGTTGTAGGGGTTGTACGGGTTGTACGGGTTGTAGCCACCGTACGGATCGCCGTAATAGCCACCGCCGTAGTAGCGGCGGTCGTACGGGTAGCCATACCCGTAATGACCATGGCCGTGGTACCGGTACTCGGTACGCGGCTGACCGTAGTAGTAGTCGCCGCGGCCACCGCGGTAGTCGTAGCCACTGGTGACGCAGCCGCCGAGCAGCGCAATGGCCACGGCAGGCAGGAGAAGCTTGCGGATCATGTCGGGAACCCCCCTTGGGCAGGGTCCCACAGTGGTGCCGTTCCATTGAACTCGACCTTAATCTTTCCGTCACGCGGCTGAATGCTTCATCCCCGCGTGGCAGCCTCGTGCTGCGCTACGCTTTCGCCGCATGACCCATGACGACACGCCGCCGGGCTTCACGGACATCCTTGCCGCGGCCGCGCGCATCGCCCCCCACGCCCACGCCACGCCGGTCCTGCGCTCGAGCGCGATCGATGCCATCGCCGGGTGCGAGTTGCATTTCAAGTGCGAGAACCTGCAACGCGCTGGAGCATTCAAGTTCCGTGGCGCGTGCAACGCGGTGTTCTCACTGGATGACGAGGCGCTTGCCCGGGGCATCGTCACCCAGAGTTCGGGCAACCACGGCGCAGCGGTTGCGCTCGCCGGCCGGTTGCGCGGCGCGCAGGTCACCGTCGTGGCCCCGCGCAGCACGCCGAAGGTCAAGCTGGCGGCGATCGAAGGCTATGGCGCCCGCATCGTCCCCTGCGACACCTCGCAGGCCGCGCGCGATGCCGCAACGGCGCGGGTGCTGGCCGAAACCGGCGGCGAACTGGTCCATCCCTTCAACGATGCGCGGGTGGTGGCCGGCCAGGGCACGGCGACCCTGGAGCTGCTGTCGACGGCGCCGGGGCTGGATGCGGTGGTTGCGCCGGTCAGCGGCGGCGGCCTGTTGTCGGGTACGGCCATTGCCGCACGCGGCATGGATGCGCGTATCGAGGTGTACGGCGCCGAACCCACCGGCGCGCGCGACGCGCACGATTCGCTGGCAGCGGGCGAGCGCATCACCGGCCGCGTCCCCGACACCGTCTGCGATGGCCTGCGCGCGGAGCTGGGGACGCTGACGTTCCCCATCCTGCGCGGGCACGTGCACGACATCCTGCTGGCCGACGACGCAGCGGCGATCAACGCGATGCGCCTGCTGTGGACGCGCATGAAACTTGTGGTCGAGCCGTCGGGCGCGATGCCGCTGGCAGTGGTGCTGGCCCACCGCGAACGCTTCGCGGGCCGGCGGGTCGGCATCATCCTGTCGGGGGGCAATGTCGACCCCGACGCGCTGGCGGCGCTGTTTGCCGTGTTGGAGCCGGGCGCTTGAATACGGCCCACCCGCGCGGCCGCTGCGAGGCTCGCGATCCCTCGCAACAGTTCGGAAAGCCCGACCCGGACAGCCGCGGCACGTACCGCTAGCGTTCGATCGGCAACGATCCCCGCTCGCCCTGCATCCACACCAGCCCCTCGCCGAGCAGCAAGCGGGTGACCGCAGCGCGCTCGGTCAGCGGGCGGTCGTGCAGCACCTCCAGCAACGCACCCACCGAGTTGCAGCGCGCGCCGTGGTCGCCGCCATTGAGGCCGGCAACAAAGCCGTCATGCAACAGCGATGCGCGCACGCCGGCGGCCTTCAGCCATTGCGTGGCCTGGGCACGGTCGAAGGGTTGCGGCGGGCTCTGCGCGGCCGCCACGAACACATCCACCGCGGCATCGGCAAAACGCAGCCGCGACTGCTCGCCCAGCCGCGCGGCGGTGTCGTTGAGGCCCTGCAGGCTGCGATCGGCTGCCGGGTCGAACAGCGCGCACATCACGCCGGCGTCCGCGGGGTCCTGCGCGGTGGCATGCACGGCCTGGAACAGACCGTCGACGGCGGGGTCGGGGGCGCGCTGCAGCAGGTCGCGCCCATCGGCAACCAGCACCGACGGGTCGAACCCCCACTCCTGTACGGGCGATTGCGCGGACGCCGCGCCTGCCGCCACCACCGTGGTGAGCACTGCGGCCCAGACCGGCGCCCGCAATCGTGCAATCCGCTTCATCGTCGTGCCCCTTGGGAATCCGGATGGGAATCTAACTCCCGGGCAATGAACGCCGACCGTGGGCAGGCCATTCAGGCGCCCCGCTCGCTTCGCAGTTCGCGCACGGCGTGGGCGTCGTGGGCCACCGCGCGGGTGGCCATCCAGCTGAAGACGGCGATGCCCGCGACCACCAGCCCCACCCCCGCCAATGCACCTCCCCGCGGCCACGCCTCGCCCAGCAGCAGCGCCCCGATCACCGTGGCGAACAGGATCTCCGCCGCCTGCATGGCTTCGGTTGCGGCCAGGCCGGTGGGATCGTTGCGCACCATGCCGGTGGCCTGGAAGAACAGGATCGTGGCGATGATGCCGGCGCCCAACGCAACGCCCGCCGCCAGCCATGCCTGGGCCGCCGTGGGCGGGCCGACCGTGTTCCACGCCACCAGCGCGATTGCCCACCACGCCGGCTGGCTGGCCAGGGTCAGCCCGAAGACACGCTGGCTGGCATTGAGCCCGGGGCCATCATCGGCGGGGTGGCGCTCCAGGTGCAGCAGCAGGCCGCGGTTGCCCAGCGGATAGGCGAAGGCGGCGACCACCGCGCAGGCCAGGCCGATCCAGGCGGCGCGGTCCATCGAGCCGCCGGCGTGGCCGAACTGCATGAGCAGCACGCCGGCAAGGACCACCAGGCCGGCGGCCATCGCCAGCGGCGGGATGTGGGCGCGATGGTCGCCGTGGCCGCGGTACAACAGCGGCGACACCAGCATCCCGGCGATCACCGTCAACTGGAACGTGCCGGCCACCAGCCATGACGGCCCGCTGGCCGCGGCGAAGCTGAGCCCCAGGTAGAACAGCACGAAGCCGATCGCGCTCCACGACAGCCATGCTCCGGGATGGCGCCGGATCGCGCGCCATACCGGTGCGCTGCCGCCCTGCCAGCGCATCAGCGGCCACAGCAGCGGCAGGGTGATCAGGTAGCGCAACGCGGCGGTCCACAGCCAGTGCCCGCCGCCGGTGGCGGCCGCGCGGTTCAGCACGTAGGTGCTGGTGAAGAACAGCGCAGAGGCCAGCGAGATCGCGACGGCCAGCAGCACGGTTTGGCGGTGGCTACGCATGGCTCGGGTTGGCATCGCGGGTGGCGCGATCATCGCCAGTCCGCGCTTTGGGCGCTACCGCCTCAACGCCGCCGGACCGGGATCGCCGACACCGGCACGCGCACCTCGTCGACGCCGCCCACGCGGATCGGCGCGCCCGGCGGCGGGCCCCACGCGTGCGCGTAGATCACCTCCCACGTGGCCGGCAACCGGCCGTCGGTGTGTGGGTAGGCGGCAGCGGCGCGCGCGAACCGGCTGCGGCCGGTGAGGTGGCGACGGCGCCCGGCCATCGCATTGGTCGCACCCAGCGTGCGCAGCTCGCGCATGAGGCCGCCCAGGTCGTCGTGGTGCAGCACGAACTCGTCGCGGTCCAGCACCGGGTCCTTGAAACCCGCCGCGATCAGCGCATCGCCGAACTGGCCGATGGCCGGGAACAGGCTGACGTGCGGGGCGTCGTCGGCCTGGGCGAACGCGGTGCGCAGCTCGTGCAGGGTGTCCGGCCCGAAGGTCGACACCAGCAGCAGGCCGCCGGGCTTGAGCACGCGCCGGAACCCGGCGAACACCGCCGGCAGGTCCTCGACCCACTGCAGGCACAGGTTGGAAAAGAGCACGTCGACGCTGGACTCGCGCAGCGGCAGCGCACGCGCGTCGGCGCACACCGGGCGCGGCCGCCGGGCGAAGGGACGCCAGCCGCCGGTGTTGGCGCGGGTGGTCTGCAGCATCGGCAGTGCGAGGTCCAGCGCGAGCACCTGTGCCTTCGGCCAGCGCGCCTGCATCGCGATCGACGCGTGGCCGGGGCCTGCCCCCAGGTCGACCACCACCCGCGGCGGGGGTGCCTCGCGTGCCGGGTCCTCGAAGTAGTCCAAAGACTCCATCAACCGCGAGCAGACCTCGCGCTGCAACGCGGCGGCGGCGTCGTAGTGGCCCGCAGCGCGGGAAAAGGCGCGACGGACCTGGCGGTGGTCGAACAGGTCCGCGGTCATGCAGTGGCCCCGGCGGTCGGCTGCGAAAGGAACCCGTGCACCGCCTCGGCCACGGCGTCGGGCGCGCCCAGGAACGGTGCATGCCCGGCGTCGTCGATCACCACGCTGCGGGCATCCGTCGCCAGCGCAGCCGCGGCCGGCATCGCCCCGGCCGGCACCAGCCGGTCACGCCGACCCGACACCCACAGGCTGGGGACGCGCAGGCCACCGAGGTCCCCGCGCGTGTCCAGCGAATCCAGCAGCGCCAGGCCTTCCTGCAACGCTCGCGGTGCCGGCTCGCCGCGCTCGAACGCGTGCGCGCGCAGATCGCGCAACTCGACCTGCGCACTGGCCGAACCCAGCGCCTCCAGTGCGAGGAAGCCATCCAGCGTGCCGCGGAAATCGCGTTCGAGGGCCTGGCCGAAGTCGCGGAACAACGTGGGGCTCACGCCATGCGGCCAGCCATCGCCGCGCACGAAGCGTGGCGAGGACGCCAGCATCACCAGCGCGCGCACCCGGGAGGGATGGTCCAGCGCGGCACGCAGCGCGACCTGCCCACCCAGCGACCAGCCCAGCCACGCGGCATCCGGCAGCCGCTCGACCAGTTCCGCGGCCAGTCGCACCGGATCCAGCGGCGCCGGGTCGCGGCTGGCGTGGCCGTGCCCGGGGAGGTCCACCGCGTGCACGGTGTAGCGGTCGCGCAGGCGGATGGCCAGCGGCTCGAACAGCCCGCCGTGCATCGCCCAGCCGTGGATCAGGATCAGCCCGGGACCCTGCCCGGTGGTGTGGATATGCATGTCCGGCCGATCAGCGCGAGAGGTCGGCGACGCGCGCTTCGGCCTCGGCCCGGTCGCGCGCCCCCGCGATCGCCGCGGCCAGTCCGTCCACTTCTGCAACGGTATGCAGCGCCGACAGCGCCACCCTCAGGCGCGCGCGCCCCTCCGGCACCGTCGGTGGGCGGATCGCGGCAACCCAGTAGCCCGCCCGCTCCAGCGATGCGGCCATCGAAAGCGCACGTGATTCGGTGCCACAGATCACCGGCTGGATCGGCGTGTCCGACTCCAGCAACAGCAGGCCCAGCGCACGCGCCCGCTCGCGGAAGCGCGCGGTGAGTTCAACCAGCTTCTCGCGGCGCCAGTGCTCGGCGCGCGCGAGCTTCACCGCCACCAGGCTGGCCGCCGCCTGCGCGGGGGGCAGCGCGGTGGTGTAGAGGTAGGGGCGTGCGGTCTCGGCCAGGTGCTCGACCAGCGCGGCCTCGCCGACCACCGCCGCGCCATACCCGCCCAGCGCCTTGCCGAGCGTGGCCAGCTGCAGCGGCACTTCCTCCAGCCCCAGCCGCGCAGCGGCGACGCTGCCGCGGCCATCGGGGCCGACCACGCCGACACCGTGCGCGTCGTCGACGTAGAGCATCGCCTTCTGCACGCGCGTGACCAGTGCCAGTTCGCGCAGCGGTGCGATGTCGCCGTCCATCGAGAACACGCCATCGGTGGCGACCATCGCCAGGCCGTCGGGAAGCGTGCGCAGTTGCCGGATCGCACCTTCGGGATCGGCGTGCGGGTAGCGCCGCAGCCGGCAACCGGCCAGCCGCGCGGCGTCGATCAGGCTGGCGTGGTTGAGCCGGTCCTGCACGCACACGTCCTCGTCGCCCAGCAGCGACTGCAGCACGGCAAGGTTGGCCAGGAAGCCGCTGCCAAAGAGCAGTGCGCGCGGTGCGCCCAGCCAGTCGGCCAGTTCGCGCTCGAGCGCGTCGTGGATGGCGTGGTGCCCGCAGACCAGGTGCGAGCCGGTGCCACCGGCACCCTCGCGCGCGGCGGTGTCCTGCAGCGCGCCGACCACCGCGAAATGCTGCGACAACCCGAGGTAGTCGTTGCTGCAGAAATTCAGCAGCGCACGTCCATCGACGGTGCAGCGCGCGCCGTCGCGGTGCTCGACGCTGCGCCGCACGCGCACGCGCCCGGTGGCCTCGCGCTGGGTCCGCGCCGCCTGCACCCGCTCACGCCAGTGCGCGCGCGCCATGGCTCAGGCGACCGCGCAGTGCCGGTCGGCCGGTACGGCATCGGCGGCCGGTTCAAGCACGTCGGCATGCACCGTCCGACCCTGTTCGACCACCTGCATCGGCCGCAGCCCCAGGCGCGCGAACAGCGCCAGGTCGCGTTCGGTGTCGGGGTTGCCGGTGGTCAGCAGCTTCTCGCCGTAGAAGATCGAGTTGGCACCGGCGAGGAAGCACAGCGCCTGCAACTCGTCGGACATCGACTCGCGCCCGGCCGACAGCCGCACCATTGAGCGCGGCATCAGCAGGCGGGCGACGGCAATGGTGCGCACGAACTCGAACGGGTCCAGCTCGGCGGTGCCCGACAGCGGTGTGCCTTCGACCTGCACCAGCCGGTTGATCGGCACCGAGTCCGGGTGCGCGGGCAGGTTGGCCAGCGCCTGCAGCAGGCCGGCGCGCTGGTCGCGCGACTCGCCCATGCCGACGATGCCGCCGCAGCAGGTCTTCATGCCGGTGTCGCGAACGTGCGCCAGCGTGTCCAGGCGGTCCTGGTACTCGCGGGTGTGGATCACCTCGCCGTAGAACTCCGGCGCGGTGTCCAGGTTGTGGTTGTAGTAGTCCAGCCCGGCGTCCCGGAGTGCCCGCGCGTGCTCGCCACTGAGCATGCCCAGGGTGGCGCAGGTCTCCAGGCCCAGCGACTTCACCTCGGCGATCATCGCCGCGACCTTGGGGATGTCGCGGTCCTTGGGCGAGCGCCATGCCGCGCCCATGCAGAAGCGGCTGGCGCCGGCGGCCTTGGCCTGGCGCGCCTTCTCTACCACCGCGTCGGTCGACATCAGCTTGGTGGCGTCCACGCCGGTGTGGTAGCGCGCCGCCTGCGGGCAGTAGCCGCAGTCCTCCGGACAACCGCCGGTCTTGACCGACAGCAGCGTGCTGACCTGCACCTCGGCCGGATCGAAATGCGCGCGGTGCACGCTGGCGGCGCGGTGCAGCAGGTCGTTGAACGGCAGCTCCAGCAGCGCCAGCACCTCGGCGCGCGACCAGTCCTGGCGCAGCGGCGCGGCGGGATCGCTGGATGGGGCGGCCGCGGTGCGCGCGGGCATCTCACTGACGGCAGGCATGGGGGTTTCCCGACGGACGCGGCAAGGCAGGTCCGGCAGTCTGGAAAGCATGCCCGACGCTGTCAACCTGACCCCCTCGTTCCGGGTTGACGGCCTCGGTGCACGGCTGGCCCGCCGCATCTGGCGCCCCCGTTGCCTGCTCTGCGGCGAGGCCGGCCACCTTGGATTGGATCTGTGCAGCGCGTGCGTGGAGGCGTTGCCGTGGAACCGGAGCGCCTGCGACCGCTGCGGCCTGCCACTGCCGCCTGCCCCCGAAGGGGTCGATGGCACGTCTGCGACCTGCGGGGCGTGCCTGCGGCGCCCGCCCCCGCAACGGCGGTGCGTCGCGGTCTTCCGCTACGCACCGCCGCTGGACCGGCTGCTGCCGCGGCTCAAGTTCCACGCCGACCTGGCCGCCGGCCGCCTGCTGGCGCAGCTCACCGCCGCCGGCTGCGAGGGTGCCGACCGGCCCGACGCGCTGGTGCCGCTGCCGCTGCACCGCGCCCGCCTGCGCGAACGCGGCTACGACCAGGCGCTGGAGCTGGCGCGTCCCCTGGCACGCGCGCTGGATATCCCGTTGCTCCGCGACCGGCTGGTGCGCGTTCGCGCGACCCCGCCGCAGTCGCGCCTGGACGCCGCGCAGCGGCGCCGCAACGTGCGCGGCGCCTTCGCCGTCGGTGCCGCCGGCAGGCTTCCCCGGCATGTCGCGCTGGTGGACGACGTCATGACCACCGGCGCCACCGTCCATGCCGCCACCCGCGCGTTGCTGCGGGCCGGGGCCACCCGGGTGGACGTCTGGGTGTGCGCCCGGGTGCCGTGATGGATCCAGGCCCGGCCCGTTGCGGATTCTTGACCCGCCCCACCCTGACCTGTGAACCTGCACCCCGCGCAAGCAGCAAGGAGGCCCGATGCGCCCGATCCACGTTCCGTCCCGTCGTGCCCGTTTCCGCCGCCCCCTGTTGGCCGCGGTGCTCGCACCGACCTTCTTCCTCAGCGGATGCACCACTGCCATGACCCAGCCTTCCGATGCCGGCGGAAGTGCCGGCGCGTCGTCGCACCAGAGTCTGCCGTTCGAATGGCCGCTGCGGTTTGAGAAGCACAATTTCCAGGTGATGGGCTACGAGGTCCGCGATCTAAAGGTCCACTATGCGGATCGTTGGCAGAGGTTCCGGGATGACGGCGTACTCCAGCCCTCTCGAGCCAGTTTCGGCCCGAACTATCAGTTGAACTGGGGCGGCGGGCACGGAAGCATCAAGAACTTTCCCGCGCCTGCCCGTGTGAGTTGGCGGTCCAGGGATGGTGACTCACTCGAAGCAACTGTAGATGTCGGGAAGATATTCGCGGACCAATTGATCCGCCACAGGGTGCCGCGTGAACAGATTCCTGATCACGCGACCTTCGGCCCTCCGACGGTGATTCTTGAAGTCAACGACCGCACGATCAATGTGTACATGCGCTCCTATGTTGGTACCAAGGAGCTTCAGATCCCTGGGAATCCCTACAGCCACGGGCGCGATGACGTGATTCTGGCTTACACACAGACGTACTGACTGGGGAGCTGTGCCATGGGAGGCAAGAAGCCGGACGGAGTCGGCAGCTATCGCGCTAGCGAGCATGATTTTGCTGTTTATGAGGCCGTAGAGGTTCGCCTGACGAGCCTTCCCGTTCCCACGTTGCTGCCTTCCAATTCGACCGATCACTACTTGTACGTTGCGGCGTTCGATGGCACCGGGCAGGACTTGCATCGCAAAGGCGCCTCTCCGACGAACGTCGGGTCTCTGCACCAGCAGGTCGATGAATTGGCGAGTACTGCGGGGAGCAGGGTCGCTGGAGGCTACCAAGCCGGCCCGGGCACTCAGCGGAACCCCCTGGTCCGCATCCCCGACCAGTTGTTGGGTTCCAGCGTCGACGATCGCGCCATGGCGATGTATCGGCAGTTCGCCGAACAAGTATTTCGGTGGAAAGTCGACAACCCTGCCGCCGAAGTCCACATCGCCGCCCTCGGCTACAGCCGCGGTGCGATTTCGGTCCCCGCGTTCACCCGCATGGTGGACCGGTTCGGCATCGCCCACCCCGACGGCATGGAGTTCGGGCGCGATGCCCACGGCGAAATCACCGTCGTCAGCCGCCATGCACCGCTGGTGCCACCCGGCCGGACCGCGCAGGCGGTGCTGCTCTACGACCCCGTCGCCACCGGCGTGCCCCGGGACTTCGACCTCCGCCTGCCCCCCTCGGTGATCTCGGGCCTGACCCTGATGGCGCGGGACGAGCGCCGCGCGCTGTTTCCCCACACCACCCTGATCGGCCAGGGGATGTCCGAGGACGGCCGCTTCCTGGGGGTGACGGTGCCCGGCGCGCACTCCGACGTGGGCGGCGGCAATACCCGCAACGGGCTGGAAATCCGCGCCGGCAACCTCGGCATCGACTACCTCAACGCGCTCACCGATTCGCGGCCGTTCAACAAGCGCGCGCTGCCCGAGGACCCCTCGCTGACCGTCGTCCACCGCTCGCACCAGGCCATGCTGGGCGCGTTCGCCATCGGGGCATCCGACCCGGGCGACCCGCGCTACCTGCGCGAGCGCCTGTGCGTGGTGGTGGACCCGTGCCGCGACGCGGAACCGCGCAATGACGCCCTGGCGTCACGGTTCACCACGCAGATGCCCACGATCGGCCCCGTGCCGACGGTCGCGACGGCTGCTCCGTTGCCCGACCAGATCACCATGGCCTCTTCGCACGCGCCTTCGCTGCACGATGTCGCGCACCCTGGCCACGGCATCTTCATGCAGGCACGCGACGGCCTGCATGCCCTGGACGGGTGGCAGCCCCGCGCCACGCCGGGCGACGGTGACCGGCTGGCCGCCGCACTCGCGGCGCAGGCGCAGCGCAGTGGCCTGGCCGCGATCGACCACGTGCTGCTGGCCCGTGACGGGGATCGCGTCTTCGCCGTGCAGGGTGCCCTGCACGATCCCGCACACCGGCGCACGTCGGTCGAGGCCGCGTCCGCGCTCGCCCAGCCGCTGTCGGAAAGTGCGGACGCCCTGTCGCGCGAGCCCGCCCTTCGCGAACCTCAGCACGCGCGCGACCTGCCTGCGCCACCGATGGTCGAACCCGCGTCGCGCGCGACACCCGTTCTGTAGCGGCGGACGGGCAGTCCGGCCCTTCGCTCGTCCGCCCCTTCGCCCCGCCCGGTCACCCCACGCGGACCGGGCCTGCCGCGTCAGCGCGCCGCGTACTCCAGAGCGATCCCTGCGAACACCGCCGCGCCCACCCAGTGGTTGTGCAGGAACGCGCGGAACAGCGGGGCCGGCTCGCGGCCGCGTGCGATCCAGAACTCCCATACGACGAGCACCGCCGCCACCACGACGCCCGTCCAGTAGTAGTGGCCGAGCCCGGCGCGCTGGCCCACCAGCGCCAGCGCGGCCAGGAACAGGACGTACAGCACGCCCTGGGCGACCAGGTCGAGTTCGCCGAACAGGATCGCGGTCGACTTGCTGCCCATGCGGATGTCGTCCTCGCGGTCGACCATCGCGTACCAGGTGTCGTAGGCCGTGGCCCAGAAGATATTGGCGACGTACAGCAGCCACGCCACCGCCGGTACCTCGCCGCGGATGGCCGCGAAGGCCATCGGGATACCCCACCCGAACGCCAGCCCCAGGTACACCTGCGGCAGGTGGGTGTAGCGCTTGAGGTACGGGTAGCTGGCGGCCAGCGCGATGCCGACGAAGCTGAGCAGCACCGTCAGCCGGTTGAGCGTGAGCACCAGCGCGAACGCGACCAGCATCAGCACCGCGAACACCGCCAGCGCCTCCCGCCCGCGCACCGCGCCGGTGGCCAGTGGCCGGTCCCGGGTGCGCTCCACGTGCGGGTCCAACCAGCGGTCGGCGTAGTCGTTGATCACGCAACCGGCCGACCGCGTCAGCCACACGCCGGCGCTGAACACCAGCAGCGTCCACAACGGCGGCAGGCCTTCCGCCGCCAGCCACAGCCCCCACCAGGTGGGCCACAGCAGCAGCAGCCAGCCGATCGGCCGGTCGGCGCGGACCAGCAGCCAGTACTGCGCCAACCGGTCGCGCCATGCCGGCGTTGCGCTGGGTCGGGGGGACGGCTCGCTCATGGGGCTCCTCGTGGGTCGCGGCGGTCGCTGCGGTTGCGGCCGGCGGGCCGGACCACGGCGGCAGCGCGCAGCCGCGCATTTGCCGCTAGAATGCCAGCCCCGCGCGGACCGATGCCCTTGGCTCGCCTGCGCGGATCTCAGCCAGGCGCCCGTAGCTCAGCCGGATAGAGTAGTGGCTTCCGAAGCCATTGGTCGGGGGTTCGAATCCCTCCGGGCGCGCCATCCCCTGCACGTGTGCGGGGCAGGTCCGCATGGCGGCTGGCGTTCTCCGTCGATTGCTTCACGCGCCGCGACCGGCGCGCCAACAGGTGGATCGTGCGCAACTACGACCTCGAATTCCTCAAGAAATTCTCGATGGTGATCGGCTTCCTGGTGCTGGTCACCCTGGCCCTGATCATCGGCTCGGTCATCCTGCACGGCCAGCTGCCGCCGGAAGTCGACCCGCGGGCGGCGGCCCGGACCGAGCGCCGCATCGCCCCGATCGGCGCGGTCTACGCCGGCAGCACGGGTGCCGCCGCCCAGGCCGCGGCCCAGGCTGCCGCGGCGGCGTCCGCCGCCTCGCAGGTCGCCTACGGCGGCACGCTCGACGGCGAGGTCATCTACAACAACCTGTGCGGCGGCTGCCACACCTCCGGCGCCGGCGGCGCGCCCACCCTGGTGGCCTCGCAGTGGACCGCGCGCATCGCGCAGGGCGCCGACACCCTGCACCGCAACGCGATCGAGGGTTACACCGGCGCGGCCGGGGTGATGCCGGCCAAGGGCGGCAACCCGGCGCTGTCGGACGAGCAGGTCATCGCCACGGTCGACTGGATGGTCGACAACCTGCAGTAACGGCCACCTGCACCTCGCCGAAAACGCCGCCTCCGGGGCGGCGTTTTCGTGTCCGGCCGCGGCCCGGTCCCCGCCGCGGCTGGGTATGCTCGACGCCCCGCCAGCCGCGAGGCCCCCATGGTCACTTCCCCGATGCCCACCCTGCGCCTGCTCTGCACTTGCCTGCTGCTGGCACTGGCCGGCTGCCGTTCGCTCGAACTGCCGCCGGTGCAGCCGATCGGCACGGTGCAGGGCGCGGGCGCGGAGAGCCCGCTTGCCGGCAGCCCGGTGTGGATCGAAGGGGTGGTCACCGCGGGCCTGGATGGAGCGGACGGCGCGGGGGGCGTGTTCGTGCAGGACGCCGGCGACGGCGACCTCGCCACGTCCGATGCGCTGTTCGTCACCGGCATGCCCACGGTGGCCACGCTGCCGGAAGTCGGCCAGCGGATCCGTGTCCACGGCACCGTGGGCGAGCTGGACACGGGCGGCGGTGCACGGCTGACCGCTGTGCGACCCGAGCAAATCCAGCGCCTCGGGCCGGGCGCGGTGGCGCCGGCCACCCTGCTGGCCGCGCCGTACGACTGGGAGGCCTTCGAGGGCATGAAGGTCGTGATCGTCGCCCCACTGACGCTGGCGAACGTGGATGACGCGGCGCGCAGGGGCGAGCTGCTCGTCTCGTTCGACGGGCCCCTGTGGGAGCCGGCCGAACGCGCCGCCCCCGGCAGCGACGACGCCGTCGCCCTGGCCTCGGCCAATGCCCAGCGCCGGCTGGTCCTGGACGATGGGCGGCTGGAGGAGAACCTGCCCACCGCGCCGGGCCCGCTGCCGGAGGGGATCGAGCGCGCCCGTGCCGGCAGTACGTTGGAGGACGTCGCCGGTATCGTCGACCACCGCTCCGGCACGCACCGGCTGCAGCTCACCGCGACCCCGCGGCTGCTGGCCGCGCCCCGGCCCGCACCGCCCCGGGTCGGAGGCGACACCCGGCTGGCGGCATTCAACGTCGAGAACCTGTTCAACGGCGACGGCCGGGGCGGCGGCTTCCCGACCGAGCGCGGCGCGCGCACGCCCGGGGACTTCTCCCGCCAGCTGGGCAAACAGGTCGCCGCGATCCATGCGCTGGACCCGCACGTGGCGGCACTGATGGAGTTGGAAAACGACGGCCACGGCCCCGGCTCGTCGATCGACGCGCTGGTCACCGCGCTCAACGCGGGGATCGCGGGTGCCCCCTGGCGCGCGATCGACGCCGGCCAGGGCCCCGGCAGCAATGCGATCCGGGTCGGGCTGGTCTATCGCCACGACCGGGTCCGCCCGGTGGGTTCCCCGGCGACGCTGACCGGGGGCCCGTTCGACGCACTCAGCCGGGTGCCGCTGGCCCATGCGTTCGTCGCCCTGGGCGCGGGTGGGCGACGCGGCGAACCTTTCGTGGTCGTCGCCAACCACTTCAAGTCCAAGGGGTGTAGCGAAGCGGCGGGGGCCAATGCCGACCAGGGCGACGGCGCCGCGTGCTGGAACCCGGCGCGAGTGGAATCGGCACGGCGCCTGCACGCCTGGCTGCAGAGCGACCCGACCGCCAGCGGCACCGATCAGGTTGCCATCCTCGGCGATCTGAATGCCTACGGACAGGAAATGCCACTTCGCTGGTTGCGCGAAGCGGGCTGGAAGGATGCATTCGACGGCCAGCCGGGCGCCTACAGTTACCGCTATGACGGCGAGCGTGGCCGGCTCGACCACGCCCTGCTCAGCCCGGCGCTGGCCGCCCGCCTGCGCGGCGCCGCCTACTGGCACGCCAACGCCGACGAACCACGCGCGGCCGGCTACCGCGACCCCGACAGCGCCGGCACGCCGTGGCGCAGTTCCGACCACGATCCGCTGCTGCTGGGCCTGGAGCTGGCGCCCTGAGGCGCGACGCGGACCGCACGCGGACGCCGCTGGCCGCGACACCCGCCTTCCACACCGCCCCGTATGATTGGCCGATGACCGAACCCGTCTTCCCCACAGAAGAGTCAACCGCGCTGGTGCTGGAAGGCCCGGCCGGCGCGATCGAGACCATTGTCGAGGCCGCCGAGGCCGATGCACGCCCGCTGGTCGCGGTGCTCTGCCACCCGCTGCCCACCGAGGGCGGCACCATGCACAACAAGGTGGTGACGATTGCCGCCCGCGCGCTGCGCGAGTCCGGCGCGGCCACGGTGCGCTTCAATTTCCGCGGCGCCGGGCAATCGGAGGGCACGTTCGACAATGGCGACGGCGAGGCCGACGACCTGCGAGCGGTCGTTGCCTGGGTGCGTCGCCAGCGACCGGACGCCAAGCTGTGGCTGGCCGGCTTCAGCTTCGGCGCGTACGTCTCACTCAAGGTGGCCGCCGAACTGGCGCCCGACATGCTTATCTCGATCGCCCCGCCGGCCGGCCGTGGCTGGGAATTCGACGCCATGGCGCCGCCGGAATGCCCGTGGCTGGTGATCCAGGGCGAGGCCGACGAAATCGTCGACCCCTCCGCGGTCTACGCCTGGCTGGACGGGCTCAAGGGCCTGAAGAACACGCCCGAGCTGGTGCGCATGCCCGACACCAGCCACTTCTTCCATCGCCGCCTGATGGACCTGCGCGGCGCGGTCAAGAACGGCGTGCGCCCCTACCTGCCTGCCGTGGCGACGATGCCCGATGACTGAGGCCGCGCAGCGGCCCAGCGAGCGCTACGCCCAGGGGGCCGCAATGGGCAGCTGGGACGAGGACCCCGCCCAGCACCCGGCACTGGCCCAGCTTGACCGCTTGCACGCTGCGCTGGTGGCCCCGCCCCGGCAGGGCCTGCTCGATCGCCTGCGCGGCACGACCGCGCCCGCACCCCGGGGGCTGTACCTGTGGGGCGGCGTGGGCCGCGGCAAGACCTTCCTGGTGGACCTGTTCTTCGACGGGTTGCCGATCGAGGGCAAGCGACGCACCCACTTCCACCGCTTCATGCGCGAGGTCCACGCCCAGCTCAGGACGCACGCCGGCGAGTCCGACCCGCTCAAGGCCATCGCCGGGCATTGGGGTGGCGACCTGAGGGTGCTGGTCCTGGACGAATTCTTCGTCAACGACATCGGCGACGCGATGCTGCTGGGCCGGCTGATGGAACGGTTGTTCGCCGAGGGCGTGGCGCTGGTCACCACCTCCAACATCGCCCCCGACGGCCTGTTCCAGGACGGGCTGCAGCGCGAGCGGTTCCTGCCGGCGATCGAGCAGATCAAGCGCCACTGCGTGGTGCTGGAGCTGGACAGCGACATCGACTACCGCCTGCGCGAACTGACCCGTTCGCCGGTCTACCGGGCACCGCTCGATGGCGGCAGCGAGGCATGGCTGGCACAACGCTGGGCCGCGTTGACCGCCGGCAGTCCCGACGATCCCGGCGCCGCGGGCGGGCACCTGGAGATCGACGGCCGCCTGGTCCCTGCGCGCGCGCTGGCCGAAGGCCATGCCTGGTTCGATTTCGCCGCGCTGTGCGAAGGCCCGCGCGCGGCCAGCGACTACATCGAGATCGCCACCGAGCACCACACCGTGCTGGTCGGCGACATCCCGCTGTTCGACGGCGAGAACGACGACCCCGCGCGCCGCTTCGTGCACCTGGTGGACGAGCTGTACGACCGCCACGTCAACCTGGTCTGCACCGCCGCCGCCGCGCCGACCGACCTCTACACGGGGCGCAAGCTGACGGGTGCGTTCGAGCGCACCGCCTCGCGCCTGGTCGAAATGCAGTCGGCCGACTACCTCGCCCTGGAGCACCGCGGCTGACCGCACGGAACCTTGCGCATGGACCTGGCGCTGTTCGACTTCGACGGCACGATCACCACCCGTGAGACCTTCCCGGACTTCGTCCGGCGTGCGGTGCCGCCCGGCCGGCAGCGCTGGGGTGGCGCGCTGCTGGCACCGCTGGTCGCCGGCTACCGCCTGGGGCTGGTGCCCGGCACGACGGTGCGCGCGGCAATCGTGCGGATCGGCCTGAAGGGCCTGCCGTGGGTGGAATTGGAGGCGCACGGGGAGGCGTTCGCGCGACAGGTGCTGGCGCAGGCCCTGCGCGTCGACGCAATGCGCCGCGTGGACTGGCATCGCGAGCGCGGCGACACGGTGGTGGTGGTGTCCGGCGCGCTCGACGCCTACCTGCGCCCGTGGTGCGAGTCGCACGCGCTGCCGGTCCTGTGCTCGGCGCTCGAAGTCTCCGACGGCCGCCTGACCGGTCGCTACGACGGGCCGCAATGCGTCCTCGAGGAGAAGGCCCGCCGGGTGCGTGCCAACTACGATCCCGGCCGCTTCGAGCGCATCCATGCCTACGGCGACACGCCCGAGGACGCACCCTTGCTGGCGATGGCACACGAGCGCTGGTACCGCGGCCGGCGGGTCGGCGCGGGCGGCAGCCCGTTGTCCGGGCAGGCCTGACCACCTCGCTCCGATACCACGGGGCTAGTCTTCGGCGCTGGCGGGGGCCGTCTGTTCCCGGAAGTTGCGCGGCAGGCGGTTGTGGATATCGGTGGCGGCGATCGCGGCATGGCCGACGGCGACGCTGATCTGGTTGAGGGCGCTGACGATGTCGCCGATCGCATACAGGCCCTCGACGCTGGTCTGCATCTTCTCGTCCACCAGCAGCTCCTCGTTGTCATCGACCTTCGCGCCCAGCGCCACCGCAAGCCCGGACTGGGCGTTGCCGCCGAGCACGGGATAGAGGGTCTCGAAATCGAGCCCGGTGCCGTCCCCGAACGTGACCCTGCACCCGTTGCCGGCGACGTGGGCGATGTGGCGCGGCACCGCGAGTACTTCGATGCCCGCCTCACGGGCCAGCCGGGCGCAGGCTTCGGAAGGTTCGCCGGCTTCGCTGGGCAGGGCGGCGACGCTGCGCGAGAAGCTGCGCAGGAACGCGGCGTGGCGGACGGCCTCGTCGACCGTGCCGTACACCGCGATGCGCTCGTCGCTGGCCTCGTAGCCATCGCACACCGCGCACAGCCGCACCGCGCCGCGGTCGATCGCCGCCTCCAGGTCGTCCACCGGTGGCATCACGTCGACGATGCCGGTGGCCAGCAGCACGGTGCGCGCCTTCCAGCGCCTGCCATCCTCGGCGGTGGCGACGAAGTACGCGCCGCTGCCCCCGTCTTTTCCGTCGCCCGGCTCGCGTCGCAGGCAGGCGATGCGGCCCTGTTCGATGTCCGCTCCGTAGCCCCGCGCCTGTTCGCGCAGCTTGCCCAGCAGCTCGTCGCCGCCGACTCCGAACGGAAACCCGGGGCAGTTGTGGCTGGTGGGGATCCAGCGCGCCCGGCTGCGGCCGCCATCGACCACCGCGATCCGGCGGTGGAAGCGGCACAGGTAGGTGGCCGCGGTCAGGCCGGCGGGACCCGCACCGATGATCAGCGCATCCTGGACCGGATCATCCTGGTGCGAGCCTTCCTCGTTCGAGCCTTCCCGGAGCAGGCCCTGCTGGTGTGGGCCTTCCTGGTTCGGGTCTTGGGGAGTCGACATCCGGTGGCCCTCGGCGGTGGTCGTGCACTGCAGCACGGGTGCGGTGGCGGGGCCGTGTAGGGCCGGGCGGGTTGGACTAAGGTAGGCGGACGCCGCCCTCCAGGACCTGCCATGCCCCTGCGCCTGCCGCTCACCGTCGCCTGCTGCCTTGCCCTCGCCCTTGCCACACCCGTCGCGGGCGCCGCCGAACCGGCGCCGCCGGCGGGCGACGCGCGCCTGTACGCCATCGGCACCGCGCCGTCGGCCCGCCGCATCGAGGCCGATATCCGCAAGCTGGTGTCTTTCGGCACCCGCCACACGCTGTCGGAAACCGAGTCCGACACCCGCGGCATCGGCGCGGCGCGGCGGTGGATCTTCGAGGAGTTCCAGCGCATCTCGCGCGGCTGCGGCGGCTGCCTGGAGGTGAAGTACGTCAGCGACACGGTCGCCGGCGAAACGCGCATCCCCGACCCGGTCGAGGTGGTCAGCGTCATCGCCATCCAGCGCGGCACCGCCGACCCCGGGCGTTACGTGATCATGAGTGGCGACATCGATTCGCGCGTCACCGACGTGATGGACTACACCTCCGACTCGCCCGGTGCCAACGACAACGCGTCCGGCGTGGCCGGTACGCTGGAGGCCGCGCGGGTGCTGTCGAAGCACCGGTTCAACGGCTCCATCGTCTATGCCGCACTGGCCGGCGAGGAGCAGGGCCTGTTCGGCGGCAAGATCCTCGCCGAGCAGGCGCAGAAGGAGGGCTGGCGCATCGAGGCGGTGCTCAACAACGACATGATCGGCAACATCACCGGCATCAATGGCGTGACCGACAACACCACCGCCCGCGTGTTCGCCGAGGGCACGCGTGCCACCGAAACCGAAGAGGAGGCGCGTGCACGGCGCTTCACCGGAGGCGAGGTCGATTCGCCCACGCGCAACCTGGCCCGCTATGTCGACCGCATGGCCGACCTGTACATCCCCAACCTGGACGTGATGATGATCTACCGGCTGGACCGGTTCGGCCGCGGCGGCCACCACCGCCCGTTCAACGACCTGGGCTACCCGGCGGTGCGGATCATGGAGACCAACGAGCACTACGACCGCCAGCACCAGGACCTGCGCACCGAGGACGGCGTGGTCTATGGCGACACCATCGACGGCGTCGACTTCGACTACGCGGCCAAGTTGACCGCGCTCAACGCAGTGAGCCTGGCGGGCATGGCCTGGGCCCCTCCGCCGCCGGCCGGGGTCACCATCGAGGGCGCCGTGTCCGCCAACACCACGCTCAAGTGGACGCGCCCGCCCACCGCTCTGGCGCCCAACCTGGCCGGCTACCGCGTCCACTGGCGCCTGACCACCGAGCCGCAGTGGAGCCGCAGCGTGTACGTGGGCAACGTCGGCGAGCACACGCTGGAGAACGTGGTGATCGACAACTACTTCTTCGGCGTGTCGGCGGTCGGCACCGACGGCAGCGAAAGCCCGGTGGTGTTCCCGGGCGCGGCCGGCAGCTTCGGCGGCTACGCGGCGACCGCCCACTGACCGGTGCCCACCGCCGGGAGCGGCGCCACGCGCGGCGCGCGCGAGACCTTCGTTGCCCTTCCTGCGCCTGGGCCTGATCGCGTCCGGGGGACCGATCGCGCACATCGGCTACCTGCGCGACGAATTCGTCGCGCGGCGCCGCTGGCTGGACGAAGCGCGCTTCGCGCGACTGCTCGCGCCGTGCCAGTGCCTGCCCGGCACGGCACGGCACGGCGAGCAGCCAGCCGGTTTCGCGATCGGCCTGCACCGCGCCGGACTGCGCGGTGCGCTGGCGGCGCTACGCGGGCTGCAGCAGGCGCAGGCCGAACCAGTCGTCGGCGTCGTTCCAGCGCTGCACCACCTTCAGCCCGGCGCGGGCAGCGAGGTCTTCGAAACGCGCGTCGGTGTACTTGTGGCTGTACTCGACGAGCATCTCCTCGCCCTTTCCGAATTCGAAGGCCCGCCCGTCCACCGTGGCCGACTGCGCGCGCTGCGAGACCAGGAACGTCTCGATCCGCCCGCGTTCGCGCGAGTACACCGCGCGGTGGCGGAAGCCCTCCAGGTCGAAGTCGCTGCCGATCTCGCGGTTCAGCCGCACCAGCAGGTTGAGGGTGAACTCGGCGGTGACCCCGGCCGCGTCGTTGTAGGCCGCCTCCAGCACCGCGACGTCCTTCTCCAGGTCGACGCCGATCAACGCCTGGCCATTGCCACCCATGGTCTGCCGCATCGAGCACATCAGCGCCACCGCCTCGTCGTTGGTGAAATTTCCCAGCGTGGAGCCGGGGAAGAACACCAGGGTGTGGCCCGGCTCGCGCTGCGGCTCGGGCAGGTCGACCGGTTGGGTGAAGTCCGCGCACACCGGCAGCATCTCGATGCCGGGGAAGGCCTCGGCCAGGCGTTCGGTCGCGGCCAGCACCGTGGTGCGCGAGATCTCGATCGGCGTGTATGCGACGGGGTCGGCGAGGCCTTCCAGCAGTTGCAGCGTCTTGCGCCCGCTGCCGCTGCCGTACTCGACCACGTGCGCGTGCGGCCCGACCGCATCGGCAATCCCGACGATCGCCGCATCCAGCAGCGCGATCTCCACCCGGGTGGGGTAGTACTCGGGCTGGCGGGTGATCGCTTCGAACAGCTCCGAGCCGCGCGCGTCGTAGAAGTACTTCGACGGCAGTCGCTTGGGCGAGGCAGACAACCCGGCGAGCGCGTCGCCGGTGATGTCGTCCGGGGTGGGTCGCAGGTCGGTCAGGGGAGCCATCGTGGCAGTCGTCACAGCGTTCATTGCGTCCTTCAGCACAGGTCCCTGGCCAACCGCAGGCCAGAGAACTGCCAACGGTCGGGTGGGTGGAAAAAGTTGCGGTAGCTGGCACGCACATGGCCCGGCGGGGTGGCGCAGCTGCCACCGCGCAGCACCCACTGCCCGCACATGAACTTGCCGTTGTACTCGCCGAGCGAGCCGGGCAGCGCACGGAAGCCCGGGTACGGCATGTAGGCGCTGGAGGTCCACTCCCAGACGTCGCCGAACAGCTGGCGCGTGCCCTTTCCGCTGCTGGCCGACCGCGGCTGCAGCCCGCCGGCATCGTCGGCGAAGTGGCCCTCGACGGCGTGCCCGCGGGCCGCGGCCTCCCATTCGAACTCGGTCGGCAGCCGCGCGCCGGCCCAGCGTGCGTAGGCGTCCGCCTCGAAATAGCTGACGTGGCAGACCGGCGCGTGCGGGTCGATGTCGCGCATCCCCGCCAGGGTGAACTCGCGTTGCAGGCCTTCGTCCCAGTACAGCGGCCGCGACCAGCCGTCGGCCTGGATCCGCGTGAAGCCTTCGCTCATCCACAGCGCCGGGTTGCGGTAGCCGCCGTCCTCGATGAAGGCGCGGTACTCGCCGTTGGTCACCGGGCGGCTGGCCAGCGCGTGCGCGGGCACCAGCACGCGGTGGCGCGGGGACTCGTTGTCGTAGGCGAAGGCTGCGACGTGCGGCCATGCCGGCGCACCGAGCTCGACGATGCTCTCGTCCGACTCGATCCATTCCAGCGGCTGGTCTCGACCCGCGGTCACCGGCAGGTCGTCGCGATATGCCGGCTTGAGCGGGTTGCACCAGAACGCGTGCTTGATGTCGGTCAGCAGCAGTTCCTGGTGCTGCTGCTCGTGGTGCGTTCCCAGCAGCACGGCCTGGCGCGCGTGGGCGTCCAGGTCGACGCGCTGCAGGCGTTCGCGCATGCGTGCATCGACTTCGCGCCGGTAATCGAGCACGTGCGCCAGCGAAGGCCGCGTCACCAGCCCCCGGTGCGGGCGGGCGTGCATGGTGCCAACGCTCTGGTAGTAGCTGTTGAACAGGTAATCGAAGTCGGTGTCGAACGGTGTATAGCCTTCGCGGGCGGCCAGCACGAAGCGCTCGAAGAACCATGTCGTATGCGCCAGGTGCCACTTGGCCGGGCTGCAATCGTCCATGCTCTGGACCTGCGCATCCTCGGCTGACAGCGGCGCGGCCAGGGCCTGGCTGCGCGCGCGGACCTGCTCGAAACGCCCGGCAAGGTCCGCCACGTCCGGCGGGCGGCGCCCGGCATCGGGATCGTGCGGCGAGGGTGGCGCAGAGGGTACGGAGGACAACGACATGACCGGTCGAGGATACCGGCGCACGAATCGGCAATGGTAAGGATTTCGTGATGCCGCATGCGGTGTGCGGCGTTCGATGCGCGGTGGGCTAGAGTGCCGCCGATGACCGCGCCCGATGCCCCGCTGTTCGACCTGCCCGCGGGCACGGTCTATCTCGATACCGCTGCGCAGGGTCCACGCCTGCGCAGCGTGCTTGCGGCAGGCCACGGCGCGCTGGACGCCTCGAGTGCGCCATGGCGGCTGGGGCTCGAGCAGTGGCAGGCGTCGATCGAACGCGTGCGCGCGCTCGCCGCCGGTTGCTTCGACGGTGATCCCGAAGGCGTCGCGCTGGTGCCGTCGGCCGCGTACGGGTTGGCCATCGCCGCCCGCAACCTGCCGCTGGCCGCGGGCGACGCCGTCGCCGTGCTGGAGGGACAGTTTCCCTCCAACCTGCTGTGCTGGCAGCAACGCTGCCTTGAAACCGGCGCGCGCCTGCACGCGATCCCGCGCAACGGCCCGGGGTGGACCGACGCGGTGATCGAGGCGCTGGACCGACTGCCTTCGCTGCGCGTGCTGTCGTTGCCACACGCGTACTGGCACGACGGCCGACTGTTGGACCTCGACGCGATCAGCGCGCGCTGCCACCAGAAGGGTGTGGCGCTGGTGCTCGACCTGAGCCAGAGCCTGGGCGCGCTTCCCGCGGACCTGGTGCGCTGGGCGCCGGACTTCGTGGTCTCGGTCGGCCACAAGTGGATGCTGGGGCCGACCGGGCTGGCCTACCTGTGGGCCTCGCCGCACTGGCGCGCACACGGCGTGTCGATCGAGCACCACTGGACGGCGCGCGCGGTGGACGACTGGCGGTTCCCGCTGGACCGGCCCGCACCCTACCGGGACGGTGCGCGCCGCTTCGACGCCGGCGGCGTCGCCGACCCGATGCGCCTGTCGATGGCCGAGGCCGCGCTCGGCCAACTGCACGACTGGGGCATGGCGTCATTGCCGGCACGGCTGGGCATGCGCACCCGCGCCCTGGATACCGCGTTGCGGGACGCCGGGCTCGAGGGGTGCTGCATGCCCGGACACGCGCCGCACTTCACCGGCGTTCGCGTGCCGCCGGACCGGATGACGGCCGTGGCTCCGGTACTGGACGCTGCCGGCATTGTCTGCACGCGCAGGCACGGGGTGGTGCGGATCGCACCCCACCTGCACGTGGACGAAGCGGCCATGCGGCGCGTGGCCGATACGCTCGCCGCCGCGCTGCACGCCTGACCGCGCCCACACGCAGCACCAATGTAGGAGCGGCGGAAGTCGCGAAGGGGCGGGCGGGCTGCGCGGGCCACACCCCGGATCGCCCTGCCCGGAACCATCCGGATGATCGGGGTGATCCGGCGGCGCGATCGCGACTTACGTCGCTCCTACACCGGGAGGTGGAGATCCCAGGGCTTGGCCGGGCGCGGCCTCAGCGCCCCACGCCGACATCGATGAAGCGCAGGAACTCCGCGCGCGTGCGTGCATCGTCGCGGAACGCGCCGAGCATCTTGGAGGTGATCATGCTGACCCCGCGCTTGTGCACGCCGCGGGTGGTCATGCACTCGTGGGCACCTTCCACCACCACCGCGACCCCGAGCGGCTGCAGCACGTCCTGGATCACCTGCGCGATCTGTGCGGTCATCTTCTCCTGCACCTGAAGCCGTCGGGCGAAGGTTTCCACCACGCGCGCCAGCTTGCTGATGCCCACGACCTTGCCCGCCGGCAGGTAACCGACGTGCGCCTTGCCGATGATCGGTGCCATGTGGTGTTCGCAATGGCTTTCGAATTCGATGTCGCGCAACACGATCAGCTCGTCGTACCCCTCGACTTCCTCGAAGGTGCGCTTGAGGTATTCGGCCGGGTCGTCGCCGTAGCCGCTGAACCAGTCCTGGTAGGCCTTGGCCACGCGCTTGGGCGTGTCGATGAGCCCCTCGCGGCCCGGGTCGTCGCCGGCCCAGCTGAGCAGGGTGCGCACGGCGTCTTCGGCTTGTTCGCGGGTGGGCTTGGGATGCTCTGCCATGGCGCATTCACGAAAGGTTATCGGGGCTTTGCATCCTACCCGACCCCCGGTACCGGCCTTTCGAGGCCCGGGGAACGCTACGTGCCAGCAACGTCGCGGTCCAAAAAAAAACGGAGCCGACATGCGGCTCCGTTTCCGGGATCAACGCCCCTCGCAGCGAGGGGCGTGGTCAAGCGGCTGGATCAGCGGCCGTCGCGGTCGGCGTCGCCGGGCATGCGGCGCTCGATGTGGTGCCAGCCGTCACGCACGGCCTGCTTGGCCTCGGTCCACTCCAGGCGCGAGTTGGCGCGGGTCTTGTCCCAGTTGCGCTCCAGTTCGGATTCGACGTCCTCGAAGCGCTTGCCCTGGTACTGGCCATACGTGTCGTAGCCGTACTGGTAGGCCGGCTCGTAGTCGTTCCACTCGCGGCCCGCGGTGTAGTACGGGGTGTTCTTGTACTCGGTCTTGAAATGGTCGTTGTACTCGGTCGGATTGACGGCCTCGGCGATCGAGTCGCCCGCCTTCGCGCCGACCACGCCGCCGACCACCGCGCCGACCACGCTGCCCACCGGACCACCGGCAGCGCCAATGGCCGCGCCAGTCACTGCGCCGGCAACCGCGCCGGTACCCGAACCGATGTTGTGGTCTTTCTTGACGTCGCTCATGTGTATCTCCTGCTTCGTTGTGGGGCCGTGCCGTGTTGCGGCCGGTCCATCGAAGCTAGGCGCGCGGGCGTTCGCGGGAGGTGAAGTGGACGGACAGCCGGAACCCTTGTTCATAAAGGGTTCGCGGGCCACTCAGCGTTGTCACGGCAGCGTCATTTCAGGGTCGCTACCGCCCACCACGGGGCACAACCGCTGGGTTCCGGGCGGCCATGCGTCCGCCCCTAGTTCGAGCGGTCCACCGGTCCTGCACCGGCGGCACAGCGCGCCGCGGGACGCGGCCTGCTTCAACGCGGCGCACGGAGCCGTGCGGCGAGGTTGGATACGCGATCGACGCGGCGGGACAGCGCCGTCCGCAGGACCGCTTCGCTGGCGCAGACGTGCACCTCGCGACGCGCACGGGTCAACGCGGTGTAGACCAGTTCGCGCGACAGCGGGCGTGCATCGCGTTGCGGCAGCAAGAGCCAGACGGTGTCGAACTCCGAACCCTGGGCCTTGTGCACCGTGGTGGCAAACGCGCTTTCATGCCCGGGCAGCGCAGAGGGATGGAATCCGCGTACGCCCGACTCGGCGTCGGCGAACCAGGTCGCCAGCAGGCCCCGGTCGTCGCGCAGGCACACCCCGAGGTCGCCATTGAACAGCCGGTGCCGGGCACTGTTCTCGGTCACCTGCAGCAGCCGGCCATGGAAGTGAGTCGCGGCGCGCCCACCTTCAAGCACGGCTTCGATGCGCGCGTTCAATGCCAGTGCGCCCTGCGCGCCGCCGCGCAATGCCGTCAACAGACGCAGCCCGGACGCCTGCGTGAGTGCCCGTGCCGGGTCGGCGTGCGCCGCCACCGCGCGCCAGTGGGCGAGCAGGTCGGCCGAGGCGACGGCCAATGGGTCGGCCACGTCCTCGTGGAAGTGCACGCCTGGCAGTCCGCCGCCGCGCAGCAGGGCCAGGACCGTATCGCTGTCGCCTTCGCGCGCGGCGTCTGCCAGCGGGGCCAGGTCAAGCTCCAATGATTGCCGATAGCCGCGTTGCAGGTGCACGCGGTGGCCGCGCAGGGGCGGGTCGTGGATGGCAGGCGCGGATGCCGACCGGGGAGCGGCCGAGGTCGCGAACAGGTCGCCATTGCCGGCCAGCGTGACCTGGTCTGGCGCCTCGCCGGCGGCTTCGCAGATCGATGCCAGCACCTCGCCGGCCTCCACCGACGGCAACTGGTCGGGGTCGCCGAGCAGGACCAGCCGTGCACCCTGGGGCACGGCATCGGCGAGCTTGCACATCAGCGGCAGGTCGACCATGGAGGCTTCATCGACCACCACCAGGTCCAGCGGCAGCGGGTTGCCGGCATCGAAGCGGAACCGTGAGCTGCCTGGCACGGTGCCCAACAGGCGGTGCAGGGTGGAGGCGCCCGTGGGTAGCGCATCCAGCCACGCCGGGTCGATGCCGCCGGCCCCGCGGATGCGACCGACGGCGGCGTGGACGCTCTGCGCCATCCGTTCGGCGGCGCGGCCGGTGGGTGCGGCCAGTGCGATCCGCGGAGGCGGGCGTCCAGCGAGCACCGCCTCGGCAACCAGCAGCACCAGCAGCCGGGCGATGGTCGTGGTCTTGCCCGTGCCGGGCCCGCCGGTGACCAGCAGCAGCGACTTCTCCAGCGCCAGCATCGCCGCGGAGGCCTGCAGTGGGTCGGCGGTCGCGGGCGGAAACAGGGCCTCGCGCACCGGTGCCATGGCCACGCTGTCCACCGCCGGCGGGGGCGCGGCGGCCAGGTCCAACAGGCGCCGGGCAAGCCGCTGTTCGTACTCGCGGTAGCGGCGCAGGTAGAGCAGCCCCCCTTCGAGCACCAGCGGTGCATTGGGCGCGGTCTCGTCGGCGGCAGGCAGCGCCACCCACGGCGAGCCGGCCAGCGCGGCGGTCCAGCGGTCGGGACCGGGCCACGCGATTTCGGCCTCGACGACCAGTCCGGGTCGCGCCGGGTCGAACGCGGCATGCCCCTGCGATACCGCCAGCGACGCCAGCGCCGCGCCGGCCAGTACCGCTTCCGGGGTATCGGGTTCCAGCCGGCCCAGGCTCCGGGCGAGTGCGTGATCGAGCGTGCGCAATGCACCCGCGGCGGCCAGTGCTTTCAACAGGCTCATGCGATCGCCTCCACCGCGCGGCCTGCGAACAGCGCGTCGAGCGCATGCACGAGGTCGGGATCGAACCGCCAGGCATGCACGCCCCGGCCATCGTCGCTGGTGGCATCCAGGCCACGGCAGAACAGGTAGCGCACACCGCCGAAGTCGCGCGCGTAGTCGTAGCCTTCGCCCAGGCGGAACCGCAGCCACCGGTGCAAGGCCAGCGTATAGATCAGCGCCTGCAGCTCGTACTCGCTGTGGGCCATGGCGGCGACCAGGTGCGCCGGCCCATAGCCTGGCAGCCGGTTTGATTTGTAGTCGAGCACGTACCAGCACCCGTCGTGGGTGTAGGTCAGGTCGATCAGGCCGGTCATCAGGCCTTCCAG
Organism: Novilysobacter viscosus; assembly: GCF_046600715.1. Taxonomy (NCBI): domain Bacteria; kingdom Pseudomonadati; phylum Pseudomonadota; class Gammaproteobacteria; order Lysobacterales; family Lysobacteraceae; genus Novilysobacter; species Novilysobacter viscosus. The sequence continues at coordinate 135,124 of NZ_JBJMAV010000006.1, forward strand.
GCGACGCCGGGTGCCGAAGCCGGTGCGCGCGGCGAGCAGGCCGTGCCCGTGCAACAGCTCGATCAGCGCATCGACCCGGGTCGGTGCCAGCGCGAACTGGAACTCGATTTCCGCCCGCCGGGAGTCCTCGGGCAGGTCGGCCAGGCGCACGCCCTCGGGCAACGCCACGGTCAGCGTCTGCCCGACCAGTGGCGCCAGTGCCTGCACGCCGTCGTCCAGGTCCCCGGCCGGATAGCCGGCCGCGCGCAGGCGCTCGATGATCGTGTCGATGTCGCCGGCGGACGCCGCGCCACCGGGCCGCCACTGCTTCCAGGCGGCGAAGTCGACGCGCTCCAGCACGTCATGCAGCACCACGCCGAAGCGCGCACCGGCGAACCGCGGGTCGAAGTCGTCGCCGGGCGCATCGATGCCCTCGACGTCCGCGGCCTCGGCTGGGTTGGCGGCCTCGTCCCGCCCGCCCGCCACCGGCTGGGTCATGGCACTGGAGACCTCGCCCTGGCCTTCGGCATTGGCCAGCTGGGTGAAGCTGTAGACCCACCAGTCGCTGGCCGGCGTGTTGCTGGCGACGCGTGCCGGGGGTACCGGGTCGGCGGATGCGGGTGGCAGCCAGGGCAGGGTGCCGGGCGGCGTGTCGTGGTCGATGTGGATCGCGCCCTCGCCCGTGGCGGCCAGCGCGTCGGTGTCGGCGATCATCGCGGCGACGGCGGCCTTGCCGTGCTGGTAGAACGCCCCGCCTGCCAGCCACAGCGCATGGCGCGCACGGGTCAGTCCCACGTAGAGCAGGCGCGCATCCTCGGCCTGTTGGGCGTCACTCCAGCGCTGCTTCACCTCGTCCCAGCCGGTGGCCGAGGGCAGCAGCTTCCAGTGCAGGGCACGGCCGCCATCGCCGGCGACGGTGACGTGGCGCCCGGCGTCGCGTGGCTTGCCGCCGATACCCGCGTACGGCAGGAACACCAGCGGGTATTCCAGCCCTTTGCTCTTGTGCAGGGTGACCACCTGCACCCGGTGCGCGTCGGATTCCAGCCGCAGCAGCCGGCTCTCGTCGGCCCCGCCGTCGTCGCTGGCGGCCGCGGCGATCGACCGCGCCAGCCAGTCCACCAGTCCGTGCAGGCCCAGCGCGCGGGACTGCTCTTCCTGCAGCAGTTCGGCCAGTTGCAGGTAGTTGGTGAGCCGGCGTTCGCCATCCAGCAGGCCCAGCTGGCGCCCGGCGTTGTCGGCGCACAGGTCGTTGACCAGCGCCAGCGGCCCGCCACGTTGCAGCCGGTCGCGCCACCCCAACGCGACGAGTTGCCATGCGTGCAGTGCCTCGGAATCGCCCTCGCCCTCGTGCGCGACGTCCCCCAGCGCGGCCAGCTGCGCGGCGTCCTGCCCGACCAGCACGGTCGCCAGCGCGGTGCGCAGGCGCCCGCTGTCGCCCCCGTGCAGCAGCGCGAGCAGCAGGACATGCAGCTCGCGCGCCTCGGCGGTGGCGAACAGGGTCTGCTTGCCGGCGGCAACGGCGGGAATCCCGGCCACCGCCAGCGCCTGGCGGATGCGCGTGGCCTCGCCGTGGGAGCGCACCAGCACCGCGATGTCGCCGGGCCGGACCGGGCGTCCCTCGATCGTCGCCTCGCCATTGCGGCCCTCATGCAGCACGCGATGGATCGCAGCCACGCAGGCGTCCGTGGCCAGTTCGCGCGAGCGCCCGGCCGGGTAAGGCTTCACCTTGCCCTTGGCGTCGGGCGGCGGCGGCGGCGCCTGCCACAGCGTCAGCGCCGGCGCCGGCCGGCCCTGGCGCAGGTGGTCATCGTCGCGTCGCAGGCCGCCCGGCCGGATGGCCGCGAACTGGATGCGCGGATCGACGAACGGGGGCGCCGCGGCGCGTCCCTGCTGGTACGCCTCCAGCGCCTGCGCGTACAGCGCCGAGATCGCGCGCAGCACGCTGGGACGCGAACGGAAATTGGAGGACAGCGCCGGCGCCTGCTCCGCGGCCTGGCGTGCCTGCAGGTAGGTTTCAACGTCGCCACCGCGGAAGCCGTAGATCGCCTGCTTGGGGTCGCCGATCACGAACAGGGCCGGTGCGCCGCTGGCCTGGCCGAACACGCGTTCGAAGATCCGCCACTGGCGCGGGTCGGTGTCCTGGAACTCGTCCACCAGCGCCACCGCGTATTGCTCGCGCAGGCGCGCAACCAGCGCCGCGGCATGTTCGCCTTCCAGCGCGTCGGCGACCCGGTCGATCAGGTCATCGTAGGTCTGTACACGCTGCTGCTGCTTGAACCGGGCGAAGCGCAGGCGGGCATCGTCGCGCAGCCGGTGCAGCAGTTCGACCCGGCGCACGTCGGGCCATTCGGCCACTTCACCCAGCGCGTCCAGGTAGGCCGGCAGCGCGTCGCAGACGGGCGAGTCCGGGGTGCGCCCCGCGCCGGTCTTGTTCGTGCGTTGCAGCAGGGTGTCTCGATGCAGCTGCGCAAGCTTGGGATGCTCGAACGGCGCGCCGGGATCCCCGGCATCGCAGCCGTCGCACCAGTGCTTCAACGCGTCGAACAACGGGGTGATCCACTCGAGCTTGTAGGAGGCGCCGTTGAGCACCTTGCCTTCGACGGCCTCCACGAGGCTGGAGCGGAACGTGTCGCCGTGGGCACGGAAGGCGTCGGCGAGCGCGGCGCTGGCGGCGCGCAGGCGCAGCGCCGGGTCGCTTGGCAGCTCATCCAGCGTGGGGCGCAGCACGCGCTCGCGCAGCAGCGGCGACAGGTCGCCGGCCAGCGTCCGCGGGCCGGCCTTCCACATTGCCAGCAGGTCGTCGGCCGCGTCGTCGGCCACGCCGTGGGTCCGCCACAGGTCAGCCGCGACGGCGTGGCGCAGGGTCGTGTCGCTGCCCATCAGCTCGGGCGTGTCGAAACCCTGTCCGGCCTCCAGTGCGTGTTCGCGCAGGACCCGCGCGCAGAAGCCGTGGATGGTGAAGATCGCCGCCAGGTCGATGTCGTGGGCGGCCGCGTGCAGGCGCCGTCGCAGCGCGTCGGCGGTTTCGGTGCCCGCGGCCAGGTGCGCGGTGACCACCTGGTGGGTCAGCGCCACGTCCGGCGCCGCGTCATCCTCAAGCGTCTGCTCGACCAGCCCGCCAGCCAGCACCAGCCGGGCCCGGATGCGACTGCGCAGTTCCTGCGTGGCCGCCTCGGTGAAGGTAACGGCGAGGACCTGGCCGATGCGCAAGCCGCGTTCGACCACCAGCCGCACCACCAGCGTCGCCAGGGTGAACGTCTTGCCGGTGCCGGCCGACGCCTCGATCGCGCGCACGCCATCCAGCGGCAACGACAGGTACGGATCGGGCGGGGCGGCGGGGCTCATTCGGCATCCTCCATGTCGAGGCCGGAGGCCATCGCCCGCAGCGCCCCGGCATCAGTGCCGGCATAGGCCTGGCCCGCGACCACCGCCCCGTAAATGGTCATGGCCAGGTCGACGAACGCCACCCGCGTGGCGTCATCCACGAACGGGTCGCGGCCGCGCAGCGCCAGGCGCAGCGCGTCGCCGTCGCCTTCGCTCCAGGCATGCTCGCCGCCGCGCCACTTCTTGGACGCGGCATCCAGGCCCTTCTCCAGCGATGGCGCGTTGTACAGCGCCCAGCCGGCATACGGCGCGAACGGCAGCGGCTCACGAAGCCCGCGCGCACGCAGTGCCACCAGTTGCCGCAGCAGTGCGCGCGCAATGTCCGGGTCAAGCGGCGTGCGCTCATGCGGTCCGACCCCGGCATCGCCGGCGTCGTGGAACTCGACCAGCGGCAGCGCCAGCCCCGCGGCCCCGGCGAACAGCCAGTCCAGCCCGTTGCGGATCGACGAAGGGCCGTTGGGCACGTCGAACCTGAGCCGGGCCAGCCCGTGCGGGTAGGCATCGACGAGGCGACCGTCCAGCGCCATGCCGTCCAGGTCGATCTCGCGCCGGAGCGCATCGGGCACGGCGCCAGCGCGCCAGTCGCGGAATGCGCGGGCATAGGCCTCGACCTCAGCCCGGGTTTTTTCCAGCGTGCGCCGCCCCAGCGGCCCGGATGGGAGCAGGCCGCGCGCGCGCAGCAGCGCATGCGTGGTGGCGTCATCCACCTCGCCCATGCACGCATCGAACACCGCTCGCCGCAACGCATGCCGGGCCAGGCCACCGCCGGGCGCCAGCAGCGGTTCGACGTCCGGCTCGCCCTGGACGGCCTCGATGTCCGCCAGCCTCAGGCCGAGCCGCTGCTGCAGGAACACCGACGCCGGGGCCTGCAGGAAGCGCCGCAACGCATCCAGCGACAGCGGGCCCGACGCGGCTTCCACCGGCGCCAGTGCGCTGCCCGGGAACCACGCCGGCAGGGCGACCCGCCGGTGCGCGGCAGGGTTCGCCGCCGGCCACCATTGCTGCCGGTACGAGAACCGGCGAGGCTCGTCGCCGGCGCCGAATGCCGCCGGTGCGAAGGGTTGCAACGGGTGGTGGACCACCAGTTGCCGGGCGGCATCGGTTCCCGGCGCGTGCTGCGCGGCCGCGGCGGCGAGCAGTTCGGTCACCAGCACCGAGGGTTCGCGCGCGCTGCCGTCGCGCGGATCCGCGCCCCGGTAGCTGAGGTAGAACACGTCCTGCGCGGCGGCGAACAGCTGCAGGAACAGGAAGCGGTCGTCGTCGCGGGTGGACCGGTCGCCGGTACGCCGCTGCGGCCCCCCCAGCTCGGCGGCCAGCCGGTTGAGGCCCGCGGCCGGGTCGCGACGCGGGAACTGGCCGTCGTCCATGCCCAGCAGGCAGATCACCCGGAACGGCAGCAGGCGCATCGGCACCATCCGGCCGATGCTGACACCGCCGGTCAGCAGCGGCGCGCGGGTATCGGCCTCGCCCAGCACATTGGCGAAGTGGGCACGCACCGCTTCGGCGGGGACCGGACCGTCGAAACCGGCGCGTGCGGCATCCGCGGCGAAGGCATCGACCAGGCTGCGCAGGCGGTCCAGCGCACGTTGCGCGGACACGCTCGCCGGCGGTCGCGGCCACAGCGTGTCGAGCAACCCGACCAGCCTGTCGCGCCAGCCCTCCGGCGGCATTGCCTCGCCCAGCCACGTGGCATGGCGCGCGAGCACCCGCAGCAGTCGCACCAGGGTGTCCAGCGCATCCAGCGCGCTCCCCTCCAGGTCCGGCAACGGCGCAACCGTCTGCCCGGTGGAGGTGGTGATCGGCGCATCGCTGCCGCTGGCGTGGCCCAGCAGCAGACGGTCCAGCGCGAAGGCCCAGGTATAGGCGTCGTCCGCCGGCGCCTCCAGGCGCGCCCGATGCGCGGCATCCAGGCCCCACCGCGCACCCGCGGCATGCAGCCACTGGTGCAGGCGAGCCAGCGACGCCGGGTCCAGGCCGGCGGACTCGGCCAGCGGCGGGCTGGCCAGCAGGTCCAGGGTTTCTTCCAGTCCGAAGCGCGCCACCGGCAGCGCCAACAGACGCATGAACCCGTCCGCCAGCGGCTCGCCCGCCAGGGGGCTGGCATCTGCCAGCGCATAGGGGATCGCGTCGTCGCGCCCGCGGCTGCCGAACACCGCATCGAAATAGGGCAGGTACGGGTCGATGTCCGGCGCCAGCACGGCGACCTCCCGCGGCTGCAGCGGCGGGTCGAACAGGCGGCCTTCCGGAGATGCCGGGTCCAGCAGCGCGCGCAGCCGGTCGTGCAGCACCTGCAGTTCGCGCAGCCGGGTGTGGCAGGCATGCACCTGCAGGCTGGGGTCGTCCCGGCGCACCTCGGGCAGGCGCGTGCGCGGGTCGTCGTCGGTGGGCGCGGTTGGCGGCGAAGGCCGGCGGTGGAACAGGTCGGACTGCAGACGCCGCAGCAGGCTGCCGTGCAGCGGGCCACCGCCGGCGCCGGGGTCGACGTCGCCGCGGATCTCCGCCACCGGATGCACCACCTCGTAGCTGCCCAGGACCGCCATGAAATCGCGACCGGCCGCGCCCCAGGCCTGCAGCAGGGGATTCTCGGTGTCCGCGCCGGCGGCGCCGGTGGCGCGCACGCGCTGCAGGTCGCCCCAGTAGTCGCGACTGGGCGAGGGCACGTAGAAGTGCAGCGTGCCCACGCGCGCCTGGGTGGCCAGCACGCGCAGCACGTCGGGCGAGACGTTGAGCGTGGCGAATGCGAACAGCCGCCGGGGCAGCCCGGTCGGGAGCGCGTCGCCGGTCTCGAAACGGTCCAGGTACTGCTGGATGCGGCGGGCGCGGTGCGCCCGGCCCGAGGCCACCTGGCGCCAGAGACCGGCCTGGGCGTCCACGGTGTCGGCGCCGGCCTCCCAGCGCAGCAGCCAGTCGCGGCGCCACGCCTGGTACTTCTCGAAGATGCCCCCGAGCTCACCGGCCAGCGCCCAGGGCTTCACTGGATCGGACCCCGACAGATAGGACCGCAGCGTCGCCATCGCCGGCGCATCCAGCACCGCCGGGTCGGTCAGTGCGCCATACAGCCGCCAGCGCAGCGCCGCGGCGTCCAGGTCATCGCGGTCACCGGGCACGTTGGCCTGCAGCGCACGCGCGACGAACTCGCCGGGCGTGAGCACGTCCAGGTTGGCGGCGATGCCGTACTCGGCCGCCAGCGTGGCCTGCAGCCAGCGGCGCATCGCGACCTGCGGGATCAGCACGGTGTCGGGGGCGAGCAGCGGCTGGCCCGGGACCGGCACGCGCAGCTCCGCCGCCAGCAGCCCGGCCAGTACCTCCAGTGAATTGGAGTGGTACAGGCGGAAGTCGGGCGCGGTCGGCATGGCGGGCATCTTGCCGCAGTGCGGTCGCAACGATCGAGACGCCGCTCGCGCGCCGCGTGCGCCAGACTGCCCGGCGCCTGCGACAATGGGCCGACAACCGCGGTTCAGCCAGCCCCGTCCAAGCTGCGCGTGTTTTGCCCGCGCACGGCCCTGCCTTCGCGCGTCCCACCCCACCTGCCCGGTGCCCATGGACCACGACACACCCATCGTCCGCCTCGCCGGCGTCCGCCTCGATCGCGGCGGACGGATGGTGCTGCGCGACATCGACCTTTCGGTCCCGCGCGGCCAGGTGGTCGCGGTGCTGGGGCCGTCCGGCAGTGGCAAGTCGACGCTGCTAGCCGCACTGACAGGCGAACTGGAGCCGTCCGCGGGCACGGTCGAGGTACTCGGCCAACCGGTGCCGCAGCGGATGCGTGAGCTGCTGGAACTGCGCAAGGGCATCGGCGTGCTGCTGCAGGGCAACGGCCTGTTGACCGACCTGACCGCGGCCGAGAACGTCGCGCTGCCGCTGCGAGCGCACACCCGCCTGCCCAGGCCGGTGATCGACCGCCTGGTGCGGATGAAGCTGCACGCGGTCGGCCTGCGCGCCGCCGCCGATGCCTTCCCGCGCGAACTCTCCGGCGGCATGGCGCGGCGCGTGGCGCTGGCCCGCGCGCTGGCGCTGGACCCGCCGCTGATGGTCTACGACGAACCCCTCACCGGCCTGGACCCGATCGCCTCCGGGGTGGTCATGGACCTGGTGCGACGGCTCAACGACATCCTCGGCCTGACCAGCATCGTGGTTACCCACCACGTCCACGAAACCCTGCCGGTGGCCGACCACGCCATCGTGATCGCCAACGGCGGGATCGTGTTCTCGGGCTCGCCGGCGCAGCTGCAGGCCAGCACCGATCCGCTGGTGCGGCAGTTCCTGGACGGCCAGCCCGACGGCCCGATCCCGTTCGATGCCGCCCCCCGCGGCGCCACCGTTGCCGAGGCCGCCTGATGCCTTTCGTCGCCACCATCCGCTCGGTCGGGCGCGCGGGGCTGTTCACGCTTTCGGTGCTGCGCGCCTCCCGGCCGACCGCGGACCTGCTGCGCGAACTGGTCCGCGAGATCTACAAGATCGGCGCAAGGTCGCTGCCGATCATCGCCGTGGGCGGCGCGTTCGTTGGCCTCTCGGTGACGCTGCTGGGCTACCGCGCGCTGGACACCTACGGCGCGGCCAACCAGGTCAGCGCGATGCTGGGCCTGGGCCTGTACCGCGAGCTGGGACCGGTGCTGACCGCGCTGCTGTTCATCGGCCGCGCCGGCAGCTCGATTGCGGCCGAACTGGGCCTGATGCGCGCCACCGACCAGATCACCGCGCTGGGCCTGATGGCGATCGACCCGGTCGGCAAGGCCGTCGCGCCGCGGTTCTGGGCGGCGGTGCTGTGCGTGCCGCTGCTGACGGCGTTCTTCTGCAGCCTGGCCATCACCGCCAGCTACTTCGAGGCGGTGCACGTCATCGGCGTGGAGTCGGGCGTGTTCTGGCAGGTCCTCAAGGACAGCGTCGACTTCGGCAAGGATTTCGCCATGGCGTTCGCCAAGGCGGCGGTGTTCGGCGCGGTCGCCGCGCTGGTGGCCGCGTACGTCGGCTTCCATGCCGAGCCGACGATCGAAGGCACTTCGGTGGCCACCACCAAGGCGGTGGTGAACGCGTCGCTGCTGGTGCTGATGTTCAATTTCGTGATGTCGGCGCTGCTGTTCCGGTAGTGCCCCCGCAACCCCGTCGCCAGCGCCTTGCGCCGGCGCCCGCCCTTTGACTCCTCGCCCTCTGACTTAGCGGGCATCGACTTCGGACAGACCGCAACCATGAGTACCCGAGCCCCCCGCATCGAATTCGCCGTCGGCGCCTTCCTGCTGCTCGCCCTGGCCTCGCTGCTGGTGCTTGCACTCGCCTCCACCAACGGCAACTTCGGCTTTGGTGGCGACCGCTACGAAGTCACCGCGCGCTTTACCAACCTCGGCCCGTTGCGCCCCAACGCGCCGGTCAAGATCGGCGGTGTCGCCATCGGCCAGGTCAGCGATATCGCGCTCGACCCGGTCAAGCTCGACTCGGTGGTGACCCTGTCCATCGACAAGCGATACGCCGACCTGCCGGCCGACACCAGCGCCGCCATCCTCACCAGCGGCCTGCTGGGCGAGAGTTACGTGGGCCTGGCGCCCGGTGGCGACCCTGAACCGCTCAAGGACGGGGATGAAATCTTCCTGACCCAGCCTTCGGTCGACCTGATGCAACTGGTCGGCAAGTACATGTTCAGCGGCGGTGCGGACAATGCACCAGGTGACGACGCCGCGGCCGAGCCGGCCGCACCGGCCGAAGGCGGGTCCGACCAGGACCTGCCGCCGTACCTGCAGTAGCCCCCTTCTTCTCTCCCTTACGGCGACGGCCCGCCCCTCCCCCAGGAGCACTCCGCATGAAGCACACCGCCATTTCCCTCGTGATCGCCAGCGCGCTGCTGGCCGCCACCCCCGCGCTGGCCCAGAAGGCCGCCCCGCAGCAGGCCGCACAGGCCCGCCAGGCGGGCTCGCCCAGCAAGCTGGTGCTGGACAACAGCACCCGCGTGCTTGCCACGCTGGAGTCCCGCCGCGCCGAGTTCACCCGCGACCGCCGCGCCTTGAGCACGTTCGTCTCGGGCGAGTTCGACCAGATGTTCGACCGTGACTACGCCGGCCGGCTGGTGCTGGGCGTGCATGGCCGCGGGGCTTCCGACACGGACGTGAAGCTGTTCTCCGACGCGCTTGCCGACAACCTGATGCAGCGCTACGGCTCCTCGCTGCTGGACTTCAACACCCGGCTGCAGGTGCGGGTGAAGTCCGAGACCCCGCTGCGCGGTGGCGCCATCGTCCGCGTGTCCACCGAAATGCTGCGCCAGGGCGGCGAGCCGATCCCGGTCGACTACCTGATGCGCAAGACCGGTGGAAAATGGCAGGTGTTCGACGTGATGGTGGAGGGCGTGAGCTTCGTGCAGACCTTCCGCAGCCAGTTCGACGGCCCCCTGCGCCAGAAGTCGATCTCCCAGGTCGCCGCCGAGCTCAAGGCCGGCAAGCTCAACGCCAGCGCCAACTGAGTGGTCGCGCCGGCGCCCACCGTGGTCCGCAACGACAGCGCGCTGGTGTTCACCGGCGCGCTGTTGCGAGAGGGTTGCGCGCCGGTGTGGAAGCAGGCGCTGCCGCTGCTGGAGGGTAGCTCCCGCTTCGACCTGCGCGCGGTCGATCGCATCGACAGCGCCGGGCTGGCGCTGTTGGCCGAGCTGGCGGACCGCTGCGATGGCGTTGAAGTGCTCGGTGAGCCGGCCGGGCTGGCCGAACTGAGAACCGCCTACCGGCTGGATGACGCGTTGGCGTTCAACGGCTGAGCCCTCGGCCCTACACTGTCCCCATGCGCCCGCCCGCCCCCACCGCTATCCCCCGCCTGCTGCTGCCCGCCCTGCTGCTGGTCGCCCCTGCCGCCACGGCGCAGGCCGTGGACGTCCCGCCCTCGGCGCAGCACCCGGTCGAGCAGCAGCGCTGCATCGACGCGCACGCGGACGATGAGGCCGGCCTTGCCCGGTGCCTGCGCGGGATCGACGGCGCGCAAGCGGCCGACCCCGCCGATGACGCCCCGTCGCCGCCGGACACGTCCTACGAGCAAAACCGAGCGCCCCCCGTCGTCGCCCCTGATCCCGACGGCGACCCGCGCACGCAGGCCGAGCGCGATTTCGACGCGTTGTACGGCGGTGGTGGCTACAACCCGGTCGCCGACCCCACCCTGCCCGAGCCCGCGGTCATTCCCGGCAGCTACGATCCCTGGGAGCGCTACAACCGGCAGATGCACCGCTTCAACAATGCCGTGGATCGCTATGTGGCACGCCCGCTGGCCCGGACCTACGTGGCGGTGGTACCGCGGCCGGTCCGCCTGGGCGTCGGCAACTTCTTCAGCAACCTCGGGCAACCGGTGTCGGCGGTCAACGCACTGCTGCAGGGCAAGCCCAGGCAGGCCGCGCAATCGCTGGGCCGGTTCGCGCTCAACAGCACCCTGGGCATCGGCGGGATCTTCGACCCCGCCAGCGACGCAACCCTGCCCCACCGCAGCGAGGATTTCGGCCAGACCCTGGGGGTGTGGGGCTGGGAGCGCTCGCGCTACGTGGAGCTTCCGCTGTTCGGGCCGCGCACGGTGCGCGACGTGGTGGGCATGGTGGGCGACGCGCCGCTGAGCCCGCTGCGCCAGGTCAGCGACGAGCAGACCCGCGTCCCGCTGCAGGGCCTGCAACTGGTCGACGTGCGCACCCAGCTGCTGTCCACCGACAGCCTGCGCGAAGGTGCCGAGGACGATTACGCACTGGTGCGCGATGCGTGGATGCAGCGGCGCAACTACCAGATCTTCGGCGACCGCCTGGACGAGGAAGCCGGCGATGACCTGCCCGAGTACCTGCGCGAGGAGTTCAACCCCACCGTCCCGGTCGATGCGATCCCAATGACGCCGATGGGGGGCGGGAACTGAGGCATCCGGGGGGGGGTGACGCCCATTCGTCGCTCCGCGCCACCGCTGCGCATCGCCTTGTAGGAGCGGCTTCAGCCGCGATCGATTGCCGCGACGGCCCCCGGTAGGAGCGACGTGAGTCGCGATACGCGCACCCCTCAGGTCATCCGCGTTCGCGACTCACGTCGCTCCTACGTCGCTCCTGGAACGAAAACGGGTTTGCGCGTAGGCGCCGCTGCACACGCGGCGGGCCGGTTCCGATCGCGGTTGAAGCCGCTCCTGCAGCGGCCCGTGCGAATGCCGGCACGCAGGCCGGGGCGATCAGGCGACCTCGTCGCCTTCGGTTTCGCCGTCGTCCAGCGAGGTGCCCAGCAGCTGCCGGCTCTGGTCGCTGGGCAACTGCTCCACGCCGCGCAGCTTGCGTTCGATCGTGCGGGTCTTGCGGCTGGCCTCGCCGAGGCTCTTGCCGACGGTGCTGATCTGCTTCTCGGCCTTTTCGAGAATTCCGGCGAACTTGCCGAACTCGCTCTTCACCGCGCTCAGCACCTGCCAGACCTCGCTGGACCGCTGTTCGATGGCCAGCGTGCGGAAGCCCATCTGCAGGCTGTTGAGCAGCGCGGTGAAGGTGGTCGGCCCGGCCAGCACTACCCGATGCTCGCGCTGCAGCAGGTCCACGAGCCCGGCGCGGCGGATCACTTCGGCGTACAGGCCTTCAGTCGGCAGGAACATCACCGCGAAGTCGGTGGTGTGAGGCGGGCACACGTACTTGTCGCTGATGGACTTGGCCTGCACGCGGATCGCCCGCTCCAGCTGCGCGGTTGAACTCTTGACCGCATCGATGTCGCCCTTCTCCTGCGCATCGATCAGGCTTTCGTAATCCTCACGCGGGAACTTGGCGTCGACCGGCAGCCACACCACCGTATCGGCGTCGCCGCGCCCGGGCAGGCGGATCGCGAAGTCCACCGCCTCCGCGCTGTCGGGCCTGACCCGCACGCTGCGGCCGTACTGCTCCATCGTCAGCGTCTGCTCGAGGATGTTCTCCAGTTGCACTTCGCCCCAGCCGCCGCGGTCCTTGACGTTGGTCAGGACGCGCTTGAGGTCGCCCACGCCGGTCGCCAGCTGCTGCATCTCCCCGAGCCCGCGCTGCACCTGCTCAAGGCGCTCGGACACCAGCCGGAAGGACTCGCCCAGGCGGGTCTCCAGCGTGCTCTGCAGCTTCTCGTCGACGGTCGCGCGCATCTGCTCGAGCTTGCTGGCGTTGTCGGCCTGCAACTTCTGCAGTTGCTGCTCCAGCGTGGCGCGCATCTCGCCGATGCGCTGCTCGTTGCGCTGGGTAAGCTCGGCCAGGCGCTGGCCGAGCCCGTCGGCAAAGCGCTGCTGCTGTTCGGCGCCCTCGCTGCGGGCCTTGCGCGCGTCCTCGGCGACCGCGATGCGGAACTCGTCCAGCCGGCGGTCGGTGCGTTCGGTGAGGTCGACCAGCTTGCCGCCAAACCCCTCGATGCGCGCGGCCTGCTGAACGCCCAGGCTGTCGAGCTGCTGGCGCAACTCGGCGCGGCCTTCGCGCTGCTCCTCGCGCAGCGCGGCCTCGAGCCGGTCACGGTGGTCCTGCAGGGCCGCATCGGGGCGCCGGCGCAGCAGGACCACCAGCAGGCCGACGGCGGCCAGCGTGGCCAGCAGCAGCGCCACCAGCAAAAAAAGGACGAGCGCGGAATCGGTCATCGCGCAAGTGTAGCGGCGGCGGTCGCAGGGGCTGCGGTGCGGGCGTTGGATTGCCTTCCTGGCCTCACCTGCAGGAGCAGCTTCAGCCGCGATCGCTCGTCGTCCCGTCAGCCAGACATGCGCCGCAACGCGACTGCGGTTCGTTGTAGGAGCGACGTGAGTCGCGACCGCGTAGTCTGGACAGGTGCGCGGGTCGCGACTCACGTCGCTCCTACAGGGGGGCCCTAGTGGTCGGCCGATCGCGGCTGAAGCCGGTCCTACAGAAGGCCCCGCTGCTCAATCCAGCACGCGGCAGAACACCGCCTTCAGATACCGGCTTTCCTGCGCCTGCGCCAGGAACGGGTGGTCCGGGCCGGCGCCGGAGACCTTCAACACCTGCACCGTGCGGTTGGAGTAGAAAGCCGCCCGCCGCAGCATGTCGAGGAACTGCTCCTCGCTGACCAGGCCGGTGCAGGAAAACGTCGCCAGCAACCCGCCGGGCTTGACCACGCCCAGCGCCAGCTTGTTCATGTCCAGGTACTTCTTGAGCGCGGGGATCACCTGCTCGCGGTCACGGGTCATCTTGGCGGGGTCGAGGATGACGACGTCGAACTGCTCGCCGGCGTTGGCCGCATCACGCAGCCACGGGAAGATGTCGGCCTGCACGAAGCGCGGGCGCACGCCGTTGAGTTTCGCGTTGCCCTTGGCGATCTCGATCACATCGCCGTCGATGTCGACGCCCACAACCTCGGCCGCGCCTCGGACGGCGGCATACACCGCGAAGCCGCCGGTGTTGCAGCACAGGTCCAGTACGCGGCGGTCTTCGACATGCTGGCTGAGCCATTGCCGGTTCTCGCGCTGGTCGGCGAAGAAGCCGGTCTTGTGCGCGCCGGCGGGGTCGGCGCGGAACTTCACGCCGTGCTCGGTGATGATGGCGGGCGCGGCGGGTTCGGTGCCGGAGCTGTTCCACGGCTTGAAGTCGAACGACTCCTGCTTCTGCACGTGCTCGTCGGCAAAGGCGTGGAAGCGGCAGCCGGGGAACTGCTCGCGCAGCGCCTCGTAGATCCACTCGCGGTGGCGGAACGCGCCGGCGCTGAAGAACTCCACCACCAGCAGGTCGGCGTAGCGGTCCACGACCAGCCCGCTGATGCCGTCGCCCTCGCTGTGGACCACGCGCCAGGCGTCGCTGGCCGCGTCGAGCTTGAGCACGTCGCGGCGCAGCCCGACGGCCGCGGCGATCTTGCGCGAGAACCAGCCGGCATCGACCGGCACGCGCTGGTCGGTCTCCAGCACGCGCACGGCAATGCGCGAATGACCGTTGTAGAAGCCGCGGCCGATCCACTCGCCGTCCACGCCCACCACGTCCACGATCGAGCCGGGCTTGGGGCGCTGCGCGGGCTTCTCGACCAGGCGCTGGAAGATCCACGGATGGCTGGATTTCCACGCGTTCTTGAGGTGGACGGTGGGGATGGCGTCGTGGGGCTGATTCATCGCGCCATTCTACGCGGCGCCCGCTTGAGTCCCTGCGCGCCTGCTCCCTCCCCTGCCGGCAGGGGTGCGCCGGGGAGACGTGCTTGCGCTGACGAGAGACCCGGCCACGCGGCGCCAGAAGCACACCCTCCCAGCCTGTCCCAGCCTTGCAGCGGGATGTGCGAAGCCGCGCCACCTTGCAATCCCCGCGGGCGCCGCCACACAGGTGCCATGCACCTGCCCGCCCCTGCCGACCCCATCGACGCCAAGGCCCAGCGCGCGCACGACCGCCGTCGCTGGCTGCGCGCGCTCAACCTGAGCCTGTTGTCGGTGCTGGTGCTGTTCGCGGTGTTCACCGCCCAGGGCGGGATCGACCTGGGCACGTGGGCGGTGCGGCCTCGCTCGCTCGATGGACTGCGCGGCATCCTGGCCGCACCGCTGCTTCACGGCTCCATCGGCCACGTCGCGACCAATGCCATCGCCCTGCTGATGCTCGGCACGCTGGCCGGCGGCCTGTACCCGCGCGCCACCGGCTGGGCGTTGCCGCTGATGTGGCTCGGCTCCGGGCTCGGCGCCTGGTGGCTGGGCGAGGCCGGCAGCCGGCACCTGGGCGCCAGCGGGGTCACCCACGGACTCATGTTCATGGTGGCCACGCTCGGGTTGCTGCGCCGCGACCGCCCGGCGGTGGCGGCGGCGATGATCGCGTTCCTGCTCTACGGCGGCATGCTGATGTCGGTGCTGCCACGCGAGGCGGGCATCTCCTGGCAGTCCCACCTGGGGGGCGCGGTGGGTGGCGTGGTCGCGGCATGGCTGCTTCGCCGGCGAGACCCGCAGCCGCCGCGCGCGCGCTACAGCTGGGAGGACGAGGACGAAGGCGTCGATGCCACCGCACAGGCGGCCCGTGACGCGCTCGAGCCGCCCTCGCCCGACGAGGTACCGGTGATCTGGGAGCGGCCGGTGGAACCACGCGGCACCGTGCTGCGGTTCCGGCCGCGGGACGCGCGCAGTGGCGATCCGCACGATGGCCCGCCCTAGGGCAACGGCCATGCGCGTCCAGCGATGGCCCGATGCGCCGACGGCGCTGGACCGTGCCTGCAAGCCGGTGCCCGCGTGAGCCCCTGCCCCCGCGCCACCGTGCGCAGGTGGACACTGCGTCCAGCCACGGCGGTCATGCTGCTTGCACTGCTGCTGGCCGGATGCACGCCTGGGGGCCACGATGCGCCTGCCACCGATGCTGCCGCCCGCATCCGGGCGGACGTGCAGGTGCTGGCCGACGACCGCATGCAGGGCCGGCTGACCGGGACGCCCGGCTACAACCGCGCCGCCCGCTACGTCGCGGTGCGCATGCGCCGCACCGGCCTGGCGCCGGCCGGCGATACGGGCTACTTCCAGCGCGTGCGCCTGCAGGGCTCGCAGGCGGTCACCGGGCGCGCGCGGCTCGCCGTCCACGCCGGTGGGCACACGGTCCGGCTGGCGCCGGGCCGCGACGTCCTGCCGGCACCGGGCTTCGAAGCGGTGGTTTCGCTGGCGGGCGTCCCGGCGGTGTTCGCTGGCCGCGGCGTGCACGCGCCGGCGCTGGGACATGACGACTTCGCCGGCATCGACGTGGACGGAAAGGCGGTACTGCTGCTGGCGGGCGCGCCGGCGCGCTTCGAACCCGACGTGCGGGCCTTCTTCGGTGCGACCGATACCAAGCTGCAAGAACTCGCCCGGCGCGGCGCGGTCGCCGCCGTGTTCCTGCGCACCCCGGCCGACGAAGCCGCGCTGCCGTGGTCGCGGCTGGCCGACCTGCTGCAACGTCCCGCCATGCGCCTGGCGGATTCTTCCGCATCGCCGCTACGCGCGGTCATGCATGTGCGTGCCGATTCCGTCGATGCCCTGCTCGCCGGCACGGGCCACACACTCGCGCGATTGACCGCGGAGCGGGGTGCCCGAAATCCGCCGGCGCTGGAGCTCCCCGTCCGGCTCGACCTGGCCGCGGTGTCACGTCTGGCGCCGGTGGATTCGGTGAACGTTGTCGGCCGCTTGCCTGGCTCCAACCCGCGTGCGGGGGGACGGGTCGCAGTCACCGCCCACCTCGACCACCTGGGCATGGCGACCGCGGGCGACGACCGCGTTTTCAACGGCGCGATCGACAACGCATTGGGCGTGGCGGTGATGCTGGAAGGCGCGCGGCAGATGGCCGGCGCCGGCGCACCCGCCCGCGATACGGTCTTCGTCGCGCTCACTGGCGAGGAACAGGGGCTGCTGGGCGCGAAGGCCTTCGTGCAGGACGCCCCGCAAGGTTCGCTGGTCGCCAACCTCAACCTCGACATGCCGCTGCTGCTGGTGCCGACCCGCGACGTTGGCGTGGTGGGCGCCGGGCGCTCGCAACTGGGCGACCACCTCCGCGAGGCCGCCACAGGGATGGGCGTGCATCTGACGCGCGAGCCCAGGGGCGCCCAGGACGCATTCGTGCGCAGCGACCAGTTCGCGTTCGTTCGCCAGGGGGTGCCTGCGCTGTACCTGGCAGGCGGCACGGACGCATCGCACGGCGACGATGCCGCCGCCGCCAGGGCGGCCTTCATGCGCGAGCGCTACCACCGGCCGGGCGACGACACGGGACAAGCCATCGCATGGAACGACGCCGCCCGCCTGGCCCGGCTGGTGGCGCGGACCGCGGCATCGGTGGCCGATGCACCGCGAGCGCCGGCGTGGCGCGAGGGCGACTTCTTCGGCGGGCGTTTCGCGGGCACCGCGTCGCTGGAGTCGCCCACGGCACCATGACCTCCCGCCGTGGCGGCGGGTCGTGGTGCGTGCTATCCCTGCCCTCCCCACAACGACACAGGACCGTCGCCATGCACCAGTGGTTTTTCCATTCCGGCAGCGATGCCAGCCGCATCGGCCCGCTGGACGAAGATGCCGCGCGCGAGCACGCCCGCCGCCACCCGGATGCGCGCTGCTGGCGCGAGGGCTTCGCCGACTGGATGCCGGTGCGCTCGGTGCCCGAACTGGCCGTCACCCCCCCCGGCCCGCCGCCGCACCTGCCCGCCGTGCCCAGTGGCGACAGCAGCCTCAGCGACCAGGTCGACTACCGGATCGTCGGCAACGACATGCCGTTCGTCGAAGTGGAGCTGGACCCGGGCGAGAGCGCCATCGCCGAGGCCGGCGCGCTGATGTACAAGGACGCCTCGGTGCAGATGGACACGGTGTTCGGCGACGGCCGCCACAGCGGTCAGGGCGGCGGCTTCATGGACAAGCTGCTGTCGGCCGGCAAGCGGGTGATCACCGGCGAGAGCCTGTTCACCACCATGTACACGCACACCGGCACCGGCAAGGCGCGGGTCGCGTTCGCCGCGCCCTACCCGGGCACGGTGGTGGCGATGAAGCTGTCCGAACACGGCGGGCGCCTGATCTGCCAGAAGGACAGCTTCCTGGCCGGCGCGCGCGGCGTGGCGATCGGCATCCACTTCCAGCGCAAGATCCTCACCGGCCTGTTCGGCGGCGAGGGTTTCATCATGCAGAAGCTCGAGGGCGACGGATGGGTGTTCGTGCACGCCGGCGGCACGCTGGTGGAGTTCGACCTCAAGCCCGGCGAGCGCCTGGACGTGGACACCGGTTGCGTCATGGCCTTCCACGACACGGTGCAGATGGACGTGCGCGCGGTCGGTGGCATCAAGAGCATGCTGTTCGGTGGCGAAGGCGTGTTCCTGGCCTCGCTGACCGGCCCGGGCAAGGTCTGGCTGCAGTCGCTGCCGTTCTCGCGCATGGCCGGGCGCATGCTGGCGGCGGCGCCGCAGGCCGGTGGAAAGGACCGTGGCGAAGGCTCGGTGCTCGGCGGGCTGGGCCGGATCCTGGACGGTGACAACCGGTTCTAGGGACGGTCAACAGGGACAAGGGAGGAGGGAGGAGGGCTGCCGGGCGCCCCGGCGACAGCCGCATCCTTGCCGCCCTGCGGGCGACCCAACGGCCTCCGGTCGGACGCCGTTGGGGTGCCACCGGCTATCCTCCGCGCCCCTTGTTTACGAAATCGTCCATGCCCGCCCTGCTTCGCCTCCGCCTGTCGGTGCCGTGCGCCGCCGTCGTCCTGCTGGCCTCCTGCGGCGGAGGCGAGGCCGTGCGCCCGACGACGCCGGCACCGGCGCCACCGGTGGCGGCCGCCAAGCCCAAGCCGGTGCGCATCGGCCTGGCGCTGGGCGGCGGCGCGGCCAAGGGCTTCGCCCACATCGGCGTGATCAAGATGCTGGAGGCCAACGGCATCACGCCGAACGTGGTAAGCGGCACCAGCGCCGGCAGCGTGGTCGGCGCGTTGTACGCCAGTGGCATGGACCCGTTCGCGCTGCAGGAGAAAGCCGTCGCCCTGGACGAGTCCAGCATCCGCGACGTGCGCCTGTTCTCCGGCGGACTGGTGCAGGGCCAGGCGCTGCAGGACTACGTCAACGACCAGGTCGGCAACCGGCCGATCCAGTCGCTGTCCAAGCCGTTCGCGGCCGTCTCCACGTGGCTGGAGACCGGCGAGCGCTCGGTTTTCGTGCGCGGCAATACCGGCCAGGCGGTGCGCGCGTCCAGCGCGGTGCCGGGCGTGTTCGAGCCGGTGCGCATCGGCGCGCGCAGCTTCGTCGACGGCGGCGTGGTCAGCCCGGTGCCGGTGGACGCGGCGCGCCAGCTGGGCGCGGAGTACGTGATCGCCGTGGACATCTCCAGCAAGGCCAGCGGCACCACGCCGACGCACCTGCTGGGCGTGGTCAACCAGTCGATCGCGATCATGGGCCAGACGCTCGGCAGGCAGGAGCTGGCGCGGGCCGACGTGGTCATCCGCCCCGCGGTCAGCGACATCGGCGCTGCGGATTTCGAGCAGCGCAACGTCGCGATCCTGGCCGGCGAACGCGCCGCGCTGGCTGCGCTGCCGCAGATCCGCAAGGCATTGGCGGCCGAGCGTGCGAGGCGGGTGGCGGCGCTCGCGCCCAGGCCCGCCCCGAAGCCGCCGGAACCGGAGTGCGAGCGCAGCTGGGTCGGGGCGATCAATCCGTTCGGGAAGGATTGCGCCAACGAGTGACGCGGTGCAGGTCGGTCCACGCGCGCAGCGAACACCCGCGCCATCGTTCCGCAAAGGCGGTAGCTCCACCGTGGCCCCACGCCGCCGACTGTCGCCCCACCCGTTTGCGCAACGGCATGCATTCCCGCCTCCCCGGGAATGACGGCTAGCGCAGACGCCCGCGCTGCCGGCACTCAACCCGCCTCGCGCGGCCCCACCGGCACGCCGCCGAACGCCTTCACCGTACGCAGCACGAAGCTGGAGTTGACGTCGGCCACGCCGCTGGCATTGAGCAGCCGGTCCAGCAGGAAGCGCGAGAAGTGGTCCAAATCGCGCACCACCACGTGCAGCAGGTAGTCCATGTCACCGGTCAGCGCGTGGCAGGCGACCACCTCGTCCCAGCGCGCGATGGCCTCCACGAAACGTGCGACGTGCTCCACATCGTGCTTCTCCAGCTGCACCCGCACGAATGCCTGCAGGCCCAGGCCGACGCGCTCGGGGTCGACCTCGGCGCGGTAGCCGGCGATCACCCCGTCGCGCTCCAGCCGCTGCACCCGGCGCAGGCACGCGGAGGGCGAGAGGTGCACCCGCTCGGCCAGTTCGGCGTTGGTCAGCCGGCCTTGCCGCTGGAGCTCGGCGAGCAGGTGCAAGTCGATGCGGTCCAGTTCGGCTTCGCGCATTTTTATTCGCCTGAATGGCATATCGGCGCAACTATGGTGCGTCATAGTCGGGCCGCGGTGCAATAACGCAACCCCGTTGCGCCGCAACGGCGCTACGCTGGTCGACCACCGAAGGTACGGAGACCTGCCATGAGTGCCACCGCCCCCCGCCGCCTCGAGAACCTCCAGACCGACAAGGGCAAGGTGCCGGTCTACGCCACCGGCATCATCGACCAGCCGTGGGACGACTACGGCGAGGAAGACCACGCCACCTGGGCCGTGCTCTACGAGCGCCAGCGCGACGTGCTCAAGGGCCGCGCCTGCGACGAGTTCCTCGCCGCGCAGGACGCGATGGGCATGTCACCCGACCGGATTCCGAAATTCGCCGAACTCAACGAGGTGCTGTCGAAGGCCACCGGCTGGACGCTGATCGGCGTGGAAGGCCTGCTGCCGGAGCTGGATTTCTTCGACCACCTGGCCAATCGACGCTTCCCGGTGACCTGGTGGATACGCCGCCCGGACCAGGTCGACTACATCGAGGAACCCGACCTGTTCCACGACCTGTTCGGCCACGTGCCGCTGCTGATGATCCCGGTGTTCGCCGACTACATGGAGGCGTACGGGCGCGGCGGGGTCAAGGCGCACGCGATCGGTCCCGACGCGCTGCAGAACCTGACCCGGCTGTACTGGTACACGGTCGAGTTCGGCCTGATCCGGCAGCAGGACGGCCTGCGCATCTACGGCAGCGGCATCGTCTCGTCCAAGGGCGAATCGATCCATTGCCTGGAAAGCGACGCGCCCAACCGCATCGGGTTCGACCTGGAGCGGATCATGCGCACCCGCTACCGCATCGACACCTTCCAGAAGACCTACTTCGTGATCGACGGCTTCGAGCAGCTGATGGAGGCGACGGGGCCGGACTTCACCCCGATCTACGGGAAGCTCGAGACGCTGGAATCTATCCCGGCCGGTACCGTCCTCGAATCCGATCGCGTGTTCCACCGCGGTACGGGGGAGGGGTGGGAAACGGGCGGCGACGTCTGACCAGGGGAACGAGCCAGGCTGCGGCCGGACGCCGGGCGCGGGCGACAGCACCCGGGTCTGTTTGCCCTCTTTGGAGGGCTACTTCATACGGACGGCCACGCGCTGGCCGGAGGCCGGCAGGTCGAAGGCGATCCGGCCGAATCCCGGGCGCTTGAACACCAGTGGATCGTTGGAAAACCCGTAGCCGTCCTTGGGGATGCCCAGCAGGCCGACGTCGAACTTGCGGTTCCCGTCCCTGTCGTGGATGACCATCACGCCGTACCGGCCCGCCGCCAGGCCATCGAAGCGCACCTTGAGCCGGTCGCTGCCATCAGGCATCACGTGCTGCTTGCGCACCGGCTCGCCGGTGCCATTCCACGCCGCCTCGGAGGCGTAGACGAACACCGTCAGGCGGCCGGCCTGCGTACCGATATCGTGAATGTCCACCGAAAGCTCGGCTGAAGCGGCAGGGCTGGCGACCAGCGCGCTCAGCAGGGTCGCGCACGCGAAGCGGCGCAGGGCGTGGCTGGGGGACATGGGAGTCTCCATCAGGAAAAGGGTGCGGGAGCGGGGCGGGAAGGGGCGTTTGTGGTCGGTGGGCGGTTTCAGGCACGTGCTGCGCGCGGCATCGCGGCTTGAGGGCCGGTGAAGCGGTACTTGCGGTCCAGCCAGCTCTTGGCCGCGATCGACAGCACCACCGGCGCGAACCAGGCGGTGTAGAACAGCGTCCCGGAGGCGATGTCGGGCAGCAGCCGCGGCAGGCCGATGGCCAGGAAGGCGATGTGGGTGGCCGCGCCGTTGCCGACCATCGCGCCGTAGTGCTCCTGCATCCACCAGCGCGGCTGAGCGGGGATGACCCGGCGCCGGCGCCACATGTCGACGCCGATCATCAACCCGACCAGCGAGAACCCCATCAGCAGCGGCTGGCCCATGCTGACCCCGGTCGCCAGCACGACCGCGCCGGCGACCGGGTTGGCCACCATCAGCACGCGGTAAACGCCGCCCAGGTACCGCTGCGGCGCGGCCTTGTCGCGCACCGCCCGCCATGCGAGCCATACGGTCGTCGCCACCAGCACCACCAGGTAACCCAGGAACACCGCGGCCACCCAGCGGCCGTCGGCGACACGCTGGCCGACCATCGGCAGTGCGCTCAGCAGCACCCCGCACATCGCCAGCAGGTAGCCGCGGCCGGCCAGCACGTGGGCGCGACCGCCCTTGCGCAGTACCGCGGCCAGCCAGAACGTTGCCAGGGCGACCGTGCCGAAGGTGACGTGGAGGGCGACGATTACGGAGTAGGCGGTCATGGCGGCGGGTTCCGGACAGGGGAGCCCAGCATCGCGGGCGCCGCCAGCCGCGCGCAGTCCCGGCGGTCACCGCTTGCGGGTGCCGGAAGTCACTTTCGCTGCCGCGCGCATTGCCAGACCGGCACGCGGCCCGCAGCATGGCGCCATGACCAGCGTCCTGCGCCAGCTGTTGCAACCCATGAACCTGGCCGGGCTTTGCACGCTGCTGGCGGTGGCGCTGTCGCTGCGCTGGGTCCCCGCCGGCGACGCGGTGCTGGCATGGAGCGTGCTGGTCGTGTTCACCGTGCTGTTCCTCGGACACGACGCCGTCGCCAAGCGGGCCCGGTGGCTGGGCCATGGCCTGCTGGCGCTGCTGCCGCTGTTGGCGCTCACGCTGGTGTGGCTGAGCCCGGGCGTGGGCACCGCGCAGGTGCTGCTGGTGATCTGGACGGCGGTGATCGCGATGACCTGGCCGCCGCGGGTGGCGCTTGCGGCGGTGGTGCTGGCCGACATCGTGATCTACCTCATCCTTCAACGCAGCGGCCATAACGCACCGCTGACGGTGACGCTGCTGTACGCCGGCTTCCAGGCTTTCGCCGCCCTGGTCGCGCATTACGCGATGACCGCCGAGCGCTCGCGCGACCAGTTGGCCCTCGTCAACGCCGACCTGCTCGCCACCCGTGCGCTGCTGGCCGACAGCGCGCGCGACGGCGAGCGCCTGCGGCTGGCACGCGAACTCCACGATGTCGCCGGGCACAAGCTGACCGCGCTGACCCTCAACCTGCGCGCGCTGGCCGGCGACCCGGCGCTGGCCGGACGCACCGAACTCGGCGTGGCCGAGCGCATGGCCGCCGAACTGATGGGCGACATCCGCGGCGTGGTGCAGGCGATCCGCGACAACCGCGGCCTGGACCTGGCCACCGCGCTGCATGCGCTGGCCGCGCCATTGCCGCGGCCGCGGCTGCAGTTGTCACTGGACGAACGGCTGCGGATGGATGACCCCGAGCGCGCGCAGCTGTTGCTGCGCGTCGTGCAGGAGGCACTGACCAATGCCGCCCGCCACGGGGATGCGGCGGTGCTCCGGGTCGATCTCACCTGCGATACCCGGCGCGGGGGCCTGCAGCTGCGGCTGGCCGACGATGGGCGTTTGCGCGCCCCGCTGCGCGAAGGCAATGGCCTGGCCGGCATGCGCGAGCGCGTGGAAGGCGCCGGCGGCGAGTTCAACGTTCGGCCCGGCGATGCCGGTGGGGTTTGCATCGACGTGTGGCTGCCGGCATGACCGCGCCGGTCGCCACCGTCGCGCTGGCCGATGACCAGGCCCTGGTGCGTGCAGGGCTGCGTGCCCTGCTGGAGCGGCAGGGCATCGTGATCGCATTCGAGGCCGGCGACGGCGAAACCCTGCTCTCGCTATTGCAGGCCACCGCTGTCGACGTCGTGCTGAGCGACATCCGCATGCCGGGCGTGGACGGACTCGAGGTGGCGCGGCGGCTTCGCGAGGCGGGAGACGCGACGCCGGTGCTGTTGCTGACCACGTTCGACGAACCCGACCTGATGCTGCAGGCCACCGACGCCGGTGCGCGTGGGTTCCTGCTCAAGGATGCCGCGCCCGGGGACCTGCGCGAAGCGATCGTCCGCCTGGCCGCCGGGGAGACCCTGCTGCAGCCGGTCAGCACCGATCCGGTGCGCGCGCGCTACCGCTACCACGCCGACGACGCGCCGCGCGAACTTTTCACCGAGCGAGAGGTGGCGATCCTGCGGTTGCTGGCCGGCGGCTACTCCAACAAGGAGATCGCCCGGGCGATGTTCCTGGCCGAGGGCACGGTGAAGAACTACGTGTCCACGATCCTCGACAAGCTCGACACCCGTGACCGCACGCGCGCGGTGCTCAAGGCGATCACCCTGCGGATCATCTGATCTGCCGGGGTCCGGTGCGCAGCCCGGCCCCGGGCGTCACGCAAGCGTCGCCTGGCTTACACCGCGCGGTCACGGCGCGATGGCCAACATGCGCGGCCTTCTCAGCCCCTGCGACCGCCGCCGTGCACTTTCGCCGCATGAACTTCACTGCCGACGAACTCCGCCAGGAACTGGCCCATGCCGACGCCACCCTCGACGAGGCCGCCCGCCATGCCGGGCGCGGCCTGGAGCCACTGCTGGAGCGCCGGCTGGACGCGCACCTGCGCAGCCTGCGGGTGATGCTGGGCCCGGATGGCGCGTCCGCGGCGTTCGATGCGGTCGACGCGGCCAAGCGGGTGGTTGAATCGGCCGAGCCGGCGGCACCGTTGCGGATGCTGGCGATGGCACGCGAGACCCTCACCGGCCTGGCGCGCCGGCGTATGCGCGCGATGGAGCCCGGCCTGGCGGCCTGATTGACCAGCCCCCGCACACGCGCCGCGTGTCCGGATACCCCGGCAGCGGGTGTTCGGCGACAATGGCGCCCCGCCGCCTAGTCGATCCACGCCATGCCCAGCCTGCCGCAACGTACCGCGCCGTCGATATCCCTGACCCAGTTCCTGATCGAGGCGCAACGTGCCGGCCACGTCAGCCCCGACCTGCGGCTGCTGATCGAGGTGGTGGCGCGCGCGTGCAAGCGTATTTCCATCGCCGTGGGCAAGGGCGCGCTGGGCGGTGTGCTGGGCGAGGCCGGCACCGACGGCGAGGCCAGCATGAACATCCAGGGCGAGGCGCAGAAGAAGCTCGACGTGATCGCCAACGACGTGCTGATGGAAGCCAACGCCTGGGGCGGGCACCTGGCCGGCCTGGCGTCGGAGGAAATGGACCACAGCCAGCCGATCCCGGATGTGTATCCGCGCGGGAACTACCTGCTGCTGTTCGATCCGCTGGACGGCAGCTCCAACATCGACGTCAACATCTCGGTCGGCACGATCTTCTCGGTGCTGCGCTGCCCCGACGGCGTGACTACGCCGTGCGACGAGAACTTCCTGCAACCGGGCACCGCGCAGGTGTGCGCGGGCTACACCACGTACGGTCCGAGCACGATGCTGGTGCTGACCGTCGGGCACGGCACCCATGCGTTCACCCTGGACCGCGAGATCGGCAGCTTCATGCTGACCACGCGCGACATGCGCATCCCCGGGGAAACCCGTGAGTTCGCGGTCAACATGTCCAACCAGCGCTTCTGGGAAGCACCGATGCAGGAGTACGTCGGTGACCTGCTCGCCGGTAGCGAAGGCCCGCGCGGCAAGGACTTCAACATGCGCTGGGTGGCCTCGATGGTCGCAGACGTACACCGCATCCTGACCCGTGGCGGCATCTTCAGCTATCCGCTGGACCGCAAGTGCGCGGCCAAGGGCGGCAAGCTGCGGCTGATGTACGAAGCCAACCCGATGAGCCTGCTGGTCGAACAGGCCGGCGGCGCGGCCAGCACCGGCCGCCAGCGCATGCTGGAGGTGCAGCCGACCGGCCTGCACCAGCGGGTACCGGTGTTCCTGGGCAGCCGTCGCGAAGTGGAAACAGCCGTCGAGTACCACCGTCGCCACGACGGCCCTGAAGCCGAGGCCCGCTCCAACGCCAACGCCAACGCCAACGCCAACGCCAACGCCAACGCCATCGGAGCATGACAGCACGCGGGTAGCGCGGACCCGCTGGCCGACGCAATTGTCACTCCAGTGGCCGCGGATCCCCACGCCCTGCGTTGATGCCCGTTGCCGCGGGGCCGGGTGCGGGTCGCTCCCCAAGCCGCGGCCGCTGGAGGCGACGTCCCGGGGGTTGACCTGCGCAGTGCCATTGCCGGCGCGACCTGGTCGACCTCGATGCAGCCCTGCGTGCCCCGGGCTGCGACGTTGCCAGGAAGGCCCGGTCCGGCCGCGCTATGGTCGGCCCCCGCCGGGCAGGGCGACGGGTGGGACAGGTTGCAGCGCGGCAACGCCAAGCGGGCGCGGCGCGTGCGCCCGCCGTCGGTCTCAGCGGAGGGCCGGCACCGGGCCGCGGGCTTCCACGCGTTCCGGGCGGCCGCTGCGGGCGGGACCGGCCGCTCCGCTTTTGCAACCGCCAGACCGCATGCGACGATGGCCGCTTTCCCGATGGATTGCGATTCCGCGATGACCGCGCCGACCCCGCAGGACGACTTCGTCGAGGTCTATCCCGACGCGCTGGACCCGGCGTGGTGCCAGGCCCTGGTCGAGCGTTTCGCCGCCAGTCCGGACGGGCGTCCGGGGCGGGTCGGCAGCGGGGTGATGCCGGAGCTCAAGGACAGCCTCGACCTGACGATCAGCGGCCGCGAGGACTGGCGCGAAGCGGAAGCGGCGCTCAACCAGGCGGTGTTCCGCAGCCTGATGCACTACCTGCGGCGCTACCCCTACGCGCTGATCGCGCCGCTCATGCTCGAGGTCCCCGGTGCGCAGGGCGGTCGCCACCGCCTGACCGCCGAACGGGTACAGGCGATGGACGACAAGGCGCTGGGCGACGTGATGCAGACGGTGTTCCGGCCTGGCGCGATCAACCTGCAGCGCTACGCCGGTGGCCGCGGCGGGTATCCGTACTGGCACTGCGAGCTGTACCCGCGGGATCCACGCGCCGACACCCTTCACCGCCACCTGCTGTGGACGGTGTACCTCAACGACGCTTTCGAGGACGGCGGGACCGAGTTCCTCTACCAGCGCCGGACGATCGCCCCGCGCACGGGGTCACTGCTGATCGCGCCGGCCGCGTTCACCCACACCCACCGCGGCAACCGCCCCTGCGGGGGTGACAAGGTGATCGCCACCAGCTGGGTGTTGTTCCAGCGCGCCGAGGCGCTGTTCGGCGGATAGCGGCGGACCCCGGGGGACCAGGGCGCCGGTCGATGCCGCGTCAGGTGCGGGCGTGGTTGAGCACCAGCCAGTAGAGGCCCACCTGCTTGACCGCCCACACGAACTGCTCGAAGTCCACCGGCTTCTGGATATAGCTGTTGACGCCCAGCGCATAGCTGGCCTCGACGTCGAACGGTTCGGTGCTGGTGGTCAATACCACCACCGGCAACGTGCGGGTGGCTTCGTTGGCACGGATCGCCTGCAGCACTTCGCGGCCATCGACCTTGGGCAGGTTGAGGTCGAGCAGCACGATCGAGGGCACGTCGGCGGGATCACGCCCGGCGTGGGCCCCGCGCGCGAACAGGTAATCCAGGGCCTCGGCGCCGTCGCCGACGACGACCAGGTTGTTGGCGATCTTGGCTTCGTCGAATGCGATCCGGGTCAGCTCGACGTCGTCCGGATTGTCTTCAACCAGCAGGATGTCCTTGTGCATCGGCAATGTCCTCGGCCGCAAGCGCGGCGGGCAGTTCAATATGGAAGGTGGCGCCCTGGCCGGGGACGGATTCGCCGCGGAGCGTGCCGCCATGGCGTTCAACGATGCGGTGGGCCGCGGCCAGGCCCAGGCCATGGCCGCCTCCGGCATCGGGTCCGTGCAGGCGCTGGAAGGGCTCGAACAGCTTGTGAGCATAGCGCATGTCGAATCCGCTTCCGTGGTCTCGCACGCGCAGGTGGACGCGCCCGTCGCGGGTCTCGCCGTCCACGACGATGCGCGTTGGCGCATCGCCCTGCGAGAACTTCCACGCGTTGCCCAGCACGTGCGCGAACATGAGCTTCAACAGCCGTTCGTCGCCCTGGGCCCACAGGTCGGACGCGACCTCCAGCTCCGCGTCGCGGCCGGGTTCGGCGTCCTGCAGTTCGGCCAGCACCCAGTCGGCCAGCAGGGTCAGGTCGACGGGCATGGACTTGATCTCGCCGCGGGTGGCGGTGGACAGGTCACCCAGCCCGACGAGCAGCCCGCCCATGCGCACGGCCGCCGCGCGGATGCGCTGCAGGTGGTCGCGGGCGGTGTCGTCCAGCTGCGTGCCACTTCGCTTGTCCAGCAGGCCGGCGAAGCTCTCGATGGAGCGCAGCGGCGCGCGCAGGTCGTGGGCGACCGCGTCGGCGAACATCTGCAGCTGTTTGCGCGATGCCCGTGCGGCCCGTGCCTCAAGGTCGACGGCGGACGCGGCCGTGGGGTCGGGATCGTTGGCCGGGCCCGCATCGCCCGGAACGGGCTCGCCGGTCGTTTCGCGAATGGTCACCAGCACATGCTGTTCCGCCCGCCCGGGGCGCCCGTCCAGGGCGAACGGTGAAAGCGTCAGCTGCATTCGGGTGGAAGGGCCGCCCGCAGGCTGCCAGCGCACGGCGGTGTCCGCGGCAGGACGCGTTCCCTGAGCAACGGCATCGATCGCTGAGTCCAGCACGGCCCGGTCGTCGGCGTGGAACAGCGGGGAGGCCTGGGTGCCACGGACATGCTGCAGCGATCGACCCAGCTGCTGCTCGGCCGCCGGGTTGAGGTACTGCCAGCACCCCAGCGGGTCCAGGATCGCCACCGGCATCGGCAGCGCCGCCAGGGCCAGCCGGTACATCGCATCCGGCATGGGGCGGTCTGCGGCCTGCGGCTTGGCTTCGAACAGGGACATCGGGGCTCTCTTTTTCGCGCGAGTCTAGCGGCGCGCCAGGTGACGGGGCGGTGCACGCAGGGGCGCCCCGGTCCCGCACAATGCGCGGCTATGGACGTCCCCCAGATCCTCTTCCTGCTGATCCTGGCGGGCGCACTGTACCTGTTCGTCACCGAAAAGCTTCGCGTCGACGTGACTGCGATGCTGACCCTGCTCGCGCTGGTGCTGACTGGCGTACTCGATTCACGCCAGGCGCTGTCCGGGTTCGCCAGCGAGCCGGCGATCATCATCGCCGCGGTGTTCGTGATCTCCGGTGGCCTGGCCGCGACCGGCATCACCGAACGCATCGGCCAGTGGATCGGGCAGGTCGGGGGACGCAGCGAGACGCGGGCCATCTCGGTGGTGATGCCGGTGGTGGCGGCGCTGTCCTCGTTCACCCACCACGTGATGGTGACGGCGATGATGCTGCCGATCCTGACCCGCTTCGCCAAGGCGCGCGGCCTGTCGGCTTCGCGCCTGCTGATGCCGATGTCGTTTGCCGCCTCGCTCGGCACCACGCTCACCCTGGTCAGCGCGCCCGCGTTCCTGCTGGCCAACAACCTGATCGAGCGCACCGGCAGCGACAGCCTGGGCATCTTCTCGATCACCCCGATCGGCATCGCGCTGGTGCTGGTGGGCGTGGCCTACATGCTGCTGGCCCGGTGGATACTGCCCAAGCGCGGCAGTGACTCGGGCGACGACGAGTACATGCGGCTGGACCGCTACCGCACCGAACTGCTGATCGTGGAGGGTTCACGCTGGAGCACCCGGCCGCTGTCGGAGCTGAACAAGGCGCTGGGCGACAAGTTCCGGCTGCTGGGCTGGTTGCGCGATGGCAAGCGCCGACGCGACCTGGGCGATAGCAGCCCGCTGCTCACCGGCGACGTGCTGCTGGTGGAGGCCTCGGCCGATGCGCTGGCATCGCTGCACGACGACGAAGGCCTGGACCTGCATGCGATCGCGCGCTTCGGCCACACCGTCACCGGCGACGGTGAGCCGCAGCTGGTGCAGGCGGTGGTGGCGCCGGGTTCGGAGTTCATCGGCCACTCGGTTCGTGAACTCGACTTCTCGCGCCGGTTCTCGGCGGTCATCGCCGGGCTGTGGCGGCGCGACGGGGCGATCGCCTCGCGCCTGGCCGATGCGCGCCTGCGCGAAGGCGACCTGCTGGTGCTGTGGGGCAAGTCGGCGCGCTTTGCCGAGTTGGCCGCGCACCACGGATTCCTGATGCTCGTGCCGTTCGCCGGCGAGGCCAAGCGGCGCGTTCGCGCACCGCTGGCGCTGGCCATCCTCGGCCTGACGATCCTTGCCGCGGCGACGGAATGGCTGGCGGCACCGGTCGCCTTCCTGATGGGCGCGGTGGCGATGGTCGCGCTGCGGTGCGTGGCCATCGACCAGGCCTATCGCGAAATCGACGTGCGCATCTTCGTGATGATCGCCGGGGTGATTCCGCTGGGCATCGCAATGGAGCAGACCGGCACCGCGCAGCTGTTCGCCACCGGGATGCTGCGCCTGGTCTCTGACTGGCCGAGCCTTGCGGTGCTGCTGGTGATGTTCTCGGTGGCCGGCCTGCTCACCCAGATCCTCTCGGACGCGGCCACCACGGTGCTGCTGGGTCCGGTCGCGGTTGCGGTTGCGCAGGCATTGGGCCTGCCGCCCACGCCGTTCGTGGTGTGCACCGCACTGGGGGCGGTGGTGTCGTTCCTGACCCCGATAGGCCACCACGGCAACCTGTTGATCCTCGGCCCCGGGCAGTACCGCTTTGCCGACTTCCTGCGCATCGGCCTGCCGCTCACCGCGCTGATGGCGCTGGTCAGTGCCTGGATGGCGCGCTGGCTGTGGCTGGACGGGCCGTTGTTCTGAGCACGGGCTGGCCACGGGTGCGCGAAGGACCCGTTCGCTGGACCGCGTGGCCTGCCACCGCGCCGGCTGAATCGTTAAGCCCGACCGCATTCACCGCGTTCAGCTTGGCCCGCTCCGTATACGCTCGATTGCGAGGCACCTGCCTAGAATGGCCGGATGAACAGCGCCCTGCCGGCTCCGCTCAACCGCCTCGTCGAACGCACCGACGCCGTCGCCACCTCGGTGATCGGCCCGCTGGCCGAACGTGTCGACCGCGAGGCGGCCTGGCCCGAGGAGGGCCTGCGGGCCCTGCTGGCCGAAGGCCTCGGCGGGCTGACGGTCCCCGCGCCCGTGGGCGGGCTGGGGCACGGGTTGCTCGGGTTGGCCGCGGTGACCGAGGTGGTGGGTCGCGCCTGTGCGTCCACGGCAATGTGCTTCGGGATGCACTGCGTGGGCGCGGCGGTGATCGCCGCCAAGGCCGGCCACCACCACCAGGAGCGCTACCTGCGCCCGATCGCCCGCGGCGAGCACCTGACCACGCTGGCGGTGTCGGAGTCCGGCACCGGCGCCCACTTCTTCCTGCCGCAGACCCGCATGGGTCGCGAAGGCGACAGTTTCGTGCTGAGCGGACAGAAGCAGTTCGTCACCAACGGTGGCCATGCCGACTCCTACGTGCTGTCCACGTGCGCCGACCAGGAGGCCATCGGTGGCGAATTCAGTTGCCTGGTGGTGGATGCCGACAGCCCCGGGATCGAATGGGGCGATCCGTGGCGCGGCCTGGGCATGCGCGGCAATTCGTCGCGATCGATGCGCGTCGAAGGGGTGCGGGTACCGGCGACCGGACTGCTGGGCGAGGAAGGCGACCAGGTCTGGTATGTCTTCGAGGTTGTGGCGCCGTACTTCCTGACCGCCATGGCGGGCACCTACCTGGGCGTGGCCAAGGGCGCGCTCGACCTGGTGATCCAGCACATGCGCGAGCGGCGCTACGCGCACTCCGGGCAGTCGCTGGCCGACATCGAAGTGCTGCAGCACCGGGTGGGCCAACTGTGGATGCAGGTCGAGAAGAGCCGATTGCTGCTGCAACACGCAGCGCGCCAGGGCGACCTGGGCGCGCCGGATGCGCTGGCGGCGATCCTGGCGTGCAAGGCCGATGCGGCCAATACCGCGGTGGCGGTCACCAATGAGGCGATGACGCTCGGCGGTGGGATGGCCTACCGGGAAAACAGCACGCTGGCGCGGATGCTCCGCGATGCGCGCGCCGCCCACGTCATGTCGCCGACCACGGACCTGCTGACCACGTGGACCGGACGGCACGTGCTGGGCCTCGGCCTGTTCTGAATCCGATGACCGTCTACCTGGTCCAGCCATCGGCTCCCCCCGGGTCCGCCCGATGGCGCGACGACACGCTGGCCGCGCTTCGCGCCGACGCGATGGACGCGCGGGCAGCCGAAACGCCGCAGGCGGTGGTGGATGCCACCGGGCCGGACGCCGGTCCGATGGTCGTCGTGCTCGGCCCGCACATGGAAACCCCCTTGCCGGTTGCGCGCTGGCTGGCATCGCGCATCGACGGCGCCCGGTTCGTGTTCGTGCTGGATGCCGCACGTGCGGCCGAGTTCCGCCAACAGGCCAGCTACGGCGCTCCGCCGGGCGGCCGCTGGATCAGTGTCGTGGCCGGTGCGCCCGACATGGTTGATCGGATCCGCAACGAGCTGCAGCGTGCCGGGCAGGATGACCGGCTGCGTTCGACCCTGGAGCGCATGCGGCTGCAGATGCCCGAACCGCGGTTACCCGACGCGGCCGAGTACCAGCGCCTCGTTGCCTCCGACCGCTACCTGGCGAGCGTGTTGCGGCATGCACACGATGCCATTGTGTCGGTCAACCATGCCGGCAACGTGGTGTCGTGGAACAAGGGCGCCGAGCTGCTGTTCGGCCTTACCCTGGTCCAGGCCCAGCGCCAGCCGTTGCCCGCACTGTTCTGCGACCAGGCCGCCGCCGGTGAAGCGATGGCGGTCGCGATGACGGGTTCGTTCCGCATGGCCGGGCTGGAGCTGGAGCGCGCGGGCGTGGTACGCCATGTCGACGCCAACTTCGGACCACTGCACGAGGACGGGCAGCGGGTGGTTGGGGCGGTAGTGATCCTGCGCGACATCACCGAGCGCCACCGTGCCGAGGAGGAGCGCCAGGCCAGTTCGCGACAGAAGGACGAGTTCCTGGCAATGCTGGCCCACGAGCTGCGCAACCCGTTGGCGCCGATCCGCAACGCGACGCAGGTCCTGTCCATGCTCAACCAGGACGAACCGCAGAGCCAGCGGGCCACCGAGATCATCGCGCGCCAGACCGACCACATGGCCGGACTGATCGAGGACCTGCTGGACGTGGCGCGAGTGACCCGCGGCACCATCGCGCTGGATCGCCATGTGATCCCGCTTGCCGACGTGGTGACCGATGCGATCGAGCAGGCCCGCGGCCTCATAGAGACCCGTGGACATCGCCTGACCCACCAGACGTTGACCGAAGGGCTGCACGTATTGGGGGACCGCAAGCGCCTGACCCAGGTGCTGGCCAACCTGCTGGTCAACGCGGCCAAGTACACCCCTGAAGGCGGCGACATCGGGCTAACCCTGTCGGGCGATGACCATGAGGTCACCATCACCGTCAGCGATTCGGGCATGGGCATGGATCCCGAGCTCCGTGACCGGGTGTTCGACCTGTTCGTACAGGCCGAGCGCACGCCGGACCGCGCCGCCGGTGGCCTGGGCATCGGCCTGGCGCTGGTGCGTTCACTGGTGGCGATGCACGGCGGCGCCGTCGCCGCGCACAGCGCAGGCATTGGCCGCGGCAGCCGCTTCGAGGTCCGGCTGCCGCGGGCGTGGCCGACCCGGTCGCCCGCCAGCATCGACCCGCGCAACGGAGCCGGTTCGATTCAGCCCTTGAAGCTGATGGTGGTCGACGACAGCGAGGACGCCGCGCATTCCCTGGGCGTCCTGCTGCAGGCCAGCGGCCACCAGGTCGACGTGGAGATCGACCCGCGCATGGCGCTGGCCCGCGCGAGCGGAGAGTTGCCGGACGTGTTCATCCTCGACATCGGGATGCCGCACATCGACGGTTATGAACTGGCGCGCCGCATCCGCGCGATCCCGACCGAGAGGCGCCCGGTCCTGATCGCGCTGACGGGTTACGGCCATGCATCGGACCGCGAGCGGGCGAAGCTGGCCGGGTTCGACCACCACCTGGTGAAACCGCTGGAACCGGGTGAATTGCTCGAACTCCTGGGCCGGATCGCCGTCGAGGCCTGATCCGTGCCGGGGCCGGCGACGGCCCGGGCCGTGAGCGGTCGGCAATAGGCTACCCTCGGCCGGTCGCATCGGCGGCGGCATGACTTGCACGGTTCGCGGGGATCCCATGTTCGATTGGCTGCACGGCCTGTGGCAGGCGTTTGTCTCGATCCCGCACCTGTGGATGTACCTGGCGGTGGGATGGATCGCCTACGTCATCGGCCTGGGGGGTTGGATCGTCCTGCAGAAGCGCGAGCCGGCCGCGACGATCAGCTGGCTGGTCAGCCTGGCCGCACTGCCGTACCTGGGGTTCCTGATCTACTACGTGTTCGGGCCGCAGCGCATCAAGCGCCAGCGACTCCGGCGCGGGCGTGCACGCGCGTCGCTGCCGCCGCCACCGGCCGGGCTGGACCCGAGCGCGGAAGCGATCGAACTCGCCCGCGTGGTGCAGTCGACCACGCGGCTGCCGCCAACCACCGCCACCCGCGTCGACCTGCTGGTGGATGGCGGCGGCAAGTACCCGGCGCTGCTGGAGGCCATTGCCGGCGCGCAGACCCGCATCCACCTGGAGTACTACATCTACGAGCCGGACCGGACCGGCACCTCGCTGCGCGACGCGCTTGTCGAGCGTGCACGCGCGGGCATCGAGGTACGCCTGCTGCTGGATGCCATCGGATCGAGCAGGGTCAACCGGCGGTTCCTGGCGCCGCTGGTGGAGGCGGGCGGCGAAGTGGCCTGGTTCCATCCGCTGCGGCTGCGGTGGTTCTGGAAGCGTCCGTGGCTGAATCTGCGCAGCCACCGCAAGATCGTGGTGATCGACGACGCCATCGGCTTCACCGGCGGGATGAACGTCAGCGACGAACAGGACGAACGACTCCGCGGCGACGCCTACCGTGACCTTCACCTGCGCCTGGAAGGCCCGGTGGTACGCGAGCTGCAGCTGGTCTTCATCGAAGACTGGATCTACGCCACCGGACAGCCGCCGCTGGCCATGCCGGACGGGCCCGGGACGCCGGGTGGCATCGCCACGCAGGTGGTGGTGTCCGGGCCTGATTCGGCCTGGGAGGCCATCCATCGGGTTCACGTCAGTGCGATCCACGCGGCGCATCGCCGGGTGTGGCTGGTCACGCCCTATTTCGTCCCGGGCGAGGCGGCGCGCATGGCGCTGACATCGGCGGCGCTGGGCGGGCTCGATGTCCGCCTGCTGGTGCCCAAGCTCAGCGACAGCCGGCTGGTGACGTTCGCCGCACGCTCCTACTTCGACGAGTTGCTGGCGGCGGGCGTCGCCATCTACGAGTACGGCCCGCGCCTGCTGCACACCAAGGCGCTGCTGTGCGACGACGACTTCGCCATGGTCGGCAGCGCCAATTTCGACCACCGCAGTTTCCGGCTCAACTTCGAGGTGTCGGTGATGTTCGCCGATGCCCAGCTATCGGCCCGCCTGGCCGAGCTGATCGAGGGCGAATGCGCCGACTGCGTGCGCGTGCAGGACCACCGCGCGCGTCCGCTGTGGCGTGAACGCCTGCCCGAGGCGCTGGCGCGGTTGGTGTCGCCGTTGCTCTGATCCGCGCACAAAAGGGGCTTGAGGCGACCGGCCGGGCGGCTAAACTGGCGCGGTCCTTACGGGGGAGTCCGCCCATGTGGCCCTGGTTGTTCCTGTTGCTTGGCGTCGCCGCCCTGGTCATCGCGTTCAAGACCACGTCAGTCGGGGTCCTGGTGCTGTGCCTGGTCGCCGCTCTGGTGCTGCTGTCGGCGTGGATGGTGGGCTGGCTTTCGCAGCGCGTGGGCAGCCGCACGCGCGACGAGTCGCAGTTGGTCGATCCGGTCGAGTTGCACCGCCTGCGCGAGCAGGCGCAGGTGCGTCGCGAGCACTCGGCGCGCCCCGACGGCGAATCGTGAGCGCGGTGCCCACCGCATCCCCTGCGGGACCCGCGGAGTGACCCGGCTCAGCGTCAACGTCAACAAGGTGGCGGTGCTGCGCAACTCGCGCGGCGGGCGTGACCCGGACGTGGTCGCCGCCGCAGTGGCATGCCTGGACGCGGGGGCGCACGGTATCACCGTACACCCGCGCCCGGATGCCCGGCACATCCGCACCGATGACGTGATGGCGCTGGCAGGACTCACCGGCCAGCGCGGTGTCGAGTTCAACCTCGAAGGCAATCCGTTCGCGCCGCCGCGGCCCGGCTACCCGGGCTTCATCGCGCTATGCGAGGCGGCGCGTCCCGCGCAGGCCACGCTGGTGCCCGATGGCGACGCACAACTGACCTCGGACCACGGCTTCGATTTCGAGCGAGACGCCGATCGCCTTCAGCCCTTGATCGAGACGCTGCGCGCAATCGGGTGCCGGGTCAGCGTGTTCGCCGACGCGCCCCTGGATCCCCACGTGGCGGCGACCCAGGCCGCGGCCGCGGCGCGCAGTGGCGCCCAGCGCATCGAGTTGTACACCGGGCCCTATGCCGAGGCGGCGGCCCACGGCGGTAAGCAGGCGGCATCGGTGCGTGCGCGGTTCGCCGCCATGGCGCTGGCGGCGCAGTCCAACGGCCTGGGCGTCAACGCGGGCCATGACCTGTCGCAGGCCAACCTGGCCGCGTTCCTTGCCGGCGTTCCGGGGGTGCTGGAAGTTTCGATCGGGCACGCGCTGATCAGCGAGGCGCTGCACGCCGGTCTTGCGGCAACCGTACGGGCCTATCGGGCATTGGTCGATGCCCAAGCGCAGGGGCGAGCACCGGGGAGCGGCCCCGCCTGACCATCGGGTTCGTTGAACCCTGCCGCGAGACAAAAAAACGCCGCCCGGAGGCGGCGTTGAAAATTGAAGCAGGTAAGCGGTCGTTCGGATCAGTTCTGGACGAAGCCGATCTTTTCCATCTGTGCGTTCTTGGCGTGGGCCAGTACGCGTGCCAGGGTGCCGTAATCGGCATCGGCATTGGTGTCGATTTCCAGCGTGGGTTGGTTGGTCGGGTCAGCCTGCACCGCCTCGCGCATCAGGGTTGGCAGGACCGACAGCGGCTGCGGGCTGTCGTTCCAGAACACCTGGCCGCCCGCATCGATCCGCAGCCGGACCGGCGGCGGCGGGTTGTTGTTGACGGGCGGGGGGATGACGGTCGGCTGCGGCAGCGTGACATCGATCGGGTAGGTCTGGATCGGCGCGGTCACCATGAAGATGATCAGCAGCACCAGCATCACGTCCACGAGGGGCGTGACGTTGATGTCGGACATTGCGCCGCCGCTGGAGTCGCTAGTAAAAGCCATTTCGTTACTCCGTTCCTTTACTGTCGCTGCGGGGTGGCAACGAAGCCGACCTTGCGCATGCCCTGTGACTGGGCCGTCTGCACGACTTCCTGGACGATCCGGTACTTGGTCGTCTGGTCGCCACGCACGTTGATCTGCGGCTGCGGCGTCTTCTGGGCTTCCACCGACAGGCGGCTCTCCAGCAGGGCCTTGGAGATCGGCTCGTCATCCCAGTACAGCGTGCCGTCCTGCAACACGGCCAACGTGATCGGGGTGACCTCGACCTTGCCTTCCTTGTTGTCCAGGTCGGCCTCGGGCAGGTTCACCTTGATCTTGTGGGTCATCAGGGGCGCGGTGATCATGAAGATGATCAGCAGCACCAGCATCACGTCCACCAGGGGCGTGACGTTGATCGAGGCCATTGGCCCGCCGCTGTCATTTCCGGAACTGAAAGCCATGTCTGAACTCCAACGAGGCGTGGTTGACGACGTCGCCGATCAGCGCTTGACCGGCACTTCGCCGACGCGAGCACCCGTGGCGAAGAAGTCGTGCAGGTCGTGCGCGAAGGTGTCGAACTTGGCGTAGGTGTTGCGGTTGATGCGCACGAAGAAGTTGTACGCCAGCACCGCCGGGATCGCGACGAACAGACCGATCGCGGTCATGATCAGCGCCTCGCCGACCGGACCTGCCACCGCCTGCATCGAGGCGTCGCCCGACAGGCCGATGCGGATCAGGGCGTGGTAGATGCCCCACACCGTACCCAGCAGACCCACGAACGGCGCGGTCGCACCGACCGAGGCGAGCAGGGTCATGCCGCTTTCCAGCCGCGAGCTCTCGCGGGTCACGGCCTGGCGCAGGGCGCGGTCCACGAATTCGGAACGGTTGAGCGACTCGACCAGGCGCGAACCTTCATGGCGCTGGTGGTGCGAGGCGGCCTGGGCGGCATCGAGGGCGATCTTGGAGAACGGCTCGCTGCGCGGCTGCTCTTCCATGTAGCGGATCGCGTCCTGCGCGTTCGGGGTTTCCCAGAACGTGCTGATCACGCGATCGGAACTACGACGCAGACGCATGTTGCGTACCACGTTGAAGATCATCCAGTACACCGACATGGCCGACATGACCACGAGGGTGGTGAATACGATCCAGGCCACCAGATCGAAGTTCTGGATCATGTGGCCGAAGCTCATCTGCTGGAGGGCTTCGGCGTTGTTGGCCCCGGCAGTCGCGGCGTTGGTGGTTTCCTGAAGCATGACGCTTACCTTTTATTAGATATGGCGTGGATAGGAGGAGCGGTTGCGGGTTGCGTTAACTGTCGCGTGCGCCCGATCAGCGCGGCGCGACGAAATCTACCGGGACGCGTACGCGGCTGGCCACGGCAACGCCGTTGCGAACCTCGGGGTTGAAGCGCCATTTGCGGGCCGCATCCATGGCGGCGCGGTCCAGGTTCCGGTTGCGGCTGGATTTCTCGACCGACACGTCCAGCACGTTGCCCTGGGCATCGATGCTGATCACCAGCACCACCGTTCCGCCGACGCCCTGGCGCAATTCGTTGGTCGGATACTTGGGCGGATTGCGGGAACGCGACGACGGATCCACGCTCGAGCCGATCGACTGCGCAGGCGCCGGGGGCGCCGGCGGTGCCGGGGGCGGCGCTGGCGGATCGATCGGCGACGGCTCATCAAAGATGACCGGCGGCGGGTCCGGCGGCGGCGGCAGCTGCGGCGTCGCAACCGGCGGCGTCAGCTTCGGCGGCGGCTTGAGCTCCTTGGGGGGCTCGGGCGGCGGCGGCGGCGGCGGCGGCGGCGGCGGTGGCGGCTTGATCAGGTTGACGACGGTGACTTCTTCTTCTTCAGCCTGGTCGGCCGGGGGCGCCATCGGCGCGAGAAGCAGAAGCAAGGCCGCAGCGTGCACGGTGATCGCCATGGTGATACCGGCAATGCGTGCCCAGTTCAGCCCTTCGTCTTCGTCGTCGTGGGATACGTGGTTTTCGAGGTCTTGCGTCATGCGCCGTAAGCTCGGGAGGGGTTTCCGGACGCCTGGGCGCCGCGGGACTTCAAGAGGATCCCCGTAACCGTTTCCGGCGACGGGAACCTCCTAGCATATACCAAACAGTACCCGTGGTTCCAAGTACGTTCAGGCCATCCGCTTGGCCGGGTCAGTTGCCCGGTAGCGCAATGATCTGGTCGGCCTCGTCCGGGCGCTCCAGCCCTTTCGCCTTTGCCTGGCGTGCGGCCTCCTTGGCCTCGGTGATCCGTTCTTCCTGCCACAACACCTTGGCCAGGTTCAGGTACGTCGCCCCGTTGTCATCGAGCGGCGCCGCCTTCCGGTAGGCCTCGATCGCCGGCGCGGTCTGGTCGGAGAAGTAGTACGCCTGCGCCTGTGCAAGGTACGTCTGGAAGTCTCCCTTCAGTATCCCCTTCTGCAGCCCTTCGTTGATGACCTCGGCGGCGTTCTTTTCCTTGCCTTCGAGGTTGAGGTAGAGCGCGTACAGCTGGCGATATTCGCGGTCTTCGCTGAGCTGGCCCGCCGCGCGCAGCTTCTCCAGGACGCCAGCGGCCTTATCCATCTGGTCTGCCTGCTGGTAGGCGGCGGCGAGATTGAGCTGGGCGCGCTTGTCGTTGGGGTTCTGAGAGCCGATCTTCTCGGCAATGGCCGAGGCTTCGGCCTCCTGGCCGGTTTCGGAATACACCGCCATGAGGAGCTGGAGCCAATCGGCGCGTGGATCCGGGGAGGAATCGACGGCCTGCTTCAGGATCTGGACCGCCTCGGGGTAGCGCTCCATGCGGTACAGCGCGTTGCCCTTGAGGACCAGATGCTCGGGCTGCGAGCTGGCGGACAGGTCCAGGAACGTGTCCAAGGTCTTGAGCGATTCGGCGTACATCTCCTCCTGGAGCTGGAGCTGGGCCAGCATCAACATCGCACCGAAGTGACCGTTGTTGTCGAGTCCGTCGAAGTCGATCGCTTGTTGCAGGTAGGCCATCGCGCCGGCCATGTCGTCGGCGTCATAGGCGGCCTGGGCTGCCAGCTGGGCGGCAAAGGCGCGGTCATATTCGTTTGAGCGCTCGCTCGCGATGATCTCCTCGGCGGCAGCGCGTGCCTCGGCGCCCTTGTCCTCATCATAGAGGTCGACCATCTTCTGCAGCTTCGGGGACATCCGCGCGGATGCCTTTACCTTGCTGGGCTGGCGCTTCGCATTGGGATACGTTTCCGCGGCGACGTCCTGCTTGTTCTCGGCTGCCTCGGCGGCTCTGCGCTCGCGTTCCTGCTTGACGCGGTCGGCGGCGGACTGCGCATGCACCTGGGTGACGCTTCCCAAAAGGAGCGCCGCGCCAATAGCGCTGGCAAGCAGGGTGCGGTACCTCGAACTGGCCTGGGTCATCTGGTCTGCCTCTGGGAATGCGTGTGCACTATCCGCGTCGCCGGGCGGTTGCCTGGACGGCGGCGGGATCGGCCGGCCACGCTACCAGAAACCCGGTTCCCGGCGATAGCGCGGCCGCGCCTTCCATTCATCCGCAGCTGGGACGACGGCCGGCGGCCTTGGCCTGCTGGTAGACCGTTGCCAGGCTGCCCGCCCGCTGGCGCAGTTCCTGGATGCGGGATTGGGGATCGGGGTGGGTCGACAGCCATTGCGGCTGGCGACTGCCCTTGCTGGCGGCAATCATGTTCTGCCAGAGGTTGACCGCCTCGGCGGGGTCGAACCCCGCTTGCGCCATCAGCCGCTGCCCTACCACATCGGCTTCCATCTCCTGCGTGCGGTTGTTGGGCAGAAGGAAGCCGGCCTGCACCGCCGCGCCGCCCAGCTGGCCGGTTGCGTTCGCCGCCCCCTGGCCGTACTGGGACCCGACCAGCGCACCGAGGATGCCGAGCCCCGCCTGCGCGCCCATCTGGCGGGTGATCCGCTCATCGTGGTGGCGCGAAACGACGTGGCCGATTTCGTGGGCGATCACGCCCGCCATCTGGTCCTGGTTGCGGGCAACCTTGAAGATGCCGGTGAACAGGCCGACCTTGCCGCCCGGCAGGGCGAAGGCATTGGGCGAGTCGTCGACGAACAGAGCGGTTTCCCAGTTCGACTGCCAGTTGGCGGGCAGTTCTCGGGTCACGGCATTGACCACGCATCGAACGTAGTTGTTCTGCGATGCGTTGCTGCTCTGACGGTTCTGTGCCTTGGCCTGTGCAAACGCCTGGGCGCCCATCTGGTTGAGCTGCTGTTGGGAGACGGCGCCCACCTGTTGGGTGCGTCCGGTGGGGGACGTGGCGGTGGCGCAGGCGGTGACGGCGGCGGCGATGGCCAAGCCGAGGAGCAGGGGCTTCATGGGCGGGAGTCCTGGATCGGGGAGGTCTCCCGTTGTAGAGGCGCCCGGGTCAAAGACCCGTCAATTCAGCAATGGCGACTGCGACCCCATTCAGGCCGCACCGGTGAGCAGCACGCTGGCGGCAAGCAGGTTGTTGGTCGCATGGGCGGCGATGGGGGCCCACAGCGTGCCGGTCCTCCAGTAGACCCACGCAAATGCCGCTCCCATGCCGCCGTACACCAGCAGCAGCATGGCCAGCGCCGGCCATGTGTTGTCACTGACGCCGGGGACCTCGTGGACGAATGCGAAAACCGCGCTGCTGAGCACCAGGCCGAGCACCGGCCGGCCCGCCCGCCAGAGGCGGCCGAACAGCACCCGGCGGAACAGCAGCTCTTCGTAGGCCGGTGCCAGCAGGCCTACCACCAGCAGCACCATCACCGGCCGACCCGCCAGTACCTCGAGGTAGGCCAGGTTCGTCGGGGCCGGCTCCACGCCCAACAGGCGGCCCGACCAAGCAATGGCAGCGCTGAGGAAGAAAACGGCCAGGCCCGTACCGATCGCAGTAAACCAGCTGGATCGCTGGCGCATTGCATTGAGGGATCCACGCCGCTCGACAGCGCCTGCCGGCCCCTGCCAGTAATAGGTGACGATCGCTGCGGCAGCCATCGCGCCGATCCCGATCCACAACTGCACCAGCAGGCCCGGCATTGACGGGGCGGCCGCGGGTTGAGGCCCGCGCGGCGCGCCGGGCGTGTTGATGATCGCGTCGAACAGCCCCCAGGCGAATACCGACAGCAGGCCGACGACCAGCAACGTGGTGGCCGCTATCACCGTATCCAGGATGAAGGCTCCGACCGGCCGCGGCCATCGTTGCCGGGCAGCCGCCGCGACCGGGTTCGCCCCGTGCGGTGTGGGTGCAGCGTCCATGCGTTGCTCCGAACCGGTCAGATGTCCAGGTTTGCAACCTTCAGCGCGTTGTCTTCGATGAACTCGCGGCGCGGCTCGACCACATCACCCATCAGCGTGCTGAAGATCTGGTCGGCCGCGACCGCGTCCTCGATGCGCACCTGCAGCAGGCGGCGGGTTTCCGGGTTCACGGTGGTATCCCAGAGCTGCTCGGGGTTCATTTCACCCAGGCCCTTGAAGCGCTGGATCTGGCGTCCCTTCTTGGCCTCGTCCATCAGCCAGGCCTGCGCCTGGGCAAAGCTGGAAACCGGATGGGCGCGGCTGCCCCGGACGATCTGGGCCCCATCGCGAATCAGGCCGTGCAGTTGCGCGGCGGCTTCACGCAGCGCACGCAGTTCGCCCTGCTCGAACACCGAGAGCGGCAGTACCTGGATGAGCTCCTCACCCATGTGCTGGCGGGTCACGCGCAGCGCGGCCGGGTGTTGCTCGGTGGCCGGCACCAGCGCGAGCGCGTAGCGCGGCCTGCCCAGGCCACTCTTGTTGAGGCGCGCCTGCAAGGCATCGATTTCGTGCTGCTCATCGATATTGCCGGCCAGGTGCGCGCTGTCCAGCGGCGTGAAGTCGATCAGCGCCTCCAGCACGGCGGGGTCATAGCGATGCGCGTTGCGGGCGATGGTTTCACGCGCGCCGGCATAGACCAGCAGCAGCTTCTCCAGGGCGGTGCCCTCGATCGCCGGCTCACCGGTGGCGGGCACCAGCGACGCACCTTCCACCGCGTTGCCGGCCAGGTAGGCGTCCAGCGCCGCGTCGTCCTTCAGGTAGAGCTCGTTCTTGCCCTGCTTGATCTTGTACAGCGGCGGCAACCCGATGTAGATGTGGCCGCGTTCGATCAGCTCGGGCATCTGCCGGTAGAAGAAGGTCAGCAGCAGCGTGCGGATGTGGCTGCCGTCCACGTCGGCGTCGGTCATCAGGATGATGCGGTGGTAGCGCAGCTTGTCCGGGTT
Source organism: Novilysobacter viscosus (assembly GCF_046600715.1). NCBI lineage: Bacteria > Pseudomonadati > Pseudomonadota > Gammaproteobacteria > Lysobacterales > Lysobacteraceae > Novilysobacter > Novilysobacter viscosus. The sequence goes on from NZ_JBJMAV010000006.1 coordinate 178,462, forward strand.
GTACTCGTCCTTGCCGATACCCGTTCCCAGCGCGGTGATCAGCGTGCCTACCTCGGCCGAGGCCAGCATGCGGTCGAAGCGCGCGCGCTCGACGTTGAGGATCTTGCCCTTGAGCGGCAGGATCGCCTGGGTCCTGCGGTTGCGGCCCTGCTTGGCCGAGCCGCCAGCGGAGTCACCCTCGACGATGAACAGCTCCGACAACGCGGGGTCCTTTTCCTGGCAGTCTGCCAGCTTGCCGGGCAACCCGGCGATGTCCAGGGCACCTTTGCGGCGGGTCAGGTCGCGTGCCTTGCGGGCCGCCTCCCGGGCACGGGCGGCATCGACGATCTTGCCGGCGATGGCACGGGCTTCATTCGGGTTTTCCTGGAGGAACTCCTCCAATCGTGCGCCGAACGTGCTCTCAACGACCGGCCTCACGTCGGAACTGACCAGCTTCTCCTTGGTCTGGCTGGAGAAGCTGGGGTCGGGGACTTTCACCGACAGCACTGCGATCATGCCTTCGCGCATGTCGTCGCCAGACAGTGCCACCTTGGCCTGCTTGGCGATCCCGTTCTGCTCGATGTAATTGCTCAACGTGCGGGTCAGTGCCGCGCGGAAGCCGATCAGGTGGGTGCCGCCGTCCTTCTGCGGGATGTTGTTGGTGAAGCAGAACATCGTCTCCTGGTAGGAGTCGGTCCACTGCAGCGCAACGTCCACGGTGATGCCGTTGAGCTCGCCGGAAACCGAGATCACCTTGGGGTGCAGTGGCGTCTTCAGCTGGGCCAGGTGTTCGACGAAGGAACGGATGCCACCCTCGTACTGGAACACGTCGCGCTTGCCGTCGCCGCGCTCGTCGATCAGGGTGATCTTGACGCCCGAATTGAGGAACGACAGCTCGCGCAGGCGCTTGGCCAGGATGTCGTAGTGGAACTCGACATCGGAAAAGATTTCCCGCGCCGGCTTGAAACGCAGCAGCGTGCCCCGGCGCTGGGTCTCGTCCAGCTGCTTGAGCGGATACAGCGGTTCGCCCAGCGCGTACTCCTGCCGGTGGTGGTGGCCGTCGCGCCAGATGTCCAGCCACAGGTGTTCGGACAGCGCGTTGACCACCGAGACGCCCACGCCATGCAGGCCGCCTGAAACCTTGTAGCTGTTGTCGTCGAACTTGCCGCCCGCGTGCAGCACGGTCAGGATCACTTCGGCTGCCGAGACGCCCTCTTCCTTGTGGATATCCACCGGCACGCCACGGCCATTGTCCGAGACCGACACCGAGCCGTCTTCGTGGAGGGTGACCACTACATCGTCGGCATGCCCGGCCAGCGCCTCGTCGATCGAGTTGTCGACCACCTCGAACACCATGTGGTGCAGGCCGGTGCCGTCGTGCACGTCGCCGATGTACATGCCCGGGCGCTTTCGAACGGCCTCCAGTCCCCGCAAGACGGTGATCTTGCTGGAGTCGTAGGTCTGGTTGGGTGGGGGCGAATCGACGGCGGCGTCGTGCGAAGGGTCGTGCTCGATCTGGGTCATTGTGCAGCGGGCTCCGTGACACCGCGGCGTGGCGCGGCGGCGGCGAGACACATTAGCTATATGTCTTGCCAGTATAGCAGCCAAGGGGTGGGTCCCCAGCCGGTAGCGTTACCTCAAGCGCGCCGCGGCACCCCATGTTCCACGTGGAACACAGCGGCCATCCGACCGGCCTCGCCCAGTCCTGCGGGCGCATCTGTTCCGGTGATCAGGACCTGTGCCTTCCAGTCATCGAGCCTCTCGAGCACCCGCCGCTGGTGCGCGCGATCCAGCTCCGAGGCCAGGTCGTCCAGCGCCACCACAGGCCACTGCCGGCGCTGCACCGCCTGGTGTTCCCCCTGGCCCAGGATCGCCGCCAGTGCAGTCAGCTTGGCCTGGCCGCGCGACAGTGCCTCACGCCCGGGCAATGAGTCGAAGTCGACACGCCAGTCGGCCCGGTGCGGGCCCACCGAGGTGTGACCTGCTGCCATGTCGCGCTCGCGCGCGAGCAACAGGGCGTCGTCCAGCGACGTGGCGTCGCGTCGCCACCCGGGTTGGTAGGACAACTCGATGGCGCCCAGCGCGGGTGCCCATTCTCGCAACAAAGGTTGGATATGAGCCTGCAGCGAGGCCAGGTAGACCTCGCGGTGGCGGGTGACGAGATCGCCAGCATCTGCCATCTCGCGCTCCCACGCACCCAACTCGTCAGCGCCCCCGCGCCGCTTGAGCAATGCATTGCGCTGCTTGTGTGCTCGCGCATAACGCCTCCAGGCCGGCAGGAAGCCATGTTCCACGTGGAACAACCCCCAATCCAGGAAACGACGCCTGTGTTCACCGGATCCGGTAATCAACGCGTGGCTTCCGGGCTCGAAGGTGACCACCGCCAACGCCGCACACAGGTCACCCAGTTGCGTGACATCGCGACCGTCCAGTCGCCCGGTCCAGTCACTGCCCGTATGTCGTAGACCAGCACGCCGGAGCTTCCTGGCACCGTCCTGTTGCTGGTCTGGGGTCGGGGGCTCGTCCTCCCACTCGACGAACACTTCCAGTGCGGTTTCTCCGCTGCGGATAAGGCCGTCGCGCACCCGCCCCCTGAAGCTGCGTCCGTAGGCCATGAGGTGCAGGGCTTCGAGCAAGCTGGTTTTGCCCGCGCCGTTCCCACCCAGGATGAGGTTCAGCCCGGAGGCCGGCTCGATTTCGACCGTATCAAAGCGGCGAAGCTGGCGGGCCTGTAAGCGCAGGACTCTCATGGACGGGATTTCGGCGCAGTGCACTGAATGCGAACACGCCCGGGCAAGCCGGGCGTGTGAGGTGCTGCGTGTTCCACGTGGAACATCAGGACATGTGCCTAGAGCCGCAGCGGCATCACGACATGGCGGCACCGGTCGTTCGATGCCTCGCGTACCAGCGCCGAGGAATTCGCATCGCGCAACGCGATGACGACATGCTCATCGCGCAGGGCACTGAGGGCATCGAGCAGGTAATTGACGTTGAACCCCACCGACAGGTCGTCCACACGGGTGTCGGCCTCCACTTCCTCCTGCGCCTCTTCCTGCTCGGGGTTGTGGGCGCTGATCTTGAGCTGGCCCGGCGAGACCTCTATACGAACACCCCGGTACTTTTCATTGGACAGGATCGCCGCGCGCTGCAGAGAGGCGCGCAGGACCTCGCGGTCGATCCGGACCTCCTTGTCGGCCCCGATCGGAATGACCGCTTCGTAATCGGGAAAGCGTCCGTCGATGAGCTTGCTGGTGAAGGTCACATCGTCACGCTTGACCCGGATGTGGCCACGGCCCATCTCAAGCTCGAGCTCGCGGTCGCCGCCCTCCAGCAGACGCTGCAACTCGGTCACGCCCTTGCGGGGGACGATGATCTGCCGCTTGGCCTGGGCGCCGCCTTCGTACTGCGCTTCGCACAGCGCCAGGCGGTGGCCGTCGGTGGCCACGCAGCGAAGCGAATTCTCACGAAGGTCAAAGAGCAGGCCATTGAGGTAGTAGCGCACGTCCTGCTGGGCCATGGCGAACGCGGTGCGTTCGATCAGTTCCTTCAGCGCCGCTTCCGGCACCCGCACCCGCTCGGTGGCCTCGACTTCATCGATGGACGGGAAGTCGTTGGCCGGAAGGCTGGCCAGGGTGAAGCGCGAGCGCCCGGCCGAGACCGTCACCTTCTCGGCCGCCTGCGACACGGTGACCTTGCTGCCATCGGGCAGGGCGCGGACGATCTCGAACAGCTTGCGGGCCGGGATCGTGGTTTCCCCGTCCTGGGCTTCGTCCACCGCTATGCGGGAGATCATCTCGACTTCCAGGTCGGTGCCGGTCAAAGACAACTGGCCGTCCTTCACCTGGACCAGAAGGTTGGCCAGGACCGGCAGGGTCTGGCGACGTTCAACCACATTGACGACCTGCGCCAACGGCTTGAGGAAAACCTCGCGTTGCAGACTGAAACGCATGCGGACCGTGCTCCCCTGTGCCCAAGACAAGATGTTGGATAAATCTAAAGCGTGGTGGTGATGGAGGCGGCCAAAACCCGGGACAACACCACTAACCACATGAAAAACATAGCTTTTATTGCCGGCTGAACGCAGGTAAAACCCGACTCCTGGCAGCGTACAACCTGTGGACAACTTTCGGGCCAACCGCGGCAACCGTACTTATCCACACCTTGTCCCGACCCTGTCCCCCGCGTTGCGATTACTCGCTCAGCTTGCGGAGCAGCTTCTCCCAGTCCTCGCGCAACTTGCCGTCGGTCTCCATCAGCGTGCGGATCTGACGGCAGGCATGCAGCACCGTGGTGTGGTCGCGACCGGCGAAGGCATCGCCGATCTCCGGCAGGCTGTGCTCGGTCAACTCCTTGGTCAGCGCCATGGCCATCTGGCGCGGACGGGCGAGCGAACGGGTCCGCCGTTTCGACAACAAGTCCTTGATCTGCAGGCCGTAGTAGTCTGCCACGGTCTTCTGGATGTTGGGGATGCCGATCGCGTACTGCTGCGCCCGCAGCAGGTCACGCAGCGTCTCTTGCGCAAACTCGACCGTGATCGCCCGGCCGGTGAAGTTGGCCCGGGCCGCCAGCGTGTTGAGCGCCCCTTCCAGGTCCCGCACGTTGCTGCGCATCTTCTTGGCGAGCAGGAATGCCACGTCCTCGGGGATGTTGGCCCCTCGCTCCTTGGCCTTGGACAGCACGATCTGCGCGCGGGTCTCGAAGTCCGGTGGCTCGATCGCCACCGACAGGCCCCACGCCAGGCGCGACTTCAGCCGCGGCTCCAGGCCCTCGACCTCTCGCGGGTAGCGGTCGCAGGTCAGGATGATCTGCTGCTTGCCGTCGAACAGCGCGTTGAAGGTGTGGAAGAACTCCTCCTGCGTGCGGTCCTTGCCGGCAAAGAACTGGATGTCGTCGATCAGCAGAGCGTCGACCTGCTGGAAATGGCGCTTGAACCCGTCCATCGCCTTTTCCTGCAGCGCCTTCATCATCGCGCTGAAGAACTGCTCGCTGCGCAGGTACATCACCCGCGTGGCCGGGTTCTGGCGGCGCATCTCGTTGCCGGCCGCGAACATCAGGTGGGTCTTGCCCAGCCCGGTGCCGCCATACAGCAACAGGGGGTTGTGGGCGCGTTCGCCCGGTTTGAGCGCGGCCTGCCATGCCGCTGCCCGGCCGAGCTGGTTGCTGCGGCCTTCGACGAAGTTGTCGAACGTGTAATGCGCGTCGAGGTGGCCGTTGAACGGCTCGCCGGTGGTGGTGACCGCGCGGGTACCCGGCGCCACCGCCGCCGGCGAAGCGGCCGCGGTGGCCTGCACGGCCGGAACCGCGCGGGGCAGGGAGCCGACCTCCAGGCTGACGGCGTCACTGCCGGAGAAATGCGCCAGCAACTCCCGGATCCTCGCCAGGTAGCGTTCGCGCACATGCTCGATGACAAAGGCATTGGGCGCGTACAGCACCGTTACCTCATTGCGACGCAACGCCTGCAACGGTCGGATCCAGGCATGGACATCCTCGGCCGGCAGTTCGGCTTCAAGGCGTTCGAGGCAGCGGGGCCAGGCGTCCGGGGTCGAGGAATGCACGTCTTGGAACTCTGAAGTAAGGGGCGAAACGGACCCCTGCACGGCACCGTCGAGGGCCGCGCCGCAGGGCGGTTGGGGGTCGGCCAGACTACCACCAGCCTGCCGGGTGGGCAGTCGCCGGAAGTCCGGTTTCGCGGGCATCACACCTCAGGCGTTCCGGGAGGTACGAAGGGCGCTGCCTGGGCGAGCTTGACCGGGGGCGCGGGGCGTCGCTATTATTGACGGTCTTTTCCGCCGTTATCGCAGAGCCACCATGGCCACCAAGCGCACCTACCAGCCCAGCAACCTCAAGCGCAAGCGCGACCACGGTTTCCGTGCCCGCATGGCGACCGCCGACGGCCGCAAGATCCTTGCACGCCGCCGGGCCAAGGGCCGCAAGCGTCTCTGCGCCTAAGCGCGCCGCTGACTGCCGCGGCCGCCTGCGCGCCGCTGCCCCCCGATGATCCCGCCCCGTCTCCCGCGCACAGCGCGGGTTCGCGCGCGCGCGGAATTCGACCGCATATTCAAGCATGGGCGCCGCGTGGCGCTGCCGGTGCTGGCGCTGCACGTGTGCCCCCCTGCCCAAGCCGAGAGTCCCGCCCGCCTGGGGCTGGCGGTGTCGCGCAAGGTCGACCCGCATGCCGTCGGCCGCAACCGGATCAAGCGCGTGCTGCGCGCGGCCTTCCGCGAGCACCGGGCAGCACTGCCGCCCGCTGACTACGTGGTGGTGGCGCGGCCGGGCGCCAGTGCGTGTGACGGCGTGGCGCTGCGCGCCGCCTTCGAGCGCCTGCTGAAACGAGCCGGCGCGTTGCCCGATGGGGCCACCGCCGTCACAATGCCGGCCGCTGCCGTGACCGGGCCCGACGCGGGACCGTCCGCGCCATCGCGCACCACAGATTCCGATCCCGCCTCGCCGGCTAGCGCCGGCTGAGCCTCTACGTGCCGCACGCGCGTGCGCGTTCCGAACGCCTCGAAAGAACCCCGACACCATGAACCAGACCCGCGTTTTCCTGATCTTCGCCTGGCTGGCGGTGGCGACCCTGCTCTGGATGGAGTGGGGCAAGGAACGCGCTGCCGTCGGCAACACTCCTGCCACATCCGCTGCCGCCCTGGCCACGCAGACCCCGGTGGGCAGCGTGCCCTCGGCCGGGGACGGGACTCCCACGGTGCCCAACGCGCCGGGCATGGTGGCGGCCGCTGCGCCGGTCAAGCCCGTGGCGAGCGACCCGGTGGTGACCGTTGCCACCGACGTGCTGAGGATCGAGATGACCGGCGGAGAGATCCGCCAGGCTGATCTCATGGGCTTCCCCAGCGAGGCGGCCGAGGGCAGTGCGCCCGTACGCCTGCTCGACCAGGCCGCAGGCCGCTACTTCGTCGCCCAGTCCGGCTGGGCCGGTAATTCAGCGGCCCCGTCGCACGAGGCCGGCTTCCGGCCGGTCGGCGACGCACGCCGCTTCACGCTGGCCGAGGGCGCCCAGAGCGTCCAGGTGCCCTTCGAGTGGACCGGCGCGGGCGGCGTGACCATCCGCCGCACCTACACATTCACACGCGGCGAGTACGCGGTCACCGTGCGCGATGAAGTGGTCAACGCCGGCAGCCAGCCGTGGGAAGGCTACGTCTATCGCCAGCTGCGGCGCGAGCCGCGCGCGTTGAGCCGCGGCGGCCCCATGAACGCCGAGCAGTACAGCTACCAGGGCGCAGCCTGGTACAGCGCCGCGGAAAAGTACGAGAAGCGCGACTTCGAAGACATCGCTGACGACGGTCCGCTCAACCGCCAGGTCACCGGGGGCTGGATCGCGATGCTGCAGCACCACTTCTTCGCCGGTTGGATTCCGCAGTCCGACCAGGCTTCGTTGTTCGTGCTCGAGCACGGCGCCGGACAATTCGAGATCGAATCGCGTGGTCCGGCGTTCAACGTCGCTCCCGGGGCCACCGCCGCCACCGAAGCGCGGCTGTGGGTCGGCCCGAAGCTGGTCAAGCAGATCGAGGCCCAGGGCGTGCCCGGCCTTGAGCGCGCGGTGGACTTCAGCAGCTACAGCATTTTCGCCACGCTGGGCAGCTGGCTGTTCTGGCTGCTCGACGCGATCCACTCGCTGGTGGGCAACTGGGGTTGGGCGATCATCGGCCTGGTGGTGGTCATCAAGCTGCTGCTGCTGCCTTTGTCGACCGCCCAGTACAAGTCGATGGCGCGGATGCGCAAGTTCCAGCCGCGCATGGCACAGCTCAAGGAGCGCTATGGCGACGACCGCCAGAAGTTCCAGCAGGCGATGATGGACCTGTACAAGAAGGAGAAGATCAACCCGGTCGGTGGCTGCCTGCCGCTGCTGGTGCAGATGCCGGTGTTCCTGGCGCTGTACTGGGTGCTGCTGGAGTCCGTCGAGCTCCGCCATGCGCCGTGGATCCTCTGGATCAACGACCTCACCGCGCGCGACCCCTACTTCGTGCTGCCGGCGATCAACATGGCGGTGATGTGGGCCGGCCAGAAGCTGGCGCCAATGTCGGGCATGGACCCGATGCAGCAGAAGATGATGCAGTTCATGCCGTTGGTGTTCGGCGTGATGTTCGCCTTCTTCCCGGCGGGCCTGGTGCTGTACTGGATCACCAATGCCGGCATTGGCCTGGCCCAGCAGTGGTACATGACACGCAAGTACGCCGACAACGCCGCCCGCGCCTGAGCCTGGCGACGCCCGTCCCTGCGGCGGGCGGCGGCCGGGCGACCGGCGGCAGTGTCCGCACGGTCCGGGACGGGCCCCGAAACCGATGACCGACAGAGACACCATCGCAGCCATCGCCACCGCGGCCGGGCCAGGCGGCGTCGGCATCGTGCGCCTGTCGGGCCCGCTCTCACTCGGCATTGGCGAGCGCCTCTGCGCGCGTGCGCTGGCCCCGCGGCATGCGACCTTCGCCCGCTTCCAGGACGCTTTCGGTACCGCCATTGACGACGGCATCGCGCTGTACTTCGCCGCCCCGGCCAGCTACACCGGTGAGGACGTGGTCGAGCTGCAGGCCCACGGTAGCCCCGCCGTGCTGCACGCACTGGTCGATCGCTGTTGCGCGCTGGGTGCGCGCCGCGCACGGCCCGGGGAGTTCAGCGAGCGCGCGTTCCTGGAAGGCAAGCTGGACCTGGCGCAGGCCGAGGCGGTCGCCGACCTGATCGCGGCCAGCGATGCGCGGGCGGCCCGCGCCGCGCGTCGCGCGCTGGAGGGCGCGTTCTCACGCCGTGTCGAGGCGATTGCGCAGGCCCTGCTGCGGGCGCGGGTCCACGTGGAGGCGGCCATCGATTTCGCCGACGAACCCATCGAGACCCTGGGTGGTCCGCAGTTGCGCGCCGACCTGGACGCAGCCGCACAGGCGCTGGACGCGCTGCTGCGTGACGCAGAGCAGGGCCGCCGGCTGCGCGATGGCCTGCACGCGGTGATCGTCGGTCCGCCCAACGCCGGCAAGAGCTCACTGCTCAACGCGCTGGCTGGCCGCGACCGGGCGATCGTCACCGAGGTGGCCGGCACCACCCGGGACCTGTTGCAGGAGGCCGTACGCATCGACGGCGTCGAAGTGACCCTCGTCGACACTGCCGGGCTGCGCGTCGGGGGCGATGCGATCGAACGCGAGGGCATGCGCCGCGCCCGCGCCGAACTGGAACGCGCAGACCTGGCCATCGTCGTGGTCGACGCCCGCGCCCCCGCCGAGGGTCTGGCGATGGCCGCCGCTGCGGCCGCAAGCGCGCGTGCCCAGCTGTGGCTGCTCAACAAGGCCGACCTGCTCACCGCCGGTGCAGCGCCCCCTGACGCGCCGGGGATACCGGCCGGGGCGATCGCCGTCTCGGCCTTGACCGGTCAGGGGTTGGACGCCCTGCATGCGCGCCTGGGGATGCTGGCGTGCTCGGATGCGGGCGACCCGGAAGGCGCTTTCACCGCCCGTGCGCGGCACGTGGCGGCGCTGCAGGCCGCCGCGGGTGAGCTGGACCAGGCACGCGGCCTGCTCGTCCACGAGTCGCTGGACCTGGCCGCCGAAGCCCTGCGCCATGCGCACGAATCGCTGGGTGCCATCACCGGGCGGGTACGCGCCGACGACCTGTTGGGCCACATCTTCGCCAGCTTCTGCATCGGCAAATAGCACCTGAACCGGCGGGTCGCGCGGAAGCGGACGTTCATCACATTCAGCCCCCCGCCCTTGACAAATGGGCCGCGCTGTCGCGTCCTACGCGTCTGTGCGCCGTGCCTGGCGCACTCCAGGGGAGCGTTGCCAATGACCGTAGTTCACCAGCCGGGGCGCCTGTCGAGTCGCCCGAACACCACCATCCTGAACCTTTCGCTGCTGCTGGCCCTGGGCCTGGGCCTGGCGGCCTGCGGCAAGGACGATGCCGCCGACGCCGCTGATCCGGCGGCCGGGACGCCCGCTGCCGAGCAGGTCACCCCGGAGACGGCGGTGTCCAGCCGCGTCACCGCGATGAGCGAGGAGGACCTCCGCGAGGCCGCCCGAAGTGCGTACGCCGAGAACCGCCTGTACGCGCCGGCCGAGGACAACGCGGTCGAGTACTACCTGGCCCTGCGCGAGAAGTCGCCTGGCGATGCGGGCGTGTCCAGCGCCCTGACCGACCTGTTGCCGATGACGGTGATTGCGATCGAGCAGAGCGTGGGCCGCGGTGACTTCGCCGAAGCACGCCGCCTGGCCGCGCTGCTGGAGCGCGCAGACGACAAGCACCCGGCACTGGCGCGGCTGAAGGCCAGCATCGCCGAGCGCGAGCAGGCCGCCGAGACCCGCGCCGAGGAAGAGGCCGTCAGTGCCGAAGAGCAGGCTGAGCGCCAGGTCGAACTGGAGCGCGAGCGCGCGGCGCAGCAGCAGGCCCAGCAGGAGCAGGCTGCACGCGACCTGGCCGCCCGCCAGTCCGCCGAGCGCGAGGCCGCTGCCAGCCAGGCCGCCGCCCAGCAGCGCGC